>JAXHNE010000007.1:0-189958 GCA_034520885.1 Candidatus Saccharimonadota bacterium
CTGACCCGCCCCGACCGGCACCTTACTCGGTCACCAGTACCTATATTGCGACGCCAACGTTTTAGCAAAGCGTACACGGGTTAAATTTTGCGGCGATCTGGCATACAATTAACGTAAATGAGATCAAAGCGGCACAAAACAATTCTTCTTATAGCGGCACTGGCCTTCGGGCTGGTGCCGTTGTTTTTGGCCGTGCGGGTGAGTGCGGCCACCCTTGGCGAGAGAAGCGTGCGTATTACCAATCCGCGTCCGGGAGAGTCAGCGGATCATTTGTATGGTTTCGAATACCCCAGTGCTTCGAATATTGGCTCCGTTGCTTTTGAATTTTGTGATAATTCGGCGGTGTTCGACGGGCCGTGCACGCCACCGGCGGGATTTAATGCGGATACCGCTTCACTCGTCTACCAGGACGGGGAAACCGGATATGGTATTCACCCCAACACCACTGTTAATCGGTTGGTAATTTCGCGGCCGCCGGCCGCCGTTACTCCCGGCGCGGCCAACTACGTGTTCGAAAATATCGTTAATTCGCAGGACGCCAACAACACCGTTTATGTACGGATTCACTTGCATGCCAGTGATGACGGTACCGGGCCGACCGTGGATTTCGGCGCGGTGGCCTTTAGTACCAGCCAATACATTTCCGTGGACGCCTACGTTCCTCCGTACTTGTTATTTTGCGCGGCCTTAACGGTGAACCCGGACTGCACGACGAGCCAAGGCAATTATATTGATTTTGGTGAGTTGGAGAGCAATCTGCCCTCTACGGCCACCTCGCAGTACTCCGGAGCGACCAACGATGACTCCGGGTATACCGTATCGGTGCACGGGACGACCATGACGGCCGGTAACAACGTGATACCCGCTTTGGAGTCCCAAGGCCCGAGCGTACCGGGTTCCGGCCAATTCGGTATTAACCTTCGTAACAACACCAACCCCAACGTTGGTATTAATCCTTCGGGGCCAGGTAACGCGACGGCCTCCGGTAATTACGCTACGCCGAATTTGTATCGCTTTCGAACCGGGGACGTGTTAAGCTCGGCCGGTATATCTTCCAGTTACGATTTATTCACGGTATCTTATGTAGTAAACGTGGAGTCCGACCAACCCCCGGGGATATACGCCACAACGTTAACCTACGTGGCCTTGGCGTCATTTTAGTTGCGGATTAGCCCCACGCATGGGTACAATGGATACTAAGCATAAGACAAGATTTCAAGGAGGGATTATAGTGAGTAGCTTTAAACGGCTCGGTCTGATAATAGTGAGTTTCGCGTTGGTGTTTTCAGTGTCCAACGCGCGGGTGTTTTCGCAGGAACAACCAGCGCGAGGAACCGGGGGAAGTGGACTAAGTATCTCACCCACGCGCTTCGAATTAAGTATTTTACCGGGTAATGACGATACCGTTCAAATTAGCGTACAAAACGTGACCGGGTCTACCATAGAGGCCACGCCGGTTATCAACGACTTCGTGTCGGATAATGACACCGGACAACCACGCCTACTCATTAATGAAGAACGTGATGACCTCCCCTCCATCAAGCCGTTTTTCAACGAGCTAGAGAGTATGCGAATAGAAGCCGGGGAAACCGAAACCAAGGAAATTCCGGTGGAGATCCCGGAAAATACTCCGGCCGGCGGGTACTACGGGGTAATTCGTTTCCTTGCTTCTCCGGAAGGAACGGCCGCGCCGGATGACGGACAGGTAGCGTTGACGGCCAGTTTGGCCCCCGTCGTGCTGATAACCGTCCCCGGAGACATTACCGAGCAAGTGCAATTTCGAAACATACTGTATTACCGTAACGACGCCAGCGGGACTTTCTTTACTTCCAAGCCGGAACAAGTCGGTTTGCAGATTGTCAACCAAGGAAACGGTTTCGTGCAACCCTTCGGGCAAGTCAGCGTAAAAGACATGTTCGGAGAAGAAGTACATTCCTACGAACTCAACGATACCGACCCCAAAGGCAACATTATTCCGAGGAGTACCCGTGTATTTCGTGACGACTTACCCGATATCGGTACGCCGGGGCGCTACACCACCACGGCCAACGTGAGTTACGGAAACGGCGGTGAGGTGTTAACACTTTCCAAATCGTTTTGGTACTTACCGTATTGGTTTTTGGCGATACTTGCCGTCGGACTGGGCGCACTAGTTTATGGTGGTTTCCTGGTAAAACGCCGCGTGAACACCGGAAGCTATAAAAAGCCCAAGACACGAAAATAAACACACTCTTTTTTAGGGAAAGGCGCGCCGCGCTTATGCTACTATTTAGGTAGGTAAGACAATGAAATACAAACGCTTGTTATCGGTTCTCGTCTGTTTGCTACTGGTGGTATTCATGGCGGGCGTTGTTGGTGCCCAGCAAGAAGAAGGGTCTATCGGTCTTGAAGGGCAAGTAAGTGCTCCGCCTCCGGAAAACGGTGCCACTATTACCGTGCCGTCCAACGGTGCTTCCTTTTCGGATTTACCGGTTACCGTGCAAGGGGTGTGCCCGGACGGCTTGCTAGTCAAGGTGTTTAAGAATAACGTATTTGCCGGATCGGTACAGTGCGAAGGTGGAAGTTATTCGATCGTGATTGATTTATTCGGCGGCCAAAACGAGCTCGTGGCCCGGGTTTTTGACGACCTTGACCAGCCGGGACCGGACTCCAACATCGTCACGGTTACTTATGACGACCCGCGCGCCGGTGCCCAAGACCGCGTAACCCTTACCAGCAACTTCGCCAAACGTGGTGCTAACCCCGGGCAGACTCTGGATTGGCCGATAATTTTAAGCGGCGGGAGCAGTCCGTACGCTATTAGTATCGACTGGGGTGATGGCAGCGAGCAACAACTTCTTACCAGGGAGTTCGCCGGCACCTTCGATATTAGCCACGCCTACGAAAATCCCGGCGTGTACAACGTGATCGTCAAGGCGGTCGACGCCAATGAAGGCACCGCTTTTTTGCAATTAGTGGCCATCGCTAACGGTCCGCTCAGCCAGGAAGATGGCGGTGATGGTGCCGCCGGAAGCGGTGACGGCGAACAAGAGGCGCGGATTTTATGGCAACCGGCGGCCATTTTGATACCGTTTATCATCTTCACCTTTTGGCTGGGGAAGAAATACCAGCTCAAGGTCATCAAACAACGCATCGCCCGCGGCGAACGTCCTTTTTAGAATGTAAGCGGTCAGCTCGAGCTCGTTAGTCGTTGCCGCAGTAGTCGTTCACTAACTCTTCAACCCCTCCGCGTGTTCGGGCGCTTCCCGTATCAAATACGTTTTCGGCTTCATCGGTCTGTTGCAGCGACAATGTCCACTCCTCGCCCTCCGCTTCATATTGAAAAGCAATTTCATCCGTTTCCACGCAAGCGTCCGCCGGCACCCCGACGAGGGTACGCCCGCCGGCAGTGATGGTCGCGTAGTTAAAACGAAGACCATCTTTCGACAAGTTTTGATGAACATCCAGTTCTTCGAATAACTCGGCTTTTTCGTTTCGTAGTTGTTCGTTGCTATCGGAAAGTTCGTTGATACTCAAGAAGGAGGCGGCCGCCGCTCCTATGATCGCGATACCTCCTACGAGTTTCCGATTGAGCCATCCGGGTAATCGCCGCTCTTTGGTGTTTGCTCCGTTCGCTTCGAGACTTGTCATAATTAAAACCTCACTTTTACAAATTGTCTAAAACTTATTAAATATAGCACGACATATCTGTTATAGTAAATTAGTTATGCCTAAAAACGTGTTCGTCGGAATGAGTGGAGGCGTGGATTCGTCCGTGACCGCCGCGCTGCTAAAGGAGCGTGGTTATGACGTCACGGGCGTGTTCATGAAAAACTGGACGCAAGACTTGCCCGGGTTTCCTTGCCCGTGGAAGGAAGATTTTAACGATGCCAAACGGGTTGCCGTGCAACTGGGGATTCCGTTCAAAGTTTATGACTTTCAGGATCAGTACCGCCAAAAAGTCGTGGATTACATGATCGAGGAATACAAAGCCGGCCGCACGCCAAATCCGGATATTATTTGTAATCAAGAGGTAAAGTTTAAGCTGTTTTTTGACGCTGCGCTGGAAGACGGCGCGGAAATGATTGCCACTGGACACTACGCTAGAACAACGAATGGCAAGCTACTTACCGCCAAGGACGAAAACAAAGATCAAACGTATTTTTTGTACCGGGTTAACAAGGCGGCTTTACGAAAAACCCTGTTCCCGCTCGGGGATTTTGCCTCCAAAGATGCCGTGCGCCGTGAAGCCAAGCGGCTGGGCTTAGTGACGGCCGGTAAAAAGGACAGCCAGGGGATTTGTTTCGTAGGGAAGGTCGGTATTCGGGAGTTTTTATCCCGGTTCGTAAAGGCGCGTCCCGGCAAAGTACTTGATGAACGCGGCCAAGAAGTGGGTGAACACGACGGGGCGATTTTTTATACCATTGGCCAGCGAAAAGGCCTGGGTATCGGCGGCGGTCTTCCGTATTACGTTATCGGTAAGGACATGGATAAAAACGAAGTGTACGTAACGCGGGATATCTCCAGTGACCGGCTGTGGTCGACCTCTGCCAAGCTGACGGATGCGCATTGGATCAATAATGAGCCGCCGGAAGGGGAGTATTGGTTGCGAACCCGGCATCGTGCTCCCAAAGAATGGGTGAAGCTAATAAAGCGCGGCGGCTCGCCAACACTGCGGTTCAAGCAAAAAATCCGGGCTATCACTCCCGGCCAATCCGCCGTTTTATATGACGATGACCGGGTAGTCGGTGGCGGAATCGTGGTGTAGGCCGGGTAGCTTGTCTCGTACCCGGAACAATGAACGCCGCTTTAAAAAAACGACGTAGTAAGCGGTGACGTCGGTTCAAAAGGCCGCCATACCACACGACCCGGCTTCGCCCGGACGTGCGCCGTGTATGTACGCTATGCCAAACAAAAACCGCCCAAAACCGGCTAATCTGTTAAAATGGGGCGGAAGATCCCGTAGTGAGCCCTTGATCACATTATGTTCTATGTTTATTTACTACAATCAGAGGAGCGCTATAGGATATACGTCGGCAAAACGACCGATCTTAAAAGACGCGTGAAAGAACATAATGCAGGGCAAAATTCTTCGACAAAATCATACGGACCATGGACGCTTATATTTTACGAAGCTTACATAAATAGTAAAGATGCTGACAGGGGGAAAGGTACTTGAAGACGACACAAGGACGGCAAGCAATTCACAGAATGCTAAAATGTCATCTGGAGAACTATAAAGAAATGAATTTTGCATATCAAGGATCTACTACGGGATGACAGCTCAAGAGATTCGACGCGCTTATTTGGAGTTTTTTGAAACCCGCGACCACGTGATTATTCCCCGTGCTTCGTTGGTGCCGACCGACGACCCGTCCACGCTATTTACCGGTAGCGGCATGCAGCCCATGATTCAGTATTTACTGGGCGAAAAGCATCCGGAAGGAGTGCGCCTTGCTGATAGCCAAGTATGTTTCCGGGCGGCGGACATTGATGACGTTGGAGACAACAAGCACACCACCAGTTTTGAGATGCTTGGCAACTGGAGCTTGGGAGATTATTTTAAGGACGAGCAAATTCCCTGGATCGCGGAGTTTATGTTCGACGTCGTGGGGCTCGACCCGGAGCGCGTATACGTGAGCTGCTACATTGGAAACCAAACTTATAGTATTCCGCGTGACGAACGGGCCATTGAACTGTGGAGCAAGGAGTTTGAAAAACGCGGCATTGACCCTAAGGTCGTATCGCTGGGAAGCGCGGAAGACGGCGATAAAAAAGGCATGCAGGGCGGCCGCATTTTCTTGTATGACGGCAACGAAAACTGGTGGAGCCGTAACGGTAACGAGGAAAACACGCTCGTGGGCGACCCGTGCGGACCGGACAGTGAAATGTTTTATGACTTCGGTGAAGAATTTCACGACGAAACCGTGTGGGGCAAACCGCACCCGGCCAGTGACAGCCCCCGATTTTTCGAAATCGGCAATAACGTTTTCATGGGGTACCGTAAAACCGAAAACGGCTTCGAGCCGTTGGACAAACCCAATATTGATCACGGATCGGGTTTGGAGCGCATTGCGGCGGCCAGCCTCGGTGACCCGGACATTTTTAAGATTGACTTGTTATGGCCAATTATTCAAAAACTAGAAAAATTGTCAGCGAAAACCTATGACGACCACCGCGAAGCCATGCAAGTAATCGCCGACCATCTAAAAGGCGCGGTGTTTTTAGTGGCCGATGGCGTGCGCCCCGGCAACAAAACCCAAGGGTACGTACTGCGCCGGCTGATGCGCCGGGCAATCCTAAAAGCTTTTGATTTGGGCATTGAGCAAAACTTCGTGCAAGAAGCCGCCCCCGTGGTCGCCGAACTTTACCGCGCCGACTTCCCGGAAGTACTCAATCAGGAAGAAGAAATCATCGAGGTACTTTTAAAAGAAGAAAAAACTTTCAAACGAACTTTGCGTAAAGGCATAAAAGAGTTTACGAAATTCGCGGACGACGGGAAGATTACGGGAAAAGAAATGTTCATGTTGTATGACACGTACGGCTTCCCGACGGAGTTGAGTTTGGAGGAAGTACAAAAACGTGAAATCACATTGTCAGATAATTGGCGCCAAGAGTTCGACGCTGAAATGCAAAAACAGCGGGAGCGGAGCCAAACGGCCGCCAAAGGTACGTTCAAGGGCGGTCTTGGCGGGCAGAGCATGCAACACAAGAAGTACCACACCGCGACACACCTGATGTATCAGGCACTTCGTGACGTGTTGGGCGATCACGTCGTGCAGCACGGCAGCAATATTACCGAAGAGCGGTTGCGGTTCGACTTTTCGCATCCCGAAAAAGTGACACCGGAACAAATAGCTAAAGTCGAAGACATTGTTAACCGAGAAATTGCCAAAGATTTGCAAGTTTCGTGGGCGGAGTATCCAACGGAAGAAGCTACCGGTAAGCTCGGTGCGCTCGGACAGTTCGGCGACCGTTACGGCGACAGCGTTAAGGTCTATTCCATGAAAGATCCCAAGGCGCCGGAAAACGAGCGGCCGTTCAGTTTTGAGATTTGCGGCGGGCCGCACGTTGACCACGCACGGCAATTAAGTGAGGGTGGAAAGAAATTCAAGATAACCAAGGAGCAGTCCAGTAGCGCGGGTATCCGGCGCGTTAAGGCCGTTTTAGCGTAACCGGCGGCGAGCGAAAACGTATATTGCAACCTCTGTAAGCGTGCTATAATAAAAAACGATTATGCCTAGTAGTGAGCTTTCGGTAATACTTCGTACAAAGTTGTTCCGTAAAGAAAGTTTGGTGCTCGGGCATGTCAGCGCTATAAAGAACAGTAAGAATATGTGGCAAGGCCAAAGGAAAGTCTACTACTAAGTATGTTCAAGAAATTTGATAAACTAAAGGGCTTGAAAAACAAGCTGCCCGGTTCCAAGAAATCCGAAGACGAGTACGTCGTGGGTTTGGATATCGGTACGGAAAACGTTAAAGCACTGATTGCTCGTATGGCCGAGGACGAACTGGAGATTATCGGTGTCGGAAGAGCGCACCAAGCCTTATCCGATATGCAGGCCGGGGCGATTTCGGACATTGCCAGCGTGGTCGGGAATTGCGATAAGGCGTTGGCCGAAGCCGAAAAAGAGGCGGGCGTTACGCCGCGCACGGCGGTGATCGGTCTGGCCGGCGAACTGGTAAAAGGTACGACCACGACCGTTCGGTGCACCCGCCAAAACTCCAAGCGACCACTGGACTTAGCCGAAGTTGAGCGCATCGTTAACATCGTGCAGGAACGAGCCGAAGCCAAAGCCCACAAAGAATTGGCCTACGAACTGGGCGGGAAAAACGTGGAAATTCGCCTGGTAAACAGCGCGTTGGTAAGCATTGAGATTGACGGCTATACGGTTACCAATCCGGTTGGTTTCCAAGGAAAAGAAGTCGTGGTGCAGCTATACACCGCCTTCGCGCCCTTAATTCATATCGGTGCCCTGGAAAAAACCGCCCAAGAACTGGACCTTGATTTACTGGCCGTGGCCGCCGAACCGTTCGCCGTAGCCCGATCGGTCATCGGTAATGACCCCAACGCCAGCATGAGCGCCGTATTAATGGACGTTGGCGGTGGCACGACCGACATCGCCGTGGTGAATGAAGGCGGCGTACAAGGCACGAAAATGTTCGGCATTGGCGGGCGGGCTTATACCAAAGCGGTAGAGCGCGAGACCAACAAGTCCTTTGAAAGCGCCGAAAAGCTCAAACTGGCTTTCACTGACGGTACGCTCTCCGGCAAGCAAGAAAAAGACGTGGAAGCCGCTTTACGTAAGACATTAAAAGTCTGGCGTGGCGGCGTAGAGCTGGCGTTGAGTGATTTTAGTAAACTGGATCATATGCCGCATCAGGTGTTTTTGTGTGGCGGCGGATCCAGTTTGGAGATGGTTCTTGATGAACTACAAAACAGTGATTGGTACAAAAACCTGCCGTTTACGCGCAAACCGGTGGTGAAACATATCGTGCCCGGACAGGTACAAGGAATTGACGATATGACGGATCGGGTGCACGACCATACTTTTATTACCGCGATGGGGCTCTTGCGGGTGGGTGCCGATACGCTCTCACACGAAAGCGGCCGCCCGGCCGGGTCAATACGTGAAAAAATTGATAGGATGTTACGCGTATGAGTTCCGCGCCGAAAAATAGCAAAAAAATTACGCACTACATTGATGTCGACGATGAAATTACCGGCATCATCGACAAGGTCGTGGGCAGCAAGGAAAAAATCGTGGCTTTGGTGTTACCCAAACGAGCCACCGTTATGCAATCCATCGTGAACGTTAAACTCTTAAAACGTTCGGCCGACGAGGCGCATAAAAAGATCGTACTTATCACTTCCGACTCGGGCGTTATTCCGCTGGCGGGGATTGCCGGGGTGCACGTGGCCAAAACCCTGCAGTCCAAGCCGGAGGTGCCCGAAGCGCCCCCAACGGAAACGCCCACCGAAGGCGTTGAAGAAGAGGTCGAGATCGACAAATCCAAATCTTTGGCGGAACTTAACGGTGATAACGAAGAAACCGCCGAAGTTCCCGAGTCGCCGGAGACTTCCCAAAAGCCCAAGAAAAAAGCCGGCAAAAAAGACAAAAAATTTAAAATTCCCAACTTTAACAAGTTTCGTATTAAATTGGCGTTGGTTTTTATCGCCTTGATTTTATTGATCGCCGGCTGGGTGACGGCCGCGAAGATTTTGCCCAGCGCGGACATCCTCGTAAAAACCGACACGAAAACCTTTAACAAACAGTTGGAGATAAGCGCGGCGCTAAACCCGCCGGAAGAAGGCGACGTAATTAAAGCCAGCTCTCAGACCCTGGAAAAAGAAAACAGCCAGACCGTTCCGGCGACCGGCAAAAAGAACGTTGGAGACAAAGCCAAAGGTGAAATGGAGCTAACCAATTGCATCGATGATGACAACAGCCATACCATACCCGCCGGAACCGGATTTACGAAGAACGGAAAAACATTCGTAACGACGAAAAGCGTGTCTTTGCAAGAAAGTTATTCGCCGGACGGTGAATGCCAAGGTATTGACGGTTTTACGCGTAAGAACGTTGATGTCGTCGCCGACGAAGGCGGCAGTAGCTACAACGTTAGCGAAGGGTCGTACAATTCCTCGATTGCCGGGATTCGGGCGTACGGTTCGGACATGAAAGGCGGAACGGATGACATTGTAACCGTTGTCAGCCAAGACGATATAGATAAAGCCACCCGCCAGTTCAGGGATCAAACCAGTGAGGGTTCAGTAGACGAACTGAAGGTGCAATTGACCGGCCAGGGGTACGTCCCCTTCGAATCGACTTTCGAATCGGCTGATCCGAACGTGAACGCCAGCCAATCTCCCGGTGATGAGGCCGGATCGGTGACGGTGAATGGTACGGCTACTTTCACCATGGTTGGCGTACTAAAAGAGGCGATCGATGAAAAAATCCGGGAAGCTTCGGAGGAAGACATTGATAACACCGCCCAATCCATTTCGGACACCGGCATTGATAATGCGACGATGCGGTTGGATGAAACCAGCGAAGGCGAGTACGGCTTATCGGTTGAAACTTTGGTAACTGCCGGTCCGCAATTGGATCCCGACGGCCTGACCCAAGAAATACTGGGTAAAAAATACGGTGAAACCGAGTCCTTGCTTTCTTCCAAAGCCGGGGTCGTTGACGTCGACATCGAGCTTAGTCCTTTTTGGGTGGGTTCCGTACCGAACAACCCCGACAAAGTTACTATTACCATTGAAAACATCGCGGAAAATGAACAGTAACTTTATGGCACTTGATGTCGGGGAAAAACGAGTAGGCGTGGCCATCGCTTCGTCGTTGGCTAAACTGCCGCGGCCATTTACGACGCTTGACTACGAGAAGTCCATTGAAAAAATCAAAACCTTGGCAAACCAAGAAGGGGTTGGTACGATCGTGGTCGGGTTACCGTTAAACCGCCACGAGGAAGCGACCAAGCAGACCGAGTTCACCCGGGCTTTTATGGAGCGACTGACTCATTCGGTAGAGGCCAAGATCGACACCTGCAGCGAGGCGCTTTCTTCCGCCAGGGCAAAACGCGAGCTCGAGACGCGTGGCAAGGCTTATGAAAAGTCGGATATTGACGCTTTGGCCGCGGCCTACATCCTGGAAGATTATTTAAAGGAGCGCCCCTGAATGAAGGATACCGGCCAACGAACAGAGGAAAACCGTAAGGTGAAATTTATTATAGTTGCCGTTTTGGTCGTAGTGTTGTTGCTCGCCGTGAGCGTTTTTGCCGTGCGTCACGTATACGAATCCAATCTTCGGCCGGTAAGTGATTCCCAGGAAATAATCCTGGTGGACATCCCTCAGGGAGCGACTCCGCATGAAATCGCTACCACGCTCGAAGAAAAGGGCGTGATAAGGAAGGGTTGGGCGTTCGAGTGGTATATTCGCAACGTCGGAGCTCGTGACCAACTAAAAGCGGGTACTTACGAACTGGCTCCCAGTTTGGGCGTGAAACAAGTCGTGAATATTATTACGCAAGGAGAAGTCGCAACCGATCTGATCACCATATTGCCCGGCCAACGACTGGGAGAAATTAGTGAAAGCTTAGTGAGTGCCGGATTTGACCGTGCGGCCGTGGAAAGTGCGCTGGAAGCCGATTCGTACGGTGAACACCCCGCGTTGGTCGATAAACCGACTGACGCCACCCTGGAGGGCTATATTTATCCGGAAAGTTTCCAGATAACCACCGACACGACACCGAGCGTCGTAGTGGAAGCTTCGCTTGACCAGCTTCAGGATCGATTGACGCCCGAACTGCGTGCCCAGATCGTAAAACGCGGCTTAACGGTGCACGAAGGAATTACGCTGGCTTCGATTATTGAGAGGGAAGGCGATACGTCCGAAAACCGTAAACAAATCGCCCAGGTGTTTTTTAAGCGATTAAACGAAGGAATCAAGCTGGAAGCCGACGCCACGACCCGTTACGCGACCGGGAATCACGACCGGCCACTTACCCGGCAAGAGCTCAACGAATCCAGTCCGTACAATACCCGGCGCAACCAAGGCTTGCCGCCCGGCCCGATCAGCAATTTTAGCGAAAGTTCCCTTGAGGCCGTCGCCTATCCGGCGGAAGGCGACTACCTCTTTTTCGTGACGGGAGATGACGGCGTGACGCGTTTTTCACGTACCATTGCCGAGCATGAACGATTGATCGACCGCCACGGGGTAAGCGGCGAATAACCTATCACCGTCCCGATTTACATAAACAGGGGTGGCTACCCGAAAAACCGCTTGCTTTCGTTACAGCGGTCATGCTATTATCTACCGGGTAACTTTCAAGCGTAACTGGTTTACGTTCGGTGAGTTACCCGGAAATCGCTAACAAGGTGAAGTACAGGTATAAATACTAGCTAAAAAGTGATTTTTGACCGGGGAAGGCCCGAGGAGTCGTCCTATTCGTACAGCAGCAGAATATCTCAGTTCCAAACTGGGAATTACATCCGATACCCACAAGAAGAAGCGCTCGCTATCCAAGCGCCGGTTATTTCGTTCCCGAAAACGAACCGTCCGGTTCACTATTCTTAGCGCCAATGTAGTGCTTTTGGCGGTCGTTACCGTATTCGTTACCAGTGGACCGGCGAGCGAAGGAAACGCCGCTCACAGTAGCGCGGCGCTACGCAGTAATGACGCGGAGATGCTCAGCCCGCTCGACCAGCTTTCGTCGGCCGATATCGCGGTGCACGTGGCTCGCATGGCCAATCTTGATGAAACCGTGTCGGTCGTAAACCATGCCGATAGCGTGAATGCCCAGATGGCCGTTTCGTCCGATGACGACACTGTCGCCCAGAAGCCGCAAATCGTTACCTCGTCACTAAAATCCAAGCAGGACATCGAAACTTATATCGTGAAAGACGGCGACACATTATCTTCGGTCGCTAATGATTTTGGCGTTACTTCTGACTCCATTCGATGGTCGAACGGCCTGAGTGGCGAATCTTTGGAAACCGGGAGTGAGCTCAAGATCCCGCCGGTAAACGGCATTGTGTATCAGGTAGAAGAAGGCGATACGGTCGATAGCCTGGCGGAACGCTATAGCGCCGATAAGCAAAAATTGATAGAAATGAACGATGCCGAACTTTCGGGATTGAAAACCGGTGATTATATTATTATTCCCGATGGCGTGCAGCCGGTGAGCCGTCCTTCCTACACGTCTTCGTATTACGGATATCGCGCTCTTTCCTACGGTCAGGGCAACGGATATGATTACGGGTGGTGTACGTGGCACGTCGCCAATCGACGCCGTGAAGCCGGCAAACCGCTTCCCAGTAACCTCGGCAATGCTATTACCTGGTACGCCTTAGCTCAAAACGGCGGGCTCGCGACCGGTACGGAACCTCGGGCCGGCGCGGTACTGTGGCACGCTAACCTCGGTGGTTTGGGACACGTAGGATACGTGGAAAAGATCAACGGAGACGGTTCGGCCGTGGTTTCCGACATGAACTACCCTTATTGGGGACGGGTCACCACCCGTACGGTGGAACCCAGCGAGTTCGGTAACTATCGATTTATTTATTAAGACGGCCGCTACCGCTGTTATAATACCCGGTAATGTTCGTAGATAAAGTACAAGTGGAAGTTAAGGCGGGCAGCGGCGGAAACGGCGTAGTGAGTTTTCGTCATGAGAAGTTCGTGGACAAGGGCGGCCCGGATGGCGGTGACGGCGGTGACGGCGGTGACGTTATTTTTGTGGCCTCGCAAAACCAGAACACTTTGGCTTCCTTTCGTTTTCAAAAACTGGTTAAAGCCGAAAACGGCACCGGCGGCGGCAAACGAAAAAAGCACGGTAAAAAAGGGGGTGACTTGCGCGTAGAAGTTCCCGTGGGAACCGTGATTACCGACACCGCCGGGGAGCTCATTGCGGATCTCCCCCGTGAAAACGACGAAGCGCGCGTTGCCGAAGGCGGAAAAGGCGGCTTTGGAAACGCCCATTTTACCTCTAGCAGGCGGCAAACACCGCGTATTGCCGAAAAGGGTGATCCCGGCGAACAAAGAATGCTAACGCTGGAGCTAAAAACCATCGCCGACGTCGGGCTTGTCGGTCTTCCCAATGCCGGCAAGTCGACCTTTCTCGCGACGGTCAGTAATGCTAAACCGGAAGTTGCCGACTACCCCTTTACTACCTTGACCCCGAATTTGGGGGTAGTGGACATTGACGGCGAGGCCATGGTTTTCGCGGATATTCCCGGTCTGATTGAAGGCGCGAGTGAAGGCAAGGGGCTGGGTGATGATTTTTTGCGCCACGTGGAACGCACTCGCGTGCTACTGCACTTGGTTGACGCTTACAATAACTCCCTGACCAAAGCCTACGACACCATTCAGGAAGAACTAGCGTCGTATAAAATCGATTTGTCGCGAAAACCGCAAATCGTGGCGTTGACCAAAATTGAGGGGCTAGACAAGGAGCTCCTGGATGACCGCCTCCGCCAGCTTAAAAAATCCGTCCCCGAAACCGTCGAAGTTCATGCCATCTCGTCAAAAAGTACGCAAGGGTTAAGCCGGTTACTCCGTGCGGTACATCACCTCGCGCAACGTACGCGCGAAGAGGAACTTGCGGACGAACCCGAAGAAGACGAATTGCCGGTGATCACCCTTGAGGATTCGCAAAAATGGCGGGTAGAAGAAACCGAAAACGGGTTCAAGGTAAGCGGCCAGAAAATTGAACGCTTCGCCCAAAGAAGCGACGTAAACGACTTCCATTCCTTACAGCGCCTCCGTGACATCATGAAGAAAATGGGGATTATGCACGAACTGGAGCGGCGCGGCGTAGAAACCGGCCACAAAATAGCCATTGGTGATGTGGCTTCTTTCGAATTTTAGTTTGTTTTTATTCGCCGCTTCCGTACCATAGAAACAATGACCTTTTATTTTTACGATTTGGAGACGTCGGGCGTAAACCCCAGGGAAGCGAGAGTTATGCAGTTCGCCGGGCAACGCACGGACATGGATCTGCGCCCGGTGGGGGAACCCCATAATATCCTCGTAAAAATGACCGAAGACGTTTTGCCGGACCCCGATGCCGTATTGGTCACCGGTATTACGCCCCAAAAAACCATTGCCGACGGCGTTACCGAGGCCGATTTTTTGCGGACGTTTCAGCGGGAAATCGCTACCAAAGACACGGTTTTCGTTGGTTTCAATACCGTGCGATTCGACGACGAATTTATGCGGTATTCGCATTACCGCAACTTCTATGATCCGTATGAGTGGCAATGGAAAGACGGCCGATCGCGCTGGGATATATTGGACGTGGCCCGAATGACACGGGCACTTCGCCCCGAGGGTATCCAGTGGCCGTACGACGGCAAAGGGAATCCTTCCAACCGGTTGGAATTACTCACCTCCGTTAATAAGCTTTCTCACGACAACGCCCATGACGCCTTGGGCGACGTTCGCGCCACGATTGCCGTGGCCGACTTGATAAAAACCCGGCAGCCAAAACTTTTCGACTTTTTACTGCGTATGCGTGATAAACGAGCGGCGAAAAATTTAGTGCACAATGAAAAGATGTTCGTGTATAGCTCCGGAAAATACTCCAGCGAACAAGAGAAAACCACCATAGCCGCTAAAATAGCCGATACGCCGGAGGGCGCGGCGTTAGTGTACGATTTAAGCGTTGATCCCGAACCGTTTTTAAAAATGGACGCTACCCAAATTATCGAAGCCTGGCAGCGGCGCCACGACGACCCCGAACCGAAATTGCCGGTCAAAGCCTTGAAGTACAACCGTTGTCCCGCCATTGCTCCGCTCGGGGTGCTGGACGAAAAAAGCCAAAACCGCTTAGGACTCGATCCGAAGCGCGCGCTCGCATTTTTACGCCGGATCGAAAAGACGGACTTTGCTCATAAATGCCTTGAAGCCGCGAAACGGATGAATCAAGCCCGCGAAGCACGCCAATCACGCTTACTTGATGACGATAATGACGTCGATGCCCGCCTGTATGAAGGTTTCTTTTCCGATACCGACAAAACGGCCATGCGGCGCGTGCGGGCGGCTTCCGTTGACCAGCTACGGGAGTTTACGAAGGAAGATTTTAAAGATACCCGCTTACAAGCCTTGCTGCCATTATATAAAGCGAGAAATTTCTCCGGAGCATTAGCGGATAGTGAGCGCCGGGCCTGGGAAGAATTCCGGCATCAAAAATTAATGTCCGGCGGGATGCAAAGCCGGGCCGCCAGATTCATGAAACGTTTACAAGAATTGGACGGTACGACCACCGACCCCGAAAAACGTTACTTATTAGAAGAAATGCAGCTTTACGCGGAGTCTATTCTGCCGGAGCCGGACGGCTCGAGCTCGTGATATCTCCGGATTGATCCTCACGGTCATCGCTGCGGCGTACATGGCTGGCTACCAACAAGACGATTAGCAAACCCAGCAATGACTGGGCGAACGTAATTTTTATATCGGTTCCCGGGATACTCCCCAGAACAATAAGCTCCAACATGATGACATCCTTTTCTTCACCATAACACAAAAATGACGGTAACGCAACTAAGTATAAAAGGTAATCATTTAAGTTTGTTTTTTAGCCAGCGTGAGAAAGTGTCCAAGCGTTTTCGGTTCCCCAAAAACAGCGTCAGCGCGGTAAAAAGTAGTACGATCGCCACGGCGAGAGTAAGGTTTTGGGTGTAAGTTGATATAAGATAAATCCCGATCCCCATGAATAGCACCGAGAAAATGTCGTACGCCGCTTGCACGGCGGGGTGTTCATGAAAAATAAACTTCCCGAGCTTTATACCGTTCTCTTTGACGTAAACCACCAGTTTTTTTGCCCAGTTGTGGTTAATCGACAGGAACCCCAACCCGGCGAGCAACAAAGGAATGCCGCCCGGCCCGGGAAGCCACCCCAAAGTCGGCGATAGCGCGATAAGCGTCACGCCTATCAGGTCGAAAATAATATGGCGTAAACGCTTCATACCTTCATTATAAACTACTTAGTATACGATTCCGGAGGCGTAGCTTCCGAGTCGCTCAATTTCACAGCCGCGGCTGGCCAGTTCTTTCAATGCCGCCTCTAGGCGCCCATCATCCAGGCCGCCCACGACATCGATGTAAAACATATAGTGCCAGGCTTTGCCGACAAGCGGCCGGGAATGAAGCAGGGTTAAGTTGAGATCGCGTTCGGCGAACGTGCCGAGAGCCCGGTAAAGCGCCCCGGGCTTGGTGTCGCCGGCCGTTCGCAGCACCAACGACGTTTTATCGGCCGATTTGTCGGGGGTTACCGGCTTTTTACGCAGTACGACGAAACGAGTATAGTTTTCGCGGTTGGTTTCTACTGCGTTTCGTAAGACGTGCATGCCGTAAAGCTCTGCGGCCTGGCGGCTGGCGATTGCCGCCTTGGAGGGGTCGCCCCACTGTTTAACGTCCCGTACGCTCAGGGCGGTATCGTGATGTTCGAAACGTCGCGACTCGGGTAAATGCTCGTCCAGAAATTGTTCACATTGTGCCAGGGCGACCGGATGAGAGTGTACTTCTTTTATGTCGTTTAGTTTCGCCTCTTTGAATCCAATCAGTGCTTGGTCGATTTTTAAATACACTTCACCGATAATCGACGCGTCCGATTCGATAAGCAAATCGTAGACTTCGTTGATTGATCCGTATAGTGAATTTTCAATCGCGCATATCGCGTAATCGGCTTCGTTTAATGCCGCGAAGACGTTTTTGAACGGCAAATCACAAATAACGGGAGTAATACTCCTTTTGAAGTAACTTCGCGCGGCAATATCGTGAAAAGACGCTTCGCCGCCCTGTATCGCAACCGTTCGCATGAGCCATAGCGTAGCACATTACCTTGGTTTGCAATCAACAACGGCTTATTTTAATATAAGCATAAGGATTCAAATAAAGTTGAAATCCAAACAAAAAGGGAGCAACAGTGGGTGATAGTCGTATGGGCAGAGAGGGTGCACCAACGGCGCGAAGTAATCTTCCGTCGGGTAACCGTACCCGCTCCGACTGTTTGACTGTTAGCGATTCCCACGAACAAGAGAAGCTCCCCCCGGATTTTTTCGTACCCAGCTTTTCGGTCTATCGTCCGGTGCTTGCTACGGAAGAAATGATTGATTTTCATGGTCAACTCGAGTCACTTTTCGACCGGCTGCCTTATAAAGTTCAACCGCTTGGGAGTATGGCGATCCGTTTATTGGAGCAGCATCAGTTAATTGGCGTATTCCGTGACGCTAACGTTGAGGCTTATGCGGATGAGATGCATGACGTATCCGACGGAGTTAAGAAAGGGCTTCAGCAACAAGTAAAAGGCCAACCCAAAGAGCTTAAAATGCCAACGGGCGGCTTGTATCCGTTTGGCAACAGAAATAAATCGGTTGGTATCGTCCCCGGTGGCTGGAAGGGTTTTAAAGCGCGCTATGCGGACACCGACAAAAAAGGAAACCCCATATTCAATTCACGAATAGTAAGTGAAACCAGCCTTATAGTCGGTGCGCTTGCTCAAATGTATGCCAGTGAATACGAGAAAGACGATGAAATGGTGGAGAACGACGAATTAACGGAAGTTGATATGAGGCCCTTGTTCGCTCGTACCCCACATCTTAAAGTTGCCCGGAAAACACGAGGCCGAAAAATTTCAAGCAAGGAGGTCTCAGAACTGAATGGCCAAATTGGTGAGATTATGCCGAGTGAAATCCCGTTATTCGACCCCATAATTCAATTAAGGCTTGATCGCGACAAAGAAGGGTTCTATCATGATCCGCTCGGTAGACGGGTAAACTATAAAAACCTCATTCGCTTGAGAAACCCTGAAGAATACGGCCGTTTGCTACACGGCAACCTTGATGACAACGGTCATTAGCATTGACCCCACGGTCAAAATAACAGTATAATTGTCTTTCAATGTCTGATGTTATTCGAGTGCGGGGAGCGCGCGAACACAACTTGAAAGATGTGTCGGTTGATATCCCCAGAGACAAATTGATTGTGATTACCGGGTTAAGCGGATCCGGGAAGTCCAGCTTGGCATTCGACACGATTTATGCCGAAGGTCAGCGGCGCTATGTCGAATCACTCAGCGCTTACGCGCGACAATTCTTGGGGCTTATGGAAAAACCCGACGTCGATCAAATTGACGGCTTAAGCCCGGCCATCAGTATCGACCAAAAATCCACCAGCCGGAACCCTCGTTCCACGGTGGCCACCGTTACGGAAATTTATGATTATTTGCGACTGCTTTTTGCGCGCGTGGGGACGCCGCACTGTTCGATTTGTGGCAAAACGGTTCAGCGCCAAACTATTACGGCGATCGTTCACCAAGTAGCAAAATTGCGTCCACGGGCACGCATGATCATCCTCGCCCCGATCGTAATCGACAAAAAAGGCGCGTTCGAACACGTTCCGGAACAATACCAGCAGGCCGGTTTCGCGCGGGTGCGCGTTGACGGCGTGGTTTACGCCCTGGACGAGTTCCCGGAACTGGATAAAAAGTACAAGCATACGATCGAGGTAGTGGTAGACCGTTTGGTGAACGATGAAGCCAGCCGTAATCGACTGTCGCAATCCGTGGAGCAGGCCTTGGATTTGGCGGACGGCAAACTAAAGGTATTGCTCGCCGATGAAAAAACCACCCACGATTATTCACTAAAATACGCCTGCGTTGATCACCCGGAGGTGTTGATTCCCGAACTCGAACCGCGAACCTTTAGTTTTAATAGTCCGCATGGTGCCTGCCCGGTGTGCACGGGGCTCGGTTCGCGCTTGGAGGTCGACCCCGAGCTGGTTATTCCCAATGGCCGACTTACTATCGCGGAAGGAGCAATCCGGCCGTACAATCGCGTAAGTGCCGATGCGTGGTGGATGAAAAAACTCCAAGCCGTTTCCGAAGTTCATGGGTTCGATTTACACGTACCGACCGCGGAGCTTTCCGACGAAGACACTCGAATAATAATGTACGGCACTGGCGAGCAAACCTATCCGGTGCAATTGGGAAGCGGGCGAACTTTCGATTCCACTTACGAAGGAGTCGTGCCCAACCTGGAACGGCGCCACCGTGAGACCGAAAGTGATTTTATGCGCCGGGACATCGAACGGTTTATGCGCGAGAAACCCTGCCATGCCTGCCACGGGCAACGTTTACGAAAAGAAGTTTTGGCCATTACGGTCGGCGGAAAATCAATAATTGATATTTGCAATCTTTCCATTGACCAAGCCGCCGATACGTTCGAAAAATTGCGGCTTAACAAGCAAGAACAAAAAATTGGCCATCAAATACTAAAAGAAATTAAAGCCCGGCTGAGCTTTATGCAAAATGTCGGTTTGAATTACTTAAGTTTGGCACGGGGTGCGGCCACGCTTTCCGGCGGCGAAGCCCAGCGTATTCGTCTGGCCACGCAAATCGGTTCGGGACTCGAAGGCGTGCTTTACGTTCTGGACGAACCGAGCATCGGCCTGCATCAACGCGACAACGGCCGGCTCATTAAAACTTTGAAACGTTTGCGGGACTTGGGTAATACGGTGATTGTCGTGGAACACGACGAAGACACCATTCGCACCGCGGACTATCTACTGGATATCGGCCCCGGTGCGGGCGTGCACGGCGGGGAAGTCGTCGCTTCCGGACCCCCAAAAGAGGTCGAAAAAGTAAAAGAAAGCGTTACCGGGCAATATCTACGTGGCAATAAAAAAGTAAAAACCCCAAAAACCCGCCGCAAAGGCAACGGGCGGGCGTTGCGTATCATCGGTGCTCACGAACACAATCTCAAAGACGTTACCGTGGAAGTGCCGCTGGGCAAAATGGTGGTCGTGAGCGGAGTGTCCGGTTCAGGCAAATCCAGTCTCATTAATGACATTTTGGCCAAGGAGCTTTCCGCCCGGCTCATGCGGGCCAATGCGGTTCCCGGCCGGCATCAATCAATCGAAGGTATCGAACATTTAGACAAAGCGATCGTTATCGATCAATCGCCCATTGGCCGTACGCCGCGTTCCAACCCGGCGACCTACACCGGATTGTTCACGCCTATCCGGGAATTGTTCGCATCCGTTCCGGAGTCAAAACTACGGGGGTACAAGCCGGGCCGTTTCAGTTTTAACGTAAAAGGCGGACGCTGTGAAAACTGTGCCGGTGACGGAATCATTAAAATCGAAATGCATTTTTTGCCGGACGTCTACGTGCCGTGCGAGGAATGTAAAGGGAAGCGGTACAACCGCGAAGCGCTAGAGATTCACTACAAGGGCAAAACCATTAGTGACGTACTTGAAATGACCACCGAAACGGCCTTGACGTTTTTTGCGAACGTTCCCGTAATCGCCCGCAAACTACAAACCTTGGTCGACGTCGGCCTGGGCTACATAACGCTCGGGCAGTCCGCGGTAACGCTTTCCGGCGGCGAAGCCCAGCGCGTAAAATTGGCCACTGAACTTTCCAAACGATCCACCGGAAAAACACTGTATATTTTGGACGAACCGACCACCGGGCTACACATGGACGACATAGAAAAATTACTGGGCGTGCTCCACGCTCTGGTAAATAATGGCAATAGCATGATTATTATCGAGCACAACCTGGACATTATTAAAAATGCCGATCATATCATTGATATGGGACCGGAAGGCGGCGATGGCGGAGGTGAAATTATCGCCGAAGGCACACCGGAAGAAATCGCAACTAATCCGCAATCATATACCGCGGGATTTTTAAAGCGGGTAATAAAGTAAAATGATTGAAAAATCGGTTGAATTGGCAGTGGACGATTTTGAAACCGAGTTTGCCGTAACGCCACCTCCCAAGGAGAGTGACGTTGTCCCCAGGCTGGCACTTTGGCTTTCCGTGGAGCGTTCGGCAAAAATGTGCTTTGACGATGGGCGTTTACCGGCCAGTGAAGACCTCGTGCTGAGGCGAGTGCAAGCCGATTCGCGTTTACGTGCCACGCGCATTGCCCGCAACCACGCCATAGATAACGGCACTCCTTATGCCCGTGGGTTGCTAATGCATTTCGCGCAAAGAGTCACTGATAGGCGAAGCGAGGAAGAAATTCGTAAGTACTACGCATGAAATACGTGCACAAAAATATCACTTTGTTATACTAAAGTGGTAAAGTGATAGCCTAATACTGGAGAAAATATGTCAGCGGACGAGATAGTCGTTAATGTAAAAGAACGCAATGTAATCAAAAAAGGATTAAATTCTCTTCGTGAGAACGGGGAAGTTCCCGCCGTGTTGCACAATCACGGCAAAGACTCCATACACTTGCAAGGGAATTATGTTGAGTTAATGAAAATGTATCAGGAAGCCGGGCGGCACCACCCGGTGTTTTTGAGTGTCGGCGGTAAAAAACACATGGCCTTGGTGAAAGAAGCGGATTTTGAGCCGACCAAACAGAAGCTGCGCCACATCGTGTTTCAAGCGATTCGCCAAAACGAAAAAACCACCGCGGAAATCCCGCTCGTTTTCAAAGAAGATACGGAAATTCCTGCCGAACGAGCCGGACTGTTGGTGCTTCGGTCTCTCGATTATGTAGAAGTCGAAGCCCTTCCCAAAGACTTTCCCGACGAGCTGGTGGTTGATCCGAGCACGCTCGCGGAAGTCGGTGATACCCTCACCGTTGCGGATATCAAGGTACCGGACGGCGTGGAAATTATTACGGAGGCCGAACACGGAATTGCTTCGGTAGAAATGCCACGTGATCAGGTGGCCGAAGCCGACGCCGCTGCCGCCGATCTTGCCGAGGATGCCGAATCCAGCGATGAAGTGCCGTCCGACCAAGATACGGAAGAAGAATCGACAGAAGAAGCCGAATCCGAGGACTCATCAGAGGAAGGCGAAGAAGAAAAACCCTCCGAATAAAGCGAGCTATTCTTCCAAGAACCCACCTGACTGGTGCGACCAGAGCTCCGCGTAGATACCCGCTTTATACATGAGTTCTTTGTGGGTGCCTTCTTCGACGATTTCCCCGTTCTCCATAACCAAAATTCTGTCCATTTTCTGGATAGTGCTCAAGCGGTGAGCTACCACGAGCGCCGTGCGATTTTGCATGAGTTTCCACAATGCGTCTTGGATCAAAGTTTCGCTTTCGGAGTCCAGGGCACTGGTTGCTTCGTCAAGTACGAGAATCGGGGCGTTTTTCAGTATGGCCCTGGCAATGGCGATCCGTTGGCGCTGCCCTCCACTTAGTTTTACGCCACGCTCTCCGACCAGTGTGTCGTAGCCGTGTGGCATATCAGCAATAAAGCTATCCGCGTTAGCGAGCTTCGCTGCCGCGGAGATTTCTTCGTCGGTCGCGTCGGGCCGGGCGTATGCGATGTTTTCGGTAATGGAGCGGTGAAACAACAATGGCTCTTGGGGCACGGTCGCTATGACCTTACGCAAGGAACGCTGCGTTACCTCCGCGATATTCTGGCCATCTATGTCTATGGAACCATCGCTTACGTCCATAGTGCGTTGTAATAGTTTGGTAATGGTCGTTTTACCGCTTCCGGAGTGACCGACTAACCCAATTTTTTCACCGGGTTTAATCCGGAGATCAAGGTTTTCGAACAATAGGCTTCCATCAACGACATCCGGATATGCAAAATTGACTCCTTTTAATTCTATTGAACCCCGGGGAACTCGCAGATCTTTGGCGTGCTCCGCGTCTTTCACGTCCGGTTCGCGGCGTAAAATATACGTCATGTCATTCGCATCACCGAGCGCGCGGTTCAGGTTTCGGAACACTCGATTCGATTCACGTAGTCGCCGAGTGAGTGACATCGTGTAGCTTACCGCCAAAAATAATACTCCAGCGTCCGCGCCGAAGTCGGTTATGGCAATAATGCCTGACAAAAAGGCCACGAAAGCAATGGTGTTATTCATGGAGTGGCTTATAAGATCGTTCACCCAAGCCTTACTCAGAAGATTCCAGTATCTACTGGACGTGTCCTTGGCCTGTGCGGTGAATAAACCGAGCTCATATTCTTCATTCGCGAACGAACGAACCGCCGACACGTTGGTTACCATATCGGCCAGCTTCCCGGTACGCTCACTTTCGCTTGATGCGAGCGCCCGGTCATACGGTAACGTAGCCTTCGTGCGCCGATACATAACAACGAAATAAATAATCGATAATACGAAAAATGCCGCCGCATACAACGGAGCGGTAAATAAAAGTACTCCGAATGAACTTACGTAGGCAACGATTCCCGTGGTGATGCTCCACGTAAGTTCGTCCATTGTTCGCTCATAAGCTCGCAGGAATTTAGTGGTTTGGGATACCAACGATCCGCCAAAATTACTGGCGTGAAACCGATCTTCCAGGTGTTGTAGGTGATCGAAGATATATATAGCGATGTGCTGCAGGGCGGCTATCTCATAGCGCCATACGTGCCATACCTGGGTACGCCACAACAACAGTCCGAGCGTAATGGAAATAAAATACGCCAAAAGATATGGTACGAATGTAGTAAATTGGAGTGCCTCGCCACCTTGGGCGGCTCGCTGTATAACATCGAACGCCCGTGAAATAATTAGCGGTGGAATAATTTCCTGGGCAATTACCGCCAACCCGGCACCGCCCGTGCCGATCCAAAACGATTTTTTATGTGGTTTGGTAAATCGCCAAAACAAACCCAGGGTTTGCTTGACGTTGGTCGATTGTTTCATACCCAGGCCTCCACCTGATAATTATGTAATTTCTATAAGTGTTTTTTAGATAAAGGGCGCGGAAAGACGCCCATTTTTAATGTCACGGTGGTCATTTTGTCGGCGCCTTTCCTTTATTTTGTAAATATTGCTACAATTTTACTACTTATTTTTTAACTGTCAAGCCGATATTGTGGCTTGCCAAGCGCCTGTACCCGTTCTACACTACATTTCCGATGGAGAAGATCATACTTTACTACAAGTTCGTGCCGGTCGATGACCCGGAGACCGTAAAGTTTTGGCAGCGTAATTTGTGCGAACGGCTAAACCTACGGGGGCGGATTATTATTTCCCGGCACGGCATTAATGGCACGCTCGGCGGCGACATTAAAAATTTAAAGCTATATCGCCGTGAAATGAACGAACACCCGTCGTTCAAGAAGATCCAATACAAGTGGAGTGATGGTAGTCAGGCCGACTTTCCACGTTTGAGCGTAAAGGTTCGTCCCGAACTCGTAACTTTGGCACCGGAGGAAGATTTTGACGTGTTTGGCAGCACCAAGGGGTTGAGCCCTCAGCAATGGCATGACTATATAGAAAAACACCCCGACGTTTTGATTTTGGACGCCCGCAATGAGTACGAAAGCGAAATCGGTGCTTTCAAAGGAAAAAACGTCATAAAACCAAAAATTAATGCCTTCCGCGAAATAAAGCCGGAGTTGGAAAAGCTGCCCAAAGACCGGCCGATTTTAACCTATTGTACCGGTGATATTCGCTGTGAATACTTGAGTGCCTACATGAAACACAAGGGATTTGACGAGGTGTATCACCTTGATGGCGGCATTGTTAAATACGGGCAAGAATACAAGGATAAAGGCCATTGGGAGGGGAGGTGTTTCGTATTTGATAACCGCTTAAACATCGCCTTTTCCGAAGACGCGAAAGACATCGGCGAGTGTATTCATTGCGGTGAGCGTACCAGTAATCACCAAAATTGCGCTAACCAGGCCTGCAATCTATTCGCCCTGGTGTGCGAGGCCTGCACTGCCACACTTTCGGTGTGTTCCGGATCTTGCGCGGACGCGGTGAACCTCGAAACGCCTGTCTCATAAAATACGAATACGCTATACTTCTTGGTATGAAACGCATACGCAACCAGCAGGACCCACTGTACGTACCGGATTATTTTGCCGGGGGAGTCGGGGATATCGATTTCGCGAAATTAAAAAAGGACGGCGTAAAAGTACTGGCTTTCGATGCGGATAATACGCTCATTGCCTTTTCGTTGTCACCGTTTCATCCGAAACATATCGGCGACAAATTACTCAAGAAACTGCAAAAAAATCGGAAGTTGTTTGATAAATGGATCATTGCCAGTAACCGGCCGACCAATGACCTTCAAGAGCTAGCGACCAGTATTCGCGCCCAAGTGGTTCGCGCGGGGCTACTGCATCGAAAACCGCGGAAGGAATACTTCCGGGAGGTAATTAAACGTGCCGACGTGAAACCCGGACAAATCGCCATGGTCGGCGATAAGCTTTTGGCTGATATGTACGGGGCGAAACGAACGGGGATGAAAACGGTAATGGTGAAACCGGTAGGAGCCGACAATCCCTTGGACTGGCTTATTCAGACGCGCCGTCTCGAACGATGGTTACTTAAAAAATTCATCAAGCCGTCTTCGTTTTCATGAAATCGCCGCTAGAAGAAAAGCTCGCTCAACTGCCAACGACCCCCGGCGTATATTTTCATAAAAATGCCGCCGGTGAAATTATTTACATTGGTAAAGCCGCGAACTTACGCGGCCGGGTGCGGCAATATTTCCAAAAGTCACGCGGCCGGGATCCGAAAACAGAGGCTCTGGTGGCCGAGATACGCGATATTGATTGGCGGGAAGTCGAAACGGAGCTTGACGCGTTATTTTTGGAGGCGGAGCTGATTCGGCGTTACATGCCGCAATACAATATTTTGCTACGGGATGATAAAAGTTTGGCCTACGTACGGGTTTCGCATAAGTCAAAACACCCAACGGTGACGATCACGCGTCGGCCGCTGGACGATAACGCTGACTATCTGGGGCCTTACCATAGCGCTCTTACCGTAAAACGTGCCCTGAAGGCGTTACGCAAAATATTCCCGTACTCTACGCACAAAGGGGTCGTCCCCAAACGGGCGTGCCTGCAAGCACATTTGGGGTTGTGTCCGGGTTTGGAGGCGGACATGGCCCCACTGGGCGAATATCGGGCGAACTTGAAAAAACTCACGAAGTACTTACGCGCCGAACGCGTGCAAGTGATGCGCGAACTGGAAAAAGAAATGAAAGAAAGTGCGAAAAAGTCGCAATTCGAAAAAGCAGCCAAACTGCGCAACCAATTGTTCGCTTTACGCCACCTTTCCCGGCAGATCGTATTCTCAGATAGCGAATCGCTGGATATCAGCAAAGACTATGGGCTGCGTGACCTGCAAAAACTACTTAATTTGCCAGCCGTTCCGCGCCGGATCGAAGGTTATGATGTGAGCCACCAACACGGAACCGACAACGTGGCCAGTATGGTGGTGTTTACGGCGGGCATTCCCGATAAATCGGCATATCGCAAATTCAAACTCCGTATTCCAGGTAATAACGACTTCGCGCACATGCACGAGGCGCTTTCACGCAGGCTCAAACCGCGTTACATAAAAAATTGGGGAAAGCCGGATCTCATTTTGATTGACGGCGGCAAAGGGCAGTTGTCTTCCGCGATAAAGGCGTGTGAAGAAGCCGGCATTGAAATTCCAATGATCGGGCTGGCCAAGCGTGAGGAAGAAATTATTATGCACGTTAATTCGCGGGTCGTACTTTCCGATAAGGAGCTGAAAAACCAAAGCGGCTTCGTGCGAAAGGAAGGGGAGTTCCTGGTAGGGGAGCTGCCGAAAACGAGCCACATCGTAAAACTTCTCCAACGAATCAGGGATGAATCGCACCGTTTTGCGGTAAGCTACCATTCTTCACTAAAACAAAAACGCCAAACGGCCAGCATCTTAGAGGAGATTCCAACCATCGGACCGGCAACACGTAAAAAGTTAACCAAGGCGTTCGGTGGCTTTCGCGGGGTCGTGCGGGCACGTAGGGCTGATCTTGAAAAGGTAGTTGGCAAGTCAAAAGCGAGCCTAATCCGACAATACCTTCGGGCGTACAAAAGCAAGGAAGATCATGAAAAGGAGTAAAATAAAGCGTGTTATGAAAATACTGATGTTGGTCGTTTTAGTTGTTCTCGTTGCGGAGGCTGCCGCTCTTCTCGTACTTAAAAGCCAGGTTGCTCGATATGATGCCCATTGGGAGCGGGTTGCGGCACGGGAATCGCCCGAAGATGCGCTTACGTATCTTGCGCTCGGTGATTCCGCGGCGCAGGGCATAGGTGCCACGAGCCCGCAACGAGGCTATGTCGGCTTGATTGCAAAGTCACTGGAGAACAAACACCAACGACCCGTACACACCATAAATATCAGTAAAACGGGAGCACGTTTACAAGATTGTATTGACGAACAGTTACCACGGCTCACAAAACTATCCCCGGATGTCGTCACGATTCAAATTGGCGCGAATAATATGAAGGACTTTAGTCCTGATAACTTTCAAAAGCGAATGAATACTATTATGCAAGCCCTGCCAGAGCATGCGGCTATAAGCGATATACCGTATTTCGGGGGCGGAAGACACCGGGGGCTGGAGGATAACGTGCTTCGGGCCAATCAAATTATTCACGGTTTGGCAAAAAAGCACCGGCTGAGCGTTGCGCCACTGCATGAATTTACCAAAGACCGGGACAGTCTCTTAACCTACTCCGCCGATCTTTTTCATCCCGGCAACATCGGTTACAAAAATTGGCATGACGCGTTTTGGAGCGTATTTAACCGGGATTGATCTGCTATACTTCCGCAGTTATGACCGATCCGTATTCCAAAAAATATTTTACGCGTAACCGAAAACGTTTACGTGCTCTCGTGGACGATGACGTGCCGATTATCGTAACCGCTAATACGCAAGTTCAGTATAGTGCGGACACCGCTTTCCCTTTCCGTCAGGACAGTAATTTTTGGTATCTGACGGGTGTTGACGAACCGGATATGATTTACGTTCATGACGGTCACAAAGAAACTTTGATTCTTCCTAAGCCCAACGGTGTGCGGGATGTCTTTGACGGTGCAATAAACCAAGCGGAAGTTATAAAGCGTTCCGGAATCGAACGGGTCATTTCTCACAAGCAAGGCATGATTCTTCTTAAAAGTCTGGTAAAAAAGTATCGCCACATGGCTACTTTGCTGCCGGCTACCGCCCTTCAATCGCTTCATGGCGTTATGCCCAATCCGGCCCGAAAACAACTTATTAAGCGTTTGCGCCGATTGCGCGCCGGGTTAACGTTCATGCATCTCGGGACTCCGTTCGCACATTTACGAAGCGTGAAATCCAACGAAGAGCTAACCGCCATACAAGCTTCCATTGATTATACGATCGAAGCTTTCCAGCGCATTAAGCCGCAAATACGCCAAGGTACGTACGAGTATCAGCTTGAAGCCGATCTAACGCACTCTTTTAATAACCGCTACGCCATACATGCTTACCCGCCGATCATTGCGAGCGGCGCGAACGCTACGACCCTGCATTACGGCAAAAACCGTGACCGGCTAAAAAATAATAGCCAGGTGCTCATTGACGTCGGCGCCGAAGCTTTCCGCGGAGCGGCCGATATTACGCGCACTTACGCCACGTCCAAGCCCGCTCCACGATTGCGCGAGGTGCATGAGGCCGTGGCACACCTACAGGATTATGCGCTGGAGTTACTCAAACCGGGTGTTCATATGCGCGAGTACGAAGTGAAAGTCGAAAAGGAAATGGGGCGCACTCTCAAACACTTAGGGTTGCTGCAACGGGCGACACGCCGCCAAATTAGGAAATTTTACCCACATGCCACGTCGCATAGCCTGGGGCTTGATGTGCATGACAGTTTCGACTACTCGCAAGCCTTCCGACCGGGTATGGTGTTTACCGTTGAACCGGGCATTTACTTGCCGGACGAAGCCATTGGCGTCCGCATCGAAGACAATGTGCTCATTACCGAAGAAGGCGTCCGGGTACTTTCTAAGAACTTGTCGCGTGACCTCTGGTAGCGTACAATAGCTTAAGCTTATGGGACGACACGCACCACAACGATTTTTAATCCGTTGGCTCACCAGTAGTTTGGGGCTTTGGGTGGCCGCCGGGTTGCTCAGCGGCATCACCTACGACAACGACGTTGTCGTACTCATCGCCGCCGGATTCTTGTTGGCCATTATTAATTCCATTATTAAACCGATCGTTATCTTGCTTTCTTTGCCGGCAATTTTGTTTAGTCTCGGTTTATTCATGATTATCATTAACGGGCTTATGGTGACCCTGTTAAGCGGCCTCTATTCGCGCTTGGATATTACCAGTTTTACGACCGCGGTGCTTGCCGGTATGGTCATTGGGTTGGTAAACTATTTAGTAACCACAATTTTGGAGGAAAAATGACCATATACAACTACATCACCATCGGTTCGGCGCTACTGTTGATTTTTCTTATTCTACTGCAAACCAGGGGCGCGAGCCTTGGGGCCGGTCTTGGTGGCGGAGCGAGCGGCGAAATTAACACCGTGCGCCGCGGTTCGGACAAAACACTTCACCAGTTAACAATCATGTTGGCTTTGATTTTTTCCGCGTCGCTGATACTGCACGTGACAGCCTAAACGGGGGTAGCTAATTGCATGATTGATCGCAAGACCAAGCTACGGTTCCGTCGAAACGTCCGCAAAGGTAAACGACAGGTCGAGGGTATTGGCATCCAAGCCGAGGATCACTTGGAGCGCTTATTCATCCGGCGTTTACACCGACTTATTACTGTGCGCCGTTTCGTGTTGTCGTGGCTTTTATTGGTCGTTTTCTTGTTCGGCGCCTCGGTATTCCAACTTCGTGCTTTGAGCGATCATTATCTGCGCTCCGCGCCAGCGGAGGGCGGCGTGTTTACCGAGGGCGTTATCGGATCTTTCACTAACGCCAACCCGCTGTATGCCACCGGTGGCGTTGACGGCGGTGTCTCCCGTTTACTGTTTTCGTCGCTTTTGAAATACGACAAAGAGGGTGAACTAACGAATGACCTGGCCACCTCCTGGAAGGCCGACGAAAACGGGGAAGTGTACACCGTCACCTTGCGCCAAGACGCGCAGTGGCACGACGGCAACCCGGTTACCGTGGAGGACGTGGTTTTCACGTATAAAATGATCCAGGACCCCAACACGCAGTCGCCGTTGTTTCCCGGATGGCGGGACGTTAAGATCGAAGCCGTGAATGACGAGCAAATAAAATTCACGCTCCCGAACGTGTTCGCCGCTTTTCCGCACTCCCTAACGAACGGCATTATTCCCGAACATATTCTCGGTGAAGTCTCCGCCGATCAAATGCGTTCCGATCAATTCAATACGGTGCGGCCGGTCGGTTCCGGCCCCTTTGAGTGGGAAGCGGTAGAAGTCTCGGGCGATAACCCCGAAGAACGCCAAGAGCAAATTTCGCTGACCCGCAACGAGGCGTATTATGACGGAGCCCCGAAATTGCGCCGTTTCGTAGTGAAGACTTTCCGGGAAGAATCGGTAATGCTTGAAAGCTATCAAGATCGGGAGATTATGGCCATGAGTGGCTTATCCAATATCCCCGATACCATTGAGTCCGACGGCCTTTCGCGTTATAGCGTGCCGCAAACCGGAGCGGTAATGGTGTTTTTCAAAACCAGTGAAGGCGTTTTACAAAATAAAGCCGTGCGCCAAGCGTTAACGCACGCGGTTGACGTTAACGATGTGATCGAACAGTTGCTAGAGCCGGTGATTCGCGTGGACAGTCCGCTGCTTCGCGGTCAGCTCGGATACGACGAAGAGCTTACGCAAAGAGAATACGATCTTAAAAAAGCCCGGAAAATTCTCTCCGAAAACGGGTGGGAAAAAGGCGAAGACGGCATCATGATAAAAGGCGAACGGCGCCTGGAATTCAACCTAAAAGCGCCAAGCTCCAGTGAGTTCACTATCGTCAGCGGAAAACTCCAAGAATATTGGCGTGAACTCGGCGCGGAAGTAACCGTGGATCAGCCGGACGATCCCGAACTACAGTCCATCGTTTCCCTGCATCAATACGAGGCCGTGATGTATAGCGTGAGCATTGGCAAGGATCCGGACGTATTCGCCTTTTGGCATAGCTCCCAGGCCGATGTCCGCGCGGAGAACCGGCTTAACTTGAGCGAATATCAATCCACGGAAGCCGACCAGTCGCTAGAAGGCGGCCGAACGCGCGTAAATCCCAAACTGCGCGCGGTGAAATACCAGCCGTTCTTGCAGGCGTGGCGAAACGACGCCCCGGCTTTGGCGCTGTATCAGCCCCAGTATTTATACGTGGCGCGCGAAGCTATCGGCAGCTTTGATCCGCAAGTGTTGCACGACCCGAATGACCGTTACGGAAACGTCCACGACTGGACGATAAAAACCCGGAAAATCCACAAAAACTAATATGCGATGCATAGATTAGTTAACGTTATGCCTGTATTTACGGCCTAGTTTCTTTAATAGCTAATAACTCTTCAATGTCTCTAACAAGAAGCTCCACACCGGTATATTTTTTCTTATCAATAAAGAGCGTTGCTAGCCCAACCGATTTTGCAACTACTGTATGCTCTAAAGTGTCATCTACGAATAATGCATCTTTTGCGGGAACACCAAAGTGAGTAAGTGTTTGTTGAAAAAAACGCGGATCCGCTTTGCTCATACCGGCTTCTGCGGAAAATGACGTATAGTCAAACCCTTCGTACCGCCCCCATGGTTTCGTTAATTTTACTTCAAACATGTACATATCGGATAAAAGCGACACTTTAATGCCGGTCTGGCGCACTTTCTCGACAAGCTCAATCATCTCTTCGGATGGCGGATTGGTCATAGCGACGGTTGCTTTCTCAAACTGCTTTGCAGAAGGTAATTGCGAGACACCCAGTATAGCTCCGACGCGTTCAATATAGTTTTTTACGGTAATTTCATTAGCTGCCAGTAACCGAGAATGCTTTGAAATTTCTTTCTTTTCGGTATCAATCGGGGCTTTACCAAATGACGAAAGCATAATTTTATTAAAGTTTCCCAATGTGTAATCGAAAGAATAAACGCCACCGTAATCAAGAATAAGCAGTTTATAAGCTGACTTCATAATCTTTACTATAACAAAACCAAATAAAACCCGACCGAATGGGCGTCAAATTTTATACTTTGATTGTGCGCGAGACCTACCTTCGGCAGGCAAGGAGGACTTGACTGGTTTTCTCGCTCAAGAGTGCAAGCACATTTCGCTCGCTGCCCGACAAAGTCGGGCTCCAAAGGACTCCTCAATCCGCCACCTGGCGGATCTCACCTACGGTTCAAGTCCTACTAAAACAAAATCCTTTATAGCTCCACACAAAGTGGAGCGACGGAGGATGGTGCGCGAGACCTGCCTTCGGCGGGCAGGGAGGACAGCGCCAGGGCTTCGCGCCTGACTAACCTCGCATTGGAGGTTCAAGACTTTCAAACCATTGAAAAAGCCAGCACAAGGCTGGCTACTTCAATGGTGCGCGAGAGAGGACTTGAACCTCCACGTCCCTAAGGACACTACGACCTCAACGTAGCCTGTCTACCAGATTCCAGCACTCGCGCATAACAGGTTAAACCGATTAACTTATGGTACGTTTTTTGCCAAGAAATCTCAAGTTTCATACGGGTTCATGTGAGCGTATGAAATTCCGGTGCTGCTATGCTATGATACAAAGCGACGATATGCTAACGCTTAAGAGAAGGTGATTAAAAAAAGCCAATGAATCCCGTAGGAAACTATTATATAATTTTTTGTGGACGGAAAGTAGTCAACGGCGCTCAAAGAGGGGGTTTCTAACGGGATGAACAAAGTCGCACACTATCTGCAAGAGCATTTACGCGGTGAGGTAATGACCTCTTCCGACGTACGCAAGTACTTTTCTACCGACGGGAGCGTTTTTAAAGTAACACCCGGCATCGTGGTATATCCACGCAGCGAAAACGACGTTCGTAAAGCCGCCCGTTTTTCCTGGCAACTCGCGGAGCGGGGAAAAGTCGTGCCGATCACCGCGCGCGGCAAAGGTACCGACCAAGCCGGCGGCGCGTTGGGAACGGGCATAATGTTGGTGTTCCCGGCGCATATGAACAAGATCCTGGAGCTGGACGGCAAAACCGGCGTTATCACCGCGGAACCGGGTATTATTTACGGAAAACTCCAACAAACGCTCCATACCCACAATCGTTTTTTGCCGCCGTTCCCTTCCTCCATAGAGTACAGTACCATCGGCGGAGCGATTGCCAACAATGCCGGTGGCGAAAAAACCCTCAAGTACGGTAATACCCGCGACTACATTCGCGGTTTACGCATGGTGTTGGCCAACGGGGAGGTGATAGAAACCCGGCGGCTTTCCAAGCGGGAGCTCAACAAAAAGTTGGGCTTGCAAACGTTCGAAGGCGAAATATACCGCGCCGTGGATACGCTCATTGAGGAAAACAAGAACACCATTGATAAAAACGTTCCTTCCGTTACCAAAAATTCGGCCGGGTACGCACTCGGCCACGTCAAGCGCAAAGACGGATCATTCGATCTTACGCCGCTGATTGTCGGCTCCCAAGGAACACTGGGAATCGTTACCGAAGCCACGATCGAAACCGAGTTTCACAACCCGCACGAAACGCTTATTGTCGCTAAGTTTGATGACCTTCAGGTGGCGGAACAGGCGGTATTGGAGCTGCGCGACCTTCCGGAAATGCCCAGCGCCATGGAAATGGTCGACGAAAACCTCTTAAATTTCATTCACGAGCATAATCCCAACCAACTCAAAGGCATCATCGATCCGCCGTATCATAAAATGGTGATGTTGATAGAATTCGATAACACCGGCACGCGCACGCAAAAACGCATGACCAAAAAGGCCAAAAAGATCCTGGACAAATACCAAGTAACTTACGAAGTCGAAACCGACAGCGAAAAACAGGCCGATCTATGGAAGATCCGTCACGGTGCGGCATCCGTTATATCTCACACGGAAGGCAATAGTAAGGCCTTGCCGATCATTGAAGACGGCATCGTTCCGGTCGATAAAATCCATCAATATGTGACAAACATTTACGATTTGTTCAAAAAACATAACTTGCGGGCAGCTTTGTGGGGCCATGCCGGAAATGCCAACCTGCACATGCAACCGTTTTTGGATCTTTCCCAAGTCGGTGACCGCCAAAAAATATTTAAAATCATCGACGAATACTACAACATGGTGATTGAACTGGGCGGAAGTACCAGCGGCGAACACAGCGACGGCCGCTTACGGGCACCCTACCTGGAAAAAATGTACGGCAACGAAGTCTACTCGCTGTTTCAAAAGGTTAAAAAAGCGTTTGATCCCTACGGCATCCTGAACCCGGGCGTCAAAATGGATGTCAAATTAACCGATGTCAAGCCGCTTTTGCGTCAGGAGTATTCCATGGAACACCTCTACGATCATATGCCAAGGACGTAAAAATGAACTTGCACGATATTTTAGTGAGCATCAGCGTCGTCGATATCATCGGGCTCACCGGTGCGGCGTTAATTATCTTCGGGTTTTTCCGCATCACCTTGGGTATGTGGACGAGCCGGTCGCTTTGGTACGAAATTGATAACCTGGCCGGTGCCACGCTTCTGGGCATTCACGAATTACTTATCGGGGCGTATATTCCCATGGTGCTCAGTCTTATGTGGGCAATCGTGGCCATTAAAGGGTTAACCTCTTTTCAGCAACGTTCAGATGAACAAAAACTAAAAAAGGCCTTAAAAGACCGCAAGGGCTAAAACTTTTCCGGAAAATAAAATTCCCTCACCGTGTATGAGGAGAGGGACTTGATTATTCACTTAATCCTTCGTAGCTTTTAGCGAAGAAGGATGGTGGGTTGTGAGGGACTTGAACCCCCGACCCCCTCGTTGTAAGCGAGGTGCTCTAGCCAGCTGAGCTAACAACCCATGGATAGTAATTATATTGTAAAAGTTAACTCAGTGAAACCTATGCTCACCTTTGGCGAGCCCGAAACTTACGTCTTTGCAAACAAGCATGCCATGGCGACACGCCGTGGTTTGCAAGTGAAGGTTTCCCTGCAATCCGCTGCACAGCAGAGCCACCGGCAGTTCTCACCCCTCGTTGTAAGCGAGGTGCTCCTTGCCCGGCATGTTTTCAGAGTAAGCGTAGTCTGTAATCAGATTACGCTAACATCCAGAAAACGTGCGGGGTAGCCAGCTGAGCTAACAACCCATTATTTTTGGATGTGGTGCGGATGAGAGGACTTGAACCTCCACGGAGTCGCCTCCACTACGTTCTGAACGTAGCGCGTCTACCAATTCCGCCACATCCGCGGGAATAGAACAGGGGACATCATAGCATTCGCGACTAAAAAAGGGAAGTGTTTGGGCGCAACTCGACAAACCGCGTATACTGGAAAGACCAGAAGGAGGGTCTATGTCAACGGGTGATGATTTACGCATTGCGGCAAAAGACACATATAATGCCGCGCAGAAAAAGAAGGACCGAGCCAAAGAACTCGATCAACAGCAGGATCAATTATAAAATGCCTGATAAAAGTTTAAAGCAATACCAGCAGGCCGTTGATGATTGGGCGCAAACACTTGAAAAACCTTACTGGTCACCCCTTTCACAGCTCGCTCGACTCATGGAAGAAACCGGTGAATTAGCCCGCATCTACAACCACAAATACGGCGACAAGAACAAAAAGCCAACCGAAGCCCCGGATGATATCAAGGACGAAATGGGGGACATCCTGTTTGATCTTATTTGCATGGCTAACACCGAAAAGGTAAGTCTCAGCGAATGCCTGGATAAAGTAATAGATAAAGCTAACATTCGCGATAAAGACCGCTTCAAGAAGAAAACAAATTAAAAGCCCGGCTTTGCCGGGCAGGTTTTTGGGATTCGCATGTTTGGTGGCTCCGCACAGAATACTAGGTATATTCAATCCAAGCGCCCGCTGGCGCTGTGGCTTGTGACTGAATAGCGAACTTACAGTTCGAATCACTGCAAGGGTAGCAGTCCAAGAAAAAAGCCCAAGACAAGCTTGGACGTTTTTCTTGGTGGCTCCGCACAGACTCGAACTGTGGACACAAGGCTCTTCAAGCCTCTGCTCTACCAACTGAGCTACAGAGCCACGCTAAATCATTCTACTCACTAAAAGGTGTTTTGCAAAGAGCCTTGTGTCCCTGGGACACCATGATAATTCTAAATCTCATTCGCTCTTCAAGCCCTTTTCTACCTCCGCTGTCTAGCGGATGAGCTACAGAGCCACGCTGCAATATTCTACCCCGAGAAGACCATTTTGAGAAGACCGAATAGATGGGGTTAAGGGCACACTTGCTTATTTTGATGATAATCGTCGGACGCTACCATTGTTTTCAATGGATGGGCGCGTCTTTTGGCGAGGAAGTTTTTCGTACGAAGATTCCATTGGGTCTTGAATGACCGGAGAAAAACCAACGCGCAATAGCCCTTCAACGATTCTATTGGTTCTCGGAAAATAGTATCCGACGAGTTGGCCGGAAAATTGCCGTTCTTCTTCGTCTCTTATGACGAGTCCATCAACGTTCGGAAAACCACAGTCGCTCAAACCCTTTATTTGAATCTCGACCCGTCTATCGGCTGCTTCATAGCTAAAGAAAGTATCAAGCAAGGCGATATCCCCTAGAAATGGCCACAATTTCGAGTCAGTGCGACTTGACGCCTCAGCCAGGTCAATAACTCGTTCTACGGGTGGCGATTGCGGTCCGCCTGCTATGAACTCAACATCCGGCTCCCAATCATGATACGCGGCAGACATATAATTTATTTAACCATATTTACGAGCCAAGTAACAAAAATTACGTAAAAAGTGACCACCCAGACTAAAATTGGCGAATGGCTTTACGGGGTAAACTAATCGGATAATTTTATTTTCCGTAGCAGTTGAGCGTTAGCTGCCACGATAATAGTGGACAGCGACATGAGTACCGCTCCAATAGCGGGGGACAGCACGAAACCAAAGCCCGACGTCACGCCGGCCGCCAAAGGTATCGCGATGGCGTTATAGCCCGTAGCCCACACAAGGTTTTGTATCATCTTTTTGTAGGTCGCTTTGGAAAGTTTCACGACCTTGGCCACGCCCCGGGGATCGCTGCTGGCCAGTACGATGCCGGCGGATTCAATGGCGACGTCCGTACCCGCTCCGATAGCCATTCCAATGTCTGCCCGCGAAAGTGCCGGTGCGTCGTTCACGCCATCGCCGACCATTGCCACACGGCTGCCGTCGGCTTGCAGCTCTTTCACTATATCGGCTTTGTTTTCCGGTAAAACTTCCGCGAAATATTCTTTTATTCCCAGTTGTTTGGCTACCCATGCGGCGACCGGTTTCGAATCGCCGGTTAACATGGCCACGCGCTTTCCGGAACGCTGCAACGTTGTTACCGCCTCCTTGGATTCCTCCCGAATAACGTCGGCGAGCATAACGGCTCCGAGCACTCGTTCATCAGATACTACGTATACCACCGTTTTACCTTCTTCGCCCGCATTGTCCACGGATTTTTTCAAGCCGCGGGGCGGATTGACGTTAAGCTCTTCAAGCAAACGGGGTCCACCAACGTAAATAGTTTTTCCACTTACCGTCGCCTTGGCGCCTCGGCCCGATAAAGCAGAAAAATTTTTGGCGTTCTCCAGAGAGATCTTTTTCTCCGTGGCGGAGTTGACGATGGCACGAGCGATAGGGTGTTCCGATTCCGCCTCAACACTTGCCGCAAGAGCGAGCAACTTATCGGTATCTTTATCGATCGCCACCGTATCCACTACGCCTTGCTCGCCCTTGGTTAGCGTACCGGTTTTATCGAACATCACGACATTAATGTTACGGGCGGACTCCAGCGCCATGCGTTCCCGTATCAACAACCCGTTGCGCGCGGCGCGGGTCGTGGAAATGGCCGTTACCAAAGGAATTGCCAGTCCAAGCGCGTGAGGGCAGGCGATAATCAGCACCGTGACCACTCGTTCCAGTATGAATGCCGCCGATTGATTACTGAACAAGGTCCAGCCTATCATCGTAATAATCGCGGCACCAATGGCAACGAATGTCAGGTAAAATGCCGCCCGATCCGCCAGAACTTGTGTTTTTGATTTGCTTTTTTGGGCGTCGTCAACCAGCTTCATAATTCCGGCCAGCGCCGTGTCGTCGCCCAGTTTGGTTACCTTGATCGTCAGCGAACCGCTGCCGTTGATGGTACCCGCGATCACGCCGTCCTTCCCGGTTTTCTTCACCGGCTTGGACTCGCCGGTAATCATGGATTCGTTGACATCCGATTCGCCTTTTGCCACCTCGCCGTCGACCGGTACGCTCGAACCGGGCCTTACCAGCACTTTATCGCCGATCTTTAACTTTGATACGGCGATTTTTTTGGTTCCTTTCGTGGTTACCAACTCCGCTTCGTCGGGAAGCAGCTTCGCCAGCTCATCCAACGCTCCTTGAGCGTTACTGACGGAAGCCATTTCCAACCAGTGCCCGAGCAACATCACGGTAACTAAGGTGGCTAGCTCCCACCAAAAGTCCATTCCGTCTACGAGGTTCAGTGTGACGGCCAAGCTGTATCCAAAAGCTACGCTAATCGCCATTGATATAAGTGTCATCATCCCTGGCTGGCGAGCCGCGATTTCCGCCTTCGCGCTTTTAAGAAAAACCAAACCGCCGTAAACGAAAATGACAATGCCAAGAATCGCGGGAATGTACTCGCTGCCCGCGAAGGAGGGCGCAGTATAATTTAAAAGCCCCATAATCGTTTCGGAGTAGAACAAAACGGGAACGGTCAGCGCAAAACTCAACCAGAACTTCTTTTTGAACATATTCGGGCTGTGCCCGGCATGTTTATCGTGATCGTGTTCACCGCCGTGTTCATGATGCGAATGGTTCATTGTCGACTTTCCTTGTACCTTATTTCTTTTAATCTCTCCCCAATCATAGCAAAAACACCGGCCAAAGCTGTGTTTAAGTAGGGGTAAAATAAACAAAAACGCCGATTTACCAGGGTGTTTTATGGCCGACGTTACGCCTTTATATTTACTACGTAACTTTTTGTTCTAGCTTTGTAACGCGCCGATCGCGATCTTTTAGCTGATTATCCGTGACTTCATTGCTGGTTTCTATTGCTTCTGCTACAGATGCGGAAAGGTCATCAATCTTGTTCTCGACTCTATTAAGACGTATGTTGACCTCACCGAGTTGGTTAACAATAGTAGAAGCTTCTTGGGATATTGTCGCTGCTATGAACTGTTTTAAATCTTGATAACGTCATCATTCATATGGTTATCCTAACATAGAGCATTTGTTGTCGGTTAGCTGCATGCCATGGCGACATGCCGTGGGCATATTTCTAGCCACTAGTGCTGATAAAGTAGGCATTTACAGATTGAAAAACTTGCAGGTCAGTTTAGTTTGTCGCCAGACTTTTAATACGAACTTATTATTAATCTGCTGGAATTAATAACTATAACAAATGCACGGTTCTTATACTTCTACACCAGAATCCATAGTATTCAGCATCCATTTCCGATTTATCTCTTGGAACCATTAGAGCTATGCCTTCAGGTTTCTGAGATTTATTCTTTAAGTCAGGATATGTATCCCATTCTTCACGAGTTATCAAACCAACAACCTCATATAAATTTTGCTTTCTAAAAACTCCATTAACATGCTTTATTAAGTTTGCGGCTGCAGTGACAAACTTCATGCTTGTTGATTCCGTAATCGAATCTAGTGAGTATTCGACAGACAATGCGTTGCTATGATTACCTATAAAGCTATTCTTTACTACTCCATCTCTCATTATGCAAACATCAGGAACGCCTAATGCAGCACAGATTGTTTTGCGTGTATCATTCAGCTGGTCAGACAATATAAAAACCCCCGAACTTCTTCTGGTCGTATGTATGTCAATTATGTAATCTGGCTTAAACTCTTCTAATTGAGCCTCTAGTCTGGATAACTCAGTAGTTTCATGGTTTTCAAGTCCAGTATTGTAGATGCGATTCAAGTCACTATCGATAAAACGCTTATTTTTCTCATGTGCCCGTACGTTCCCTATAAAAAGCTGAATATATTTTTGTAGTTCAGGATGAGCCTTAATGAATGCATTATGCAAGTCTATTCCGTAAACCTCATCACCGTGAATCGCTGCAACTATACCTACTTTTTTCATTAACTAATCATAACAAATAAGTTATTTAGAGTCCTAGTTTGGTCAAAGGCCAAAAATCATAAAACGTGGTTTTACTTGGGTCATGTCCTGATTGTAATTAAGTGCTGTTTAAGCGGCTTTTTGTTCTAGTTTTGAAATTCGTTTGTTATGATCTTCGAGCTGATTGTCTATAGCCTCGTTCGATGTGTCTAGCGCCTCTCCAACAGAAGCTGCAAGATCATCAATTTTTGTGCTTAATTTTTTATCAAGTTTGGAAATATTTTTTTCAAGACTAGAAATATCCTTTTCTAGGTTAGTGATATCTTCTTTGGTAGCTAAATCAGAGGTCTGCTGAGATACCGTGGTTGCAATAAACTGCTTTAAGTCTTGGATAGTGTCGTCATTCATAGGCCTACTTTATCATAGTAAGTTTGGTGCCGGATAGCTGCATGCCATGGCGACATGCCGTGGGCATATTTCTAACCGCTTCATCAGATAAGGTCGACATATATAAGCTCAAAGAACTTGTGAATCAGTTTAATTTGTCAGCAGAATTACTACAAAATTCTTGATTCACCTAACTCACTATTACTTAGGCGAAAATGAGATATCGGAGTGCTATTATCGTTAACGCAACGGCTATGACTGTCCTGAACTTACTCTGAGGTATTTTATCGACGACTCTTTTGCCGATATACGAACCAAAAAGCACGGTGGGTACGGAAATGAGCGCCGCAATCAAAAGAGTGGGAGTTAATTCTATTTCTGACTGCAAATAGCCGACCAAACGTCCGCCGTCAATGATGAGACCAATCGCGCCGGCAGTAAACAAAAAGACTTCCTTTTTTAGGTCAAAGGCCGAGAGGAACGTTGCCCTAATGACCCCCTGCACGCCAAAAACCGCCGCGGATAACCCTGTCAAACTACCTCCGAGCACTGCCGTTTTATTGTTTTTGGGCAACTTCCATTCCGGGTTTCTGAGGATGTAGATAACGTAGAAAAGTATAAAAGCGCCGAGCAAACGTAAAACAATATCACTCGAAAAATCCGGCACTAAGCGTGATCCGATATAGCTCAGTATTAACCCCGGTATGCCGAACAGCGCGATAAGCCGCCAGTTAATGCCGCTCTTGAAAAAGTACATTTTACCGAAGTTTCCTACCGCGTGAACAATGCCAGTAAATAGCAGTACCGGATTAAATCCGTAGAATAAAGCCAAGACGGGCACCATAATCGTTGATGTCCCAAAACTTGTAATAGTGCCGACCGCCGAGGCAAAAAATGCCAACAAGACGAGTAGCATAATTTCAATAATCATACTTTTATTCTAGCCCAATATAAGCGAAAAGCCCTACACGGGGCTTAAAAGTCGGAACCCGTCCCGTTTGAAAACGCCTTAACGTATTCACGATGCCGCCTGCCGGCATACTTCTAACCGCAAGTCCTGAGAAAGTTGATGTATATAAACTTAAAGAACTTGTGGAGGAGTTTAATTTATCGAGCGACCTAGTTTAGGTAAATTTAATCAACAGTATCTATGAGCCATACCCCGCCGGAGCGTTTTTCACCATGCCTATTCATAGCTTCGAATATTTTATCTACACTAACAAGACGCCACTTAGGGTGTTCGGGACTTGGGTCAATAATTCGTATTTTGTCGCCCACAACTCTGTCGAAGACGACAACGTGTCCCCAATCCTTTTCTCTGTCGTCAACTAGAACTCCATGATTAAAGCAAAGTAGCGCGTCTGTGTTATTTGCTTCAATCTCACTTAGAGTATTTATCAACTTCTCAGAATCGCCAATTTCTGAAATAGGCTTTATTTTCAGTCGTAAAGGTATATCAAGATTTTTGAAAGCTGTGTTTGGCTCAAATTCTGGCAAGTATATACGCGTTCCGTAGCCCGCTGGCGGTTTTTCCTCAGAAGTGCGAACCTTATAAAATAAACCAGCCCTTTCTGGCCTAACGATTAACCCAAGATGATACCCGATTTCCTCGGCAGGAAGTAGAGGTATGCCATTCTTATACATAATCATCTGAAAACAAGTAGGGACACAACATGATGCCTGTTGAGTAAATGGTATGTAACGAGAGTCATCTGGTGTTGCCTGTAGTTTCATTTGTTTAATCATATCAAAGAAGTTAGTGAGAGTCCTGTTTGATCAGAGGCCAATAACAAGCAAAAAACGTTTGGGTTGTATAGGTGCGCTACCTAGCTACGAAAGTAAAACTTTACTTTTTAGGGTTTTACAAAAAAGAGGCAAATTTCAAGTTTTTTGAAATACTGCCCAAATATGGTTACAGTTATATTCATTGCCAAAGAAAGTTGCCTTCTTTGGAACACGTTCTAGTGTAACTAGATTGAGATCGCTATAAAATTGCTTGACCTCGTCCTCGGTAAAAGCTTTTTCATATTTCCCATTAACGGGATGAATGAAGCTGCCAGCATCAGGACCAGGATGCTTTTTAATCATTTCCTTATGAAACTCATCGTCGGTAGAGAGCAAGTAGACCATTAAATAGCCGCCCGGTTTTAAGACCTGAATTAAATTACTGAGTGCAGCTTCACGACCCTCGATACTTTCAATATCAGTAGAACCAAAACAATCAATTGCAAAATCCAAGCTATCTGGCTGAATCGTAAAAGGCTTCGTGACATCCTGCACTATAAAATCAGTCTGGTCCGAAACGCCCACTTGTTCTGCTCGCCTTTTGGCTTCTTCAATAGCGGTTGGAGAAAAATCCAGTCCCGTAGCAATTACACCTTTCATGGCAAGGCCAAGAACATTTCGGCCTTTACCGCAACACATCTCCAAACCTTTAAGTTCGCTTAGTTCTTTACCCTGACTTTTTAGCCACTCTAGAAACTTAGTAACCCCGCTTGAAGCGTCATTAGAATCCATCTGCAGTAAAACTGTTGGTTTTTGGTGTTCTTTGTCCCAGCGTTCTTGTTGTTCTTCGTGTGTAATTGTCTGCATGAACTGAGTATAACAAAGAGGCGACTAGTAAACGTTACGTATAATTAAAACCTGAATTAACTCAAAAACGCCGATTTACCAGGATGTTTTATAGGGGTAGTGTTCCGGTTAAATTCTACGAAGCTTTAGCGAAGTAGTTTGGTGCCGCCTATCAGGCATATTTCTAACCGCTGCACCTGAGAAAGTTGATGTATATAAACTTAAAGAGCCTGTGAGTCAGTTTATCCTAGGCAGTGATTTGTTCATTAAACGGTTTAGTGCCGTCCAGAACTAAGTCAGCGAACTCTTTCGGGTCATCCCTCTTGATATAGCCTTCTTCTTTCTCGTACCACTTCTGCCACATTTCCTTTATCTCATCATCTGGCTTTCCGTCCTGACCTTTATCACGTTCAAAGCCACGCTGTATACAGATATCTAAAGGTGTATCAACAAATATACCAAAAGATAGATATGGCCTGAACTCTTTGCGCAACGAACTGACGCCTTCTAAAATCATTATATTAGTAACTGGCTGGTTAACGACCGGCTCTGGATTATGTGATTCCCACCATTTGGAGCGTGGGTAGTTTAAAGATTTAGATCCATTTTTAATTGGCTCAAATACTCGTTCAATTACTAGTGGCCACCAGTTCTCTGGGTTGTCCCAACCAGCAAAGTCATCTGTATGGATAACTTCTGCGTCGAGTTGCTTTGCAACCAATTTTGCAAGCGTTGATTTACCAGACCCGCCATGTCCGTCTATAGATACTATTTTGAGACTCCCGCAATTTGGTTGCTTTTTGCTTAATTCTTTCTCTATTCTGTTCATTAAACACATCATACCAAAGAAGTTAGTGAGAGTCCTGTTTGATCAGAGGCCAATAACAAGCAAAAAACGCCGATTTACTCGATGTTTCACAGAAGTCTGGTTATTACTGCAGTTTGGTTTACCATGAGCGAATGAAATGAGTCGAATGGTGCCGTGGAGGGGACTGTTCCATTTTGTTGATAAGCTCGGCAATCCGCCGCAGGCGGACTCGTGCGAACCAAAATACAAAGGTTTAGTAGAACAGTACAACCTTAGTTCATATTTTATTTAGCAGGCAATATCATTTCGGTTTGTGGAAGTGAAGTCATGTAGTCAGGCCTGCCTTCTTCTTCTGGGACTATTGCGTTGGTTCTTTTAAAACCGTAATGTTCATAAAAGCCAATAGCCTTATCGTTATAGCTAATCACTTCTAGGTAAATGTCGTTATCTCTGCCCAGAACATTAAGGGCTTGGTGCATTAGTTTTCCGCCAACTCCCGTTCCTTGTACTTCCGGCTCTACATACATTGCGCTGATCATCTTTCGGCCTCGCTCATCAATCTGGAGGTCTGTATACCCGACCACTTTGCTGTCAATCTTTGCTACATAGATTCCTATTCCCGCGTCGTCGTCCTTAGCAGACTGCTCCTTTAGGTGCGCAACTCTTCGCGGTACAAATTCTCCGTTCATGCCTTGTGCGTTAACCCGAATATCTTCCTCAGTAATACCAAGTTCAGCGTTAGGGTAAGCTTCTAGCCAAGCCCTGTCTCTGATGTCACAAATCGTTTCAGCGTCTTCGGGTTTTGCTCGTTCTATTTCTACTGGCGGTTTTTCTGTTTCTGGCTTCGGTGTAGTTACTTCACTCATAAACTAATAATACCAAAGAAGTTAGTTAGAGCCATAGTTTGGGTTGTATAAAAAAACGCCGATTTACTCGACGTTTCACAGGGGTCATTTTCTAAAATGTGTTTGGTTTACCATGAGCGAATGAAATGATTCGAATGGTGCAAGATAGTTGACCCTACGACGCTAAAGCTTTGAAGGGCTCAGCGCATTTCAGACATCGGCAATAGAAGAGCATAACAATCAAAAACTCAGTGACTTGATAAAGTTGTTTGGACTTTCGGCAGATTTAATTTAGCAAGAACTTCTCTTCAAGCACAGTATTCTCATTCTGGTCTACAATCTTGACCCTCACCCTAACATCCTCTAATACATAGTTATTATCTTCTGGATGTTGCCGCGGTACCTTGTCACGAATTTCATCTTTTTCTTTTATGGCTTCATTGACAGATTTTGCCGAAAGATTTTGAGCAACAACTTTATAAGAATAGCTGTCTCCTTTAAGTCGGCTATATGCAAGTTCAGCACTAAATATTTTCTTATACTGATTCCCTGACTTTGTATCCGCCAAAATCTGCTTAGTCTTAGCTACGGTTTCTGAGGCAAATCCTTCTTCGTTATCAAAAGCCTCGTTGTCCCAATCAAACTGAAATTCACTGATATAATCCGCAAGAATTTGTGAGTTACCAGTAAGGTCACTTCGTTCTGGTATATCAACTTTGGCTAAATTTTCTGCAAGTTGCACTAAGTCATCTGACGAGTTAACGGCTTCATCAATGTTATTAATGAATGATTTTTCCTGGTTCATAAGTTCATAGTATCAAAAAAGACCCTAATTGGGTCTAAATGTTTAAAAGCTCTCTGAGCGAAAACTTTTGGGTCGTAATGGTGCGAGTGAAGCCTGTCCGCTTTTGGAGGGAGACTCAAAAACTCTTAACCGCGACCCGGTTAAGAGCTAGCTCGACGATTGATAATTTTTGAAGAGGCCGAGAGTTGAGAATCTATTTCAGCCCAGATCAAAAAGAAAACCCCACGTGGTAGTGGGGCTATCTTTTTGGTGCAAGATAAAGAGTGATAATCTAACTCTTTTTTGATCGGGCAGCAATTGCAAAATCCATGAAGTACTTCTCTAAACTATGATCTACATTGTCTGTCAGTATCGAATTTGCGAATTGTTCACGTGCTATCAAGAGTTCATAGGGGTCTTTTCCTTGTGCAGCCCATGCTCTAACAGTTGCGTTTATTAAATCCATACCGCGATGAAAAGCAGTCGTCATGCGTCGCTCATTTCCTTTTCGCTTGCCATTCAAAGCCCTGCCGACTTCAGATCCAATATTACCCAACTGCCAAAAAACAGAATGAGAAGCCCAAGCAGCCTCATCGAATACATGCTTACTCATGCACAATCTCCCCAATAATTTCTATGATTTTTTTGCGTACTTCCTTGTCGAGTACATCTTTGGAGGCATTGTCTTGAGAAGGTCTTATATTGATCATTGAGTCGAACTCTACAAAATCATCAGTCCCAAAATCATCTGGGTGTAGATTTATGCCCCACAAGTCATTCTGTCTGGAGCCTTGTTTTAGTAATTCTTGCTCACCATCGTAGTGCATCGGCATATCTAAAATAACGATTCGTTTCTCAATATCAACATCGGCTTTGACGAGCTCTCCAAACATTTTATCAGCCATTTCTTTAAGCTCATTAACTGATATACTCTTCACGATTTTCATAAGATCAGTATAACAGACGACACCTGGTTAGTATGTCTTATGGGATATTTTGGTGCGGGTGATGAGACCCGCCAAAAGGTGGACAGGCAACTAGGGGCTCTCGAAGATTGATTATTTTTGAAGAGACCAGGGGGTTAGATCTAGGCCCTTCGACAGGCTCAGGGTCATTCGACTAATAAAAACGCCCATGGTTTACCATCTTTCGACCATGAGGCTCAAGATCGAATGGTGAGCGAATGAAATGAGTTGAATGGTGCCGGATAGCCGGCATATTTCTAACCGCTACACCAGAGAAGGTTGATTTTTATAAGCTCAATGAATTAATCGGCCAATTCGATCTTGCAGCTTACTTACTAAGCTAATAAGTGGGGGTTTGTTTTTTGAAGCTCTATAAACTGGTCTAGGTATGGCTTTAAGTATTGTGATTGTTCAATTTTAGAGCGGAACTTATTCTCCCAACCCTTCTGCGTAAGATTATACTTTTTCCATAGAGCAATATCTCCATGAATTAGCGTGAAGGCTGGCATTAATTTATCTAGACCGTATATGAATTTACTTTCTTCATCAGCCATTTTTTCATACTGCTCAATAAGCTCAGCAAAATTGCTAGTGAGCTCATCGTTTTTTAGTTTCAGTAAGGCTTGGTGCTCTTTATTGGATTTCTCAGCTACTTGTTTATCATCAAGTGGGAACGCGTCTCCTGCGTAAACTTCTACTAAATCGTGGATGAGTGCGTATTTTATTACTAGGCTTAAATCTAAAGGTAGATTGTCTTTAGAAATGATAAGCCACGCCGCCATCGCAAGGTTATAAGAATGTTCGGTATCGTTTTCAGGCCTATTTAATTTCGGAATTGGTATATTGCGTTCTACTGCTTGAAAATCAATTAAGATACTAATGAAGTTAGTAATGTTTACTGCCATTACATTAGTCTAACAAAAAGAGACCTGTTCCGCCTCTTTAGTTAGAAACTATACTGTTTCAAAATTCTTTGGGGTATTCATGGTGCGGGTGAGGGGACTCTACCTACATGTCAAAAACCTTTGCTTTTTGCTCGCAGGCCGCGGCTCGCGGTCTCGCTGAATTGCTCGACAACGCTCCGCCCGTTAGAGTCCCACGAAACTAAAGCAGTTTAGTTTCTCTCACTCCAAGAAAAAAGCCCTACACAGGGTAGGACGTTTTTCTTGGTGCGGGTGAGGGGACTCTAACCCCTGGCCTCTTCCTTGGCAAGGAAGCGCTCTAACAGCTGAGCTACACCCGCATGATGTGTAATTGTATTATAAACGAACATATCCAGTTATGCGTTGCTTCCTTGGCCTGGCAAGGATTCGCTCCTATGTCATTCGATCATACCATGTCGATATGACGTGGCATGGCCGTATCGAATGATACGGTAACAGCTGCCGCGTCATTCGACACGATTCAGCTACACCCGCTCGTCACAGTACGGCAACTTTTTTGCCACACCAAGACGTTACTTATGGTTTGGCAGTCATGTTTGCCGGCTGTTCCTCTTTCCGATCAAAAAATCCTCTTTTTGATCGGGGGACAGAACCTTTATGTTTATAAAAATTCTGTCCCTGAATGTTTTACCAAGTCGGGGGTAGATTATAGCGGAGGTGAAAGGGGCGGGCAAGTGCTAAAACAATCACTAGTCGGAAGAGTCCTCAACTTTGGGCATATGACCCAAAACCCGCACAAGTCCATAATTGTTTTGAACGCACGAATCACCGAACTATAAATACACAAAAATCAAATTTAAAGCGGATTTAAATCTGATTTTTTATGATATGATACTTATGTCGGTCACTTCACGAAATTTGGCCGAACACGGGAGAAACCGAGGTCTCCCCTGTTGTATAAATTACATAATAATAAAAGGACGAACTATGGGCACCAAAAAAATTGGGCACGAACACCGGCGGATGGTCACGCAGAATAACTCCGGAAGCTACAGTATTACCCTGCCGATTCAACTGATCCGTGAAGTCAGCTGGCAAAAAGGCCAACGCGTCACCGTGAGGCGCCAGGGCAAAAAACTGATCATCGAGGACTGGGAGCGGTAAGGAAAGCTCGCTCAAGATCCGCTTTTTGAGTGAGTTCTAACTGCTACACTGTTAATGTTAACCAAAGGAGGAGTATGAGCTTATTCAGCGACATTAAGGCCAAGGCCGATGCCAACGGCGACGGAAAGGTCAACAAAGACGACCTGGAAGCCCTGCGGGACGACATGAACGGCGATAAAATCGACCAACTAAAATCGGTAGCCGACCAAAACGGTGACGGCAAGCTGACCCTGGACGACGTCAAGAACTTCGACTTGGGCGACACCTTTGACGAAGCCAAAAACTCCTTATTCGGCGACAACTAAAACTCTTGACTGATTACTAATAAAAGTATATGCTTTAGGCTTGTCTTTAATAAAGAAGCCGGATGGAGCATATGCCACAATTCGTTGATCGGATTCCCGAGTCACGCGATGAACTAAAAAGGAACGAACTGCCGATTTGCCAGTACGATATTCGCGGTATTGCCCAAATTTGGGGTGAAGAAGTCGCTGAAATCGCGCGTTATAGCGCCCAACGCGTGAGGCGCCAAGGTGGTGTCAACCCACAGGCAGTGGAGTCAATCATTCCCGAAGGGCGTGACGGTATGCTCCATGAACACGAACTATTTCGTTGTATCGGTAACTTATTAGTGTGGTGGGAGCATACGGATAAAAGCGGAAGCTAATTGTCTGGTTGTTTGCTACAATTAACTCCGATGGCGCTGTGGCGGAATGGTAACGCAAGGGTCTGTCGTACCTACGGTAGATCTCCCGAAGGGAGACAAAACCCCACATGTATCACGTATACGTATTAATGAGTAAAAAAACCGGGCGTTTGTATATCGGTAGTACAGCTGATGTTGTAAATAGGCTTAGACTTCACAACAACGGTAGGGTAAAATCTACCAAGGGTTATAGACCGTGGAAGCTACTTGAGCACTCTAGCTGTGATACACGATCCGAAGCCACGAGGCTTGAGCGACATTTAAAGTCTGGACAACAGCGAGAACGACTCAAGAAAAAGTATAACCATGGCGCTGTGGCGGAATGGTAACGCAAAGGTCTGCAAAACCTTTTTTTGCCGGTTCAAATCCGGTCGGCGCCTCCAATATTAATAACATGCGCGGGTGGTGGAATTGGTAGACATAGGAGACTTAAAATCTCCGGCCTAAAACGGCGTGCGGGTTCAAGTCCCGCCCCGCGCACCATTAAACTTCGCTATCGCTTCGCTTAATTAGCTATGCACTATACCTATATTCTTAAAAGCATTTCACAAGAGGGTGCTATTTACATTGGCAGTACTTCTGATTTGAAAAGGCGGATTGGTAAACATAACGCCAACCCGGACAGTAAACATGTTGATAAATATCGGCCTTGGAAAATAGAAAGTTATTTTGCTTTTTCGGATAAGAGAGAAGCTGAAAATTTTGAGCGTTATCTTAAATCAAGTTCTGGCAAATCTTTTCTAAAAAAGAGGTTGATATCATAAAGAGGTTGATATCATACAGTTTTAAGCAAGCGATGACGGAGTTTAATAACGGCCGGAGCGAAAGGTAAGCGTAGCAAAGCGGAGTTTACCCGCCCCGCGCACCATTAAACTTCGCTATCGCTTCGCTTAATTAGCTATGCACTATACCTATATTCTTAAAAGCATTTCACGAGAGGGCGCTTTTTACATTAGATCGAAAACCCGCACTATGACCGCGGAGATGAACGCCTTATCCACAGATAGCTCGTTAGCTCGGTTGACTTTTAACCAAAACCACGATAAGTTTTATTTAACTTCACAAAATAAATTTAAAAAAGTGAAACAATGTTCCAAAAGAAAAGAACTACCAAAACCAGCAAAACCAAATCCAGCAAAACTCGTAAGCGTGCACCGGCCAAAAAAACCCGGAAAGGTTTACTGAAAAACCACAAAGGTTTTATCCCGTTGCGCGGTAAATCTCGTAAGTCAAAAAAGATAAAATTTGGCTCAAAAACTTCCAAAAAAACCAAGATGCTTGGCCTGGCTGGCGTATTGGCATTTGGCGCGGTAGGATCGTATTTATTGTTTTTTAGTTCCGCGCAAGTGGCGAACTCGAAGGTATATAAAAACGGTGTCCTGACAAAAATTGATCCATCCGGGCATACTATAACAAATACTGCTTCAGATGGTACGACCTTTGGAAGAGTTGAATTACCGGGCTTGATTGGTTATGCATGGGACTTGAGTTGGTCAAATGACGGCAGAAGGTTAGCGGTTTTCACTAAAACAGAGTCTGGACACGATGCCATGGTATTCATCTATGGCGGAGATTATACGCTGGAAAATTCGTTTACTATACCAAGAGGAGATGACTATAATAGTGTTGGGATTGGCAGTATACAGTGGAACTCAAATGGTGATCAACTGCTTATAGGTTTAAGGAGTATAGGTTCTGGGATCGAGTCGTATGAGGCGATTATTGCCAACAAAGAAGGAAATATAACTTACAGAAATAAACTACAGCAGAATGATCACACCACATACAGATCAGTTACTTGGATAGACCAAGGTAACAAAATTGCATATTTTGGAACTGGTGGAATTCGAACAATGTTTATTGACGGGAGTGCAGACCAGCTGGAAGTTCCGACTAGTCAGATACCAACAGCATTAGAGAGCCCAGAAGTCTTCCAGAATAGGATTTCCCTAATGCGATCTTCTAGGACGGGTGATGACGTTGCCTTTATATTCAATAATAACGTGTTTGTTATGGATACTAAGGATTTCGAGATTGAGCAAGTATCCTTTTCTGATAACGCTACTTCAGATAAACTCACCTGGTCACCTGATGGAAAGCTCATTAATTATAGTCGACGATTAGAGGTGAGTCCAAATGCATCAAGCCAAGTTATTAACCTTTCTAAAGGAACAGATGAGGCCTTCGGAGGTCCTTTTAGTGCGGGTCACAGCTGGCGACCTATCTCCAATACCTCTCAACAAGTAGACTTCAACGGTGATGGCTTCAGCGATATATTCTTTTACGAACCGGGCAGTGCAAAAGATAGTGTTTGGTACGGCTCTGATGGAATGAGCAGTAAGCGGCCCGCAACATTAGGACAGTTTGATGTCATTAACAGCGACAACACCCCAAGCATCAATGTAATCGGCACAAGCTACAAACCCATCCACGGCGACTTCAACGGTGATGGCTACACCGATATCTTTTGGTACGGCCCCGGTTCAACCAATGACAGTATTTGGTACGGTGGCGCTGGGGATGGTGAGTTTACTCGTCATACTGCAGTGAACGTCGCCGGAAGTAACTACAACCCAGTTGCTGGCGACTTCAACGGCGACGGCTTCTCCGACATATACTTCTATGCTCCCGGCGGAACAACCGACTACATTTGGTACGGCCAAAACAACAAAGATGGTAACTTTGACAGTAAGCAGAAGAATATCAGTGGTGACTATAAGCCAGTGTCCGGCGACTTCAACGGCGACGGCTACGGCGATATATTATGGTATGCCCCGGGACAAGCGGCTGACTACGTTTGGTATGGAAGTGGTCAAAAGAATAACTTCACGAGTCGCCCAATAAGCGTCAACGTCAGTGCATACGAGCCATTCGGCGGCGACTTCAACGGCGACGGCTTCTCCGACATATACTTCTATGCTCCCGGCGGAACAACCGACTACATTTGGTACGGCAAAAACAACAAAACCGGTAACTTTGACAGTAAGCAGAAGAATGTCAGGGGTGACTATAGGCCAGCATCCGGCGATTTCAACAGTGACGGCTACACCGATATCTTCTGGTACGGCCCCGGTTCAACCAACGATAGCATTTGGTATGGCGGCCCGGGAGATGTTCAGTTCGAACTGTTCACTGATGTAAATGTTGGTGGAGACGCGAAGCCGATACCTGGCAGATAAATTTAAAAAGAGTAAAACAATGTTCCAAAAGAAAAGAACTACCAAAACCAGCAAAACCAAATCCAGCAAAACTCGTAAGCGTGCACAGGCCAAAAAAGCCCGGAAACGTTTATTGATGAAAAATCGCAAAGGTTTCATTAAAGCTTCTGGAAAATCTAAGAAAAAGACCAAGAAAGCCAAGATCGGGAAAGTTGGCGGGAACAAAAAGTATATTTTGGCGGCCGTGTTCGTGGCCATATTCGGATACGCGGGGTATAAGGCGTTGAATCAATCTTCGGCCGCAACGGCGGATCGTGGACAACGGGCGGATTTCAACGGTGACGGTATCGAAGATATTTTGTTTTATTCACCCGGAGGTGGTGCCGATTACGTATGGTATGGTACCGGAGAACGGGGTAAGTTCGTTGACAAACAAGTTCGAATTGACGGAACGTACGAAACTTACACCGGTGATTTTAACGGTGATGGCAAGGGTGACATCTTCTTTTATTCGCCCGGATCCGGCCATGATTACTTTTGGTACGGGACGAGCACCAAGGGCAAATTTACCGATCGGCAAAAGAGCGTTAACGGTAAATACGCCGTCGCAATTGGCGATTACAACGGCGACAAGCGCAGTGACATATTATTTTATGCGCCCGGAGGTACCGGAGACTACATTTGGTACGGGAATAAAACCAAGGGGAGTTTCGGCAGTAAGAGCGTTTCAATTCGAGGAGATTTCGTCGTTTTGCCGGGCGACTTTAATGGTGATAAAAAGGACGACATCCGCTTTTACGCTCCCGGGAATGCCGCCGATTATGTATGGTACGGCACGTCAACTCGCGGTAAATTCGTTAGCAGACAAGCAAACGTAAGCGGCACGTACGAAATTCATGCTGGCGATTTCAACGGCGACGGCAAAGACGACATTCTGTACTACGCGGCCGGTGGTGCGGGAGACTATGTATGGTATGGAACTTCAAAGTTGGGCAACTTCATAGATAAACCGGTAACCATTAACGGCACATACGACCCCCAAGTCGGTGACTTCAACGGCGATGGTCGGGATGATATTTTGTACTATGCGGCGGGAAGCGCGCCGGACTTTATTTGGTATGGAAACTCCAACAGAAGCTTTTCCGACAGCGCGGTAAAGATACGAGGAAACTACGTGACCACCGTATCCGACTATGACGGTAAAAATGGCGATGACATTCTATTTTACGCTGCGGGCAGTGCGAGTGACTACGCCTGGTACAGTAGGGGCAATAGATCATTTAAATCGGTGCCGCTTAAAATCCGAGGCACTTACCAGTTAGTGACATCTGATCAAAGCAGCACTACATCATCTTCCAAAGACACCTCGCAAACCACACAAAATGATACCGGAACCAAAGTCGGTACTACTTCGGAACCGGTAGAAAAGAAAGACAGATCAGGGTATCGTTCCGAATTGGGTGACCTGAGCGGGTGTCCGGCGGAACGGGCGATTTTACGGGCAAACGCTTCCGACAACCATCGGGCGTGCTATAAACTGTATCGGTTCTTCATGAAGCAAAAGGGGTATGGTGGCGGTTACGGCCTCACCGGTGATGGCAAATTCACCAAAGACGCCAAAGGACTGTTGAAGGTGTTGCAGTTCGAGTACGGATTCGGCTATGACGGAACTGTATCCGCGGAAGAATGGCGCGTACTGGAAGACAAAAACGCCCAAAAGAAGAAAGACCTCGGCGAAGTTATTAAGTATGTTGAAGCGGTAAACCGCCAGAAGAAGAAAGACTTCAGCGCAGCTATTAAATACGTCGAGGCGGTGAATCGCTCACGCGCGCAATCCGGCAGCGGTGGCTCTGGTGCGCCATCTGTAAGCAGTACTAGCCACCAGGAACGAAGAGAAGCCTGGGGAAGCATCGACGCTTATGTCGCGAATAATCCATCAAGCCCACTCCCTCCCGACTTTGACCCATCTATCTTTTCTATTATCGGCACTGGTGGGCGTAACACTAGAACGCAACCAATATCTGACAGGCTTATTGATGACGCTCGTTGCAGTAAGGCACCGTGGGGAGGAAACTATAGCTGTAACGGGGTTACATTCGGAAACTAGATTACTCATTAAAGACTCAAAAGGAGAAAACATGCAACCACAATCATTTAATACCAAGAACAACAACAAAAGTGCACTCGGGAAGTTCGTTAAACCGCTGGCTTTCGTGCTTGTGATTGGCGCGGCCTACGTTGCCGGAATATTCACTCCGCAATTGATGGCCGATCAAAAGTATGCTCCGGCTGAAGAGACAGCCAAAAGCTTTATCTCAAACGTGACGGATGGAGAGTACCAAGCGGCTGTCGACCGAGGCACTGAAGACTTCCAGACAGAGTTTGATGACCCTAACCTACTGAAGGTTGCGTTGGGAGACGTGGAGACCGATAACTTAGAAGTTAAAGACACGAGCGAGACTCGTGTAGATGACTTTTATCAGTATCGCCAACTAGTGGACGGTCTCCCGGCAAACGACGCGGGCTTGACGGACGGTTTATTCGAAGTCAGTCTCGTTAATCAAGATGATACCTGGCAGGTAGCCAGCGTGAATTTGCTATAACTCCATACGTTCTTTTCTACTGCACTATTACGTAGCACTTGGCGCTCATGAAATCGAAAAACACCTATCGGTCAATCCGCAAGAAACTGAATATTGAAAAACTGCTGATTTTTCTATACGTAGCCGTGAGCTGGTCATGGCTATTGCAGGTTCAGGTTGGAATTATTACCACCCAGAAATGGACGGGGCTTTTCGTGTTGGGGTTCGTGTTCGTGGTGCTGGTAGCACTAAGTTATTGGTTCGCGCGAACCGTCTACACGAAAGTAATAAAACCCCGCCTAGCCGAGCCTTCATGGAAAAACATTGTCATGGTAGTGGCTTTGTGGGCATTTTTTGAGCTGTTACTAACGTGGGGAATTGCTTTTTTATGGATTGGTGACGGCGGCAGCTGGGATAACATTTTGCCGTTTACGAGCCTAGCGCCATTGGCCGTTGCTACGCCGCTACGTTTTTTAGCCAGGTTTGTCGGTTACTACGGAATATCTGCAATTACAGGGGTAGGTTTGTTACTTTTGGCGAAGAAGTATTGGAGGCAAGCCGGGTATTATTGGATGATCGTCATTGTCGTAGCAGTCGCGGGGTGGATGATATACCGCGTACCCACGGGAGAAACGCGGCAGATTTCAATTGTTTCCGAAGCCCTGGATTTCGACGTCGCCAATCGTGATATCGAGCAGCTGACTAACGCTACTAAGGGCATTACTGACAGCCGGCTGATTATTGTTCCGGAATATGGGTTGGATGATTACGGTAGCCAAACGGTCGCCAAACGTTTCGCGGCAACTGACGAGCCGATATACTTCAGCGGTACTCGTCAGGAAGCGACCGACCAAGGTATTAAAAACGTACTGGTTTACGGCAATACCCAGGACGGCTACACGGCGGAATATCCCAAAGATCGCCTTATTCCCGGCGGCGAATACTTGGCTTACCCAGTGGAGTTATTGCTGCGAAAAACTAACCCGGTTGCCTATGAAGAGTTTAGGTTCAGTCGCGCGGTCGTAAAAGGAGAACAAGCCTCTCGACCGTTTAAAGTTTCCAAAAACTTGATACTAGGGAATGCCGCCTGCTCTAGTATTATTCACCCCGGTGATTACCGACAGCTGACACAAAAAGGGTCTACCGTGTTGGCTAATTCTGCTTCGCTGGAGATTTTTAAGGGGTCTTCGTTGTTCGCATTCTATCACGACAACCTAGCGAGATTCATGGCGGTTGCTAACGCCCGGCCATTTTTACAATCCGCCAACGATTGGAAGGCCTTTGCGCTGGATCACAACGGCACGACCATTGCTAGCCAAGAGCGGGTTGGTTCGCAAACCCTCTCAGTGACTTCAAATAGCAAAAAGACTCCCTACACGGTGCTTGGCGAGTGGGTCGCCTATCTGGGAAGCGGGTTATCGCTCGTACTCGTCGTGCGGTACGTCCGAAAAAAACAGAAACTAAAAAACACGGACTGAATAGCAATGATTATTTGTTCGTAAAGCAAAGAATGTGCTGCTATACTATTTAGTATAAAAAGGAGAATTATATGATTATTTGGATAGTGCTTGCCGTTGTCGTTGTACTCGGCGGCGTCCTGGTAACGATTTACAACGGATTGGTAAAAGCTAATGTACGGGTCAACGAAGCTTGGAGCGACATCACCGTGCAACTTAAGCGCCGGGCGGATTTGATTCCGAACTTGATAGACACCGTGAAAGGCTACGCCAAGCACGAAAAAGGCGTGTTCAAAGAAGTAACCGAAGCCCGAACGGCGCTACAAAACGCCGAAGGCGTACAAGAAACCGCTGCTGCTGACAATCAGTTCGCAAGCGCGATGAAGAGCTTATTCGCGGTTGCCGAAGACTACCCTGACCTAAAGGCCAACGAAAACTTTAAGCACTTGCAAGAAGAGCTGGTCGATACGGAAGATAAGATTCAGGCCGCTCGCCGCTTTTACAATGGTTCGGTGCGTGACTTAAACACCAAAACGCAAGTGTTCCCCACCAATATTTTTGCCGGTATGCTCGGCTTTAAAGAACGCGAGTTTTTTGAGGTGAACGAGGATGAACGCGAAAGCATTACTCAGCCGACCGACGTTAAGTTTTAGTTTAGTAAAAAGCAATAAGTAATATGCAAAATGTAGCCAAAGAAAAAGCTACGAAATTTACTGATCTTGTAGCATGGCAAAAAGGTCACGGACTGGTCGTGGCGGTATACGAGGCAACGAGTTCATTCCCGCCAGAAGAGAAATTCAGCTTGACTAACCAGATCCGCAGGTCGGTCGTATCGATTACGTCGAATCTTGCCGAAGGTTTTGGCAGACAAAGTCGTGGCGATAAAGGACACTTTTATACTATTGCGCGAGGTTCAATATTGGAGCTACAAAACCAACTCATTATAGCTCGTGATATTAAGATTTTAGATAAAGACGAATTTAATAAACTGACCGAAAAGTCTATAATAGTACACAAGCTCGTTAACGGCCTCATAAAGAGTTTATCGAAATAATATATGCGTATTACTAACTACCTATTACATTTTACTTACATCGAAATCGGGGATTTCGATGTATAAGCAGATTGCATCCAACAAGCGCAAAACGGCCTTATTGATGGTGGCTTTCGTGGCGCTCGTGGCGGGGATCTCCTGGATTTTCGCCTTGTATCTTGGCGAGCCGATGATCACGCCGTTCGTGCTGGTCGGGGCGGCGATTTACGCCATTGTGACGTACTACGCCGGAAGCAAAATGGCTTTGGCGGTGAATGGCGCCAAGGAGATTCAAAAGAAGGACAACCCCCGGCTGTGGCGAATCGTGGAGAACCTGAGCATCACCAACGGTATGCCCATGCCCAAGGTGTATATTATGCAAGACCCCGCGCCCAATGCTTTTGCGACCGGCCGGGATCCCGAGCACGCGGCGGTCGCGGCTACCTCCGGAATTTTGGAAATCATGGACGATCAGGAGCTGGAAGGCGTGATGGCGCATGAACTGGGACACGTAAAAAACTACGACATTCGGGTGTCGATGATCGCCTTCGCTTTGGTGGCGGTGATTGCCATTCTCGCCGACATTATTTTGCATATGGTGTGGTTTAGGAGCAGCGACAGCGGCAAAGGGAGTCCGTGGATATTCGTGATCGGCATTATTGCCGCCATTTTGACGCCTATTATCGCCACGGCCATTCAACTGGCGATTTCCCGCCGGCGCGAGTATCTGGCCGACGCCACGGGCGCGCTGACCACGCGCTATCCCGATGGCTTGGCCCGGGCGCTGGAAAAAATCGGCGCTTACGGCAGCTCCACGAAAAAACAAAACACCTCTACCGCGCATTTGTTTTTTGCCAACCCGCTGAAAAAATCCAGCTTTTCGGGGTTCTTCAGCACGCACCCTCCCGTGGAGGAGCGAGTCCGGCGGCTTCGTAAAATGGGGAATGGCGCGTAATGCCCGCCAAAAAAACCGGTACCAAAAAAACCAAAAATAAAGCACGGGCTTCCCGGAAATCGCCGCGGAAACTACCGAAACAGAACTACAGATCGTTCCGGCTACATAAACGTATTCGCCATGACGACAAGCCGTTGCCCAAAGCGCGACATTTATTTAGCGCGGCAATACGTCACATTTGGCGTCACAAAAAGCTGTTTTTGGGGATTTTGCTCGTCCAGCTTATTTTTACATTAATATTCGTGACCGGTTTCGGATTATTCAGTAGCGACTTGGGCGAAACCAAAAGCATCGTGCAGGATTTGCTCGGACCGGATTCGACTCTTTATACCGGAGCGACCTTGCTGGGGATTTTAGTCACTTCCGGGAGTGGCCAGACCAGTGAAGTGGGAAACCTGTACGGGATGATCTTGCTGCTGATCAATAGTTTGGCGATTATTTGGGCGCTCCGTAAAACCCACGCCAAAACCGCGCCGCGCTTAAAGGAAGCCTATTACCAAGGGATGTATCCTCTCATCCCCTTTATTTTGGTGACGGTGGTGATTTTATTGCAACTTTTACCGCTAGTGATCGGCAACGCGTTGTATAGCATTGTGATAAGTAACGGCATTGCGGTGACCGGATTGGAGCAAGCCGTGTGGCTGTTGTTGTTTATCGGGTTGGCGTTACTGTCAATATATATGATTACCTCATCGTTGTTCGCGCTCTATATCGTAACGCTACCCGATGTTCGGCCGTTGCAAGCTTTGCGCTCCGCGCGGCAGCTGGTGCTCCACCGGCGTATGATGGTAGCGCGCAAACTGGTTTTTTTGCCGGTAGTGTTGCTCGTGTTACTCGCGGTCATGTTACTACCGATCGTGATTTACGTTACGCCGATTGCCGAAGTGGCCTTTTTCGTTTTGGGTAACGCGGGGCTGCTTATCGGGCACGCCTACTCCTACGAACTGTACAGGGAACTTCTATGAAGACCGGGCGCTACAGAGAGCTCATAGACACCCTGAATCGCTACGCACACCAATACTACGTAAAAGATGAACCGTCCGTTAGCGACGCGGTGTACGACAGTTTAATGGCCGAGCTCAAGGACATTGAAGCCCGGCATCCGGAAATGATCGCCACCGACAGCCCCACGCAGCGAGTGGGCGGCGAACCGCTGGAGAAATTCGAAAAATACGAACACACCACCCGTATGGTCAGTTTACTGGATTGTTTCGGCGAAGAAGAAGTACTGAACTGGTATGAACGCGTAAAAAAACTGGACGATGAAGTGGCCAAGGCGTCTTATTTCGTGGATTCCAAAAAGGACGGGTTGGCCTGTGCCCTGCATTACCAAGGCGGGGAGTTGATCCGGGCGGTGACTCGCGGTGACGGGTTCGTAGGCGAGGTGGTCACCCAAAATATCCGTACCATAAAATCCATACCGCTGCGTCTGCGGGAGCATGATTTTGCCGGGGGATTTACCGAGGTGCGCGGCGAAATCGTTATGTACAAAGATGATTTTGAAGCTTTGAACGAAAAGCGAAAGAAAAGCGGCGAAGCGCCGTATATGAACCCGCGTAATTTGGCGGCCGGCACCATTCGCCAGCTGGATCCCAAATTGGTCGCCGCTCGTCCCTTGAGATTCCATGCTTACGATGTGTTGCGCGAAAACCCGGACGACATTCCGACCAATGCCGATGCTTATCAAGCTGCGGGCGAACTCGGCTTTTACGTGAACGACGAGGCGCATGAAGAGCCGGATATTCAATCGGTCATCGCTTACGCGCAAAAGTTCGAAAGGCGGCGGAAGGATTTACCGTATATCACCGATGGCGTGGTGGTGAAGTTTAACGATCGCGCGTTGCAGGCTCGGTTGGGAGTCGTCGGCAAAAACCCGCGTGGCGCCTTTGCTTATAAATATCCGGCGGAAGAAGCCACTACGGTAGTCAAAGACATAGAAATCAGTATTGGGCGCACCGGAGCGGCCACCCCGGTGGCTTTGTTCGATCCCGTGGTCGTCGCCGGTACGACCGTGCAGCATGCCAGTTTACACAACGCCGACGAAATTGAACGCAAAGACGTACGAATCGGCGATACGGTGGTAATTTACAAGGCCGGGGATATTATCCCGCAGGTGAATCGGGTGCTTACCGAGTTTCGTCCCGAATCCGCCAAGCGGTTCGACATGGAAGCCGAACTGAAACGGCAATTTCCGGACATGGAGTTCACGCGGCCGGAAGGCGAGGCGGTGTATCGCACCAAAAGCGGGTTCGGATTGATTCTGCTTAAGCGGGCACTGACACACTTTGCCAGCCGCGCGGCTTTGGATATTGATACGCTCGGCGAAAAAAACGTTGCCGCTTTGGTTGATGCCGGGCTGGTACGTGATGTCGCGGATATTTATACCTTGCGGGAGGAGCAACTCGTGGCTTTGGAACGTTTTGCGGAGCTGTCGGCCAAAAATCTGATAACGGCCATTAATGAAAAGCGCTCACCCAAACTGGCGCGGTTTATTTATGGCCTGGGGATTCGCCATGTCGGTTCGCAGACCGCCCAGGATTTGGCCCGGCATTTTACGAGTTTGGATCGTCTTGGGACGGCGTCATTCGATGAAATTCGCGGCATTGACGGCATTGGCGACGTGGTGGCCGATGCCATCGCGCTGTGGTTCGAAAGCGATGAAAACCGGGCGCTTCTCGCGAAATTCCGCGAACTCGGGGTCTGGCCGGAGCCACTACGTGAAGGCGGTGCACTGCAAGGTAAACGCTTCGTTATTACCGGAACCTTGCAAAGTATGTCCCGTGACGAAGCCGCCGAACGGATTCGAGACCAAGGCGCTACGTTTCAAAATAGTGTCGGCCAAGACACCGACTACCTGGTCGTCGGCCAAAAAGCCGGCTCTGGCAAACGTAAAAAAGCCGAAAAATACGCCATCACGATAATCGACGAAACGAAACTCAAAGAACTATTGAGCTAGCGCTTTTTTACCGGTGTTGCTACCATAATGGAAATGCCAAGACAAAAACTAAGATTTTATTGTTTTTCGCCGCCGATCATGCTGGCGACGTTCGCCGTGGAAATCGTGGCGGCGCTACTACTACTCGTTACGTATAAAAGCAGCCGTTTACAGAGGTTAAGTGTCGTGACTTTGCTGCTACTGGCCACGTTTCAATTAGCGGAATATAACGTGTGCGGACGTTTGGGCGTGGATGCGCAAACGTGGTCACGGATCGGGTATGTCGCCATTACTTTGTTGCCGCCGCTCGGGTTGCATATCGTTTACGAAATCGGGAAACGAAAATTCGATTGGTTGCTCGCTTTGGCCTACGGATCCGGTGCGGTATTCGCCGGTTTATTCGCCTTCGGAAGCGTGTTTGAGAGCTACGCCTGCGGAGGAAACTATGTGATTTTCCAACTACAAAATCCGGCGGGCGGTTTATTTATGATTTATTATTATTTGTGGCTGTTTTATACGATCTTTCTCGCGGTCTTACTAATGCACCAAAAACGCCTGGCTCACCGCCGTAAAACCGCTCTACTGAATCTGATAATCGGCTATGCATTATTTATGGTGCCGACCAGCTTAGCGATAGTTATGTTTCCGGAATCCGCCGACGCACTCCCTAGCGTGATGTGTGGTTTCGCGGTGTTGTTCGCGTTGGTGCTCACCTTTATGGTGGTGCCCTACACCGAAAAGAAAAAGCCCACTCGCCGCTCGTAAAATCCTTGCCAATTATGTGGAATATCCTAAACTGTTGTTGCGCGTTCGCGATTTCGGCCGTCCGTTTTCCGAGGGTCGAGAGGAGTGCTATAATTCAACAATAACTTCGGGGCATTAGCTCAGCTGGCTAGAGCGCTACACTGGCAGTGTAGAGGTCATCGGTTCGAATCCGATATGCTCCACCAATTATTACCCGATTTTATGAAAAATTTGCTACCATGAACATAATGCAACGCAACGCCCCTAAAATCTTCGTGCTCATTGGCCTGGTGTTCTTTATTGTTGCCGGCGGACTTTTATTCAGGCAGCACTTTAATGACCCCGAAAACGTTTTTTATGACATGCTGCGCGGTAACGTTACGACATCGGGCGTGTCCCGTAGTGTTACGCAGGAAGGCCCCGGGCAATCGCTCATCCAAAAATCGCAACTACAAACCGGAGAAACCAACATCGTTGCCGGGCGCACCGATTTAAGGCAAGGGAACGAACAATCCGAAACCACGATTGTGACCGAACGCACCGGAACGCCCGCTCAAGATTATGTGCGTTACGCGGCTATTTCTACCGACGAAGTCACCCAAAGTGGGGAGGAGTTTGATTTTTCCAATGTCGTGGGGCAGTGGGGACTTTCACCGGCCAGTGGTGAGATGACCCGCGGGGGCGAACTTTTCGGCGAAGCGACACTGGGCATCGTGCCTTTCGGTAAGCTTGATCGTTGGCAAACGGAAAAGCTCATTGAGGAGATTAAAGAACGGAACGTGTACGGCGTGGATTTCTCCGCGGTGGAAAGAGCGCTGGTCGATGGCCGGCCGACTTATCGGTATCGGGCGCAAATCCAATCGGACCGGTACGTTCGAATGCTGCAGCTTTTCGGTGGTTACATCGGCACTTCCCAGCTGTCGGACTTGAACCCGGAAGAGTTCGCGAATAACCCGCCAATTGCCATTGATTTCGAAGTGGATGTCTGGAGCCGCCAACTGGTAACGGCGAGTTTCGTAAACTCCGAAAGAGTGGAAGATTATACGGCCTACGGCGCGTGGCGCGAGGTTAAGCTCCCGGAAGATACCGTGCCGATTAGTGAGCTGCAGCAACGGCTTCAGCAAGTTCAATAAACCTCCTTCATACTGTATGCTGTGCGCTAAAGAAAAGCGTAGGGGGTAACCCTAATGGGCCCGAATCAGAAAGAGAGCGAAAACCAAACACCGGAAACGACGCCAACGCCTCCCGAGCCTCAAGAGTAATCCGGAGCGTCCTCGGGGAGCGTAGCGTCATCGCAAAATCAACCGCAGGTAACCACGGCACCTATCGGCCATTAAGCACCGGCTACCAACAGTACTCCACAAGCGGTACCGGGCGGCGCTCCCGGGCAAACGGTAAATACGTCGCAAATGAACGATACGCCAAAAAATAAAAAACACTTCAAAAAGTTTTCCGGTTTGGCCGTGGCTTTGATTGTCGTGGCCGTTTTATTGGCGGGTTCGGCCGCCGCGTATTTCGGCTACATCGTGCCCAACCGGCCGAAGTTGAGGTTCCCGAAGACACCCGAACCATTAACGAGATCGTGGGTGCGCTGTACTCGACACCGACTCCCGGTATGAACGGTTCGAATCAAACGCCGGGCTCCGATTTTGAAAACGAAGGCTCCTTTGATGGTGGTAGTGGTAGCATCCAGCTGAATGACGGCCTTTTCGAAGGTTTTCAGTTGTAAAATAACGTATACTAGAGCGCATGAAGCGGGTATTTCGTTCGGTCGTTGCCAAGATTCTGGAATCCCAGGTCAGGCGATTACAAAAAAAGCGCGACTTTAAAGTGGTCGCGGTGGTAGGGAGTATTGGTAAAACCAGTACCAAGTTGGCGATTGGCCGATCATTGAGCAAAGTTGCCAAGGTGCGTTACCAGGACGGCAACTATAACGACCGAGTTACGGTGCCGCTGGTGTTCTTTGGCCGGCAAAACCCACGAAGGGTGTGGCATTTTTGGTCGTGGCTAGCGATTTTTATACGAAACGAACTCGCACTCCGTAAGCCGTATATTTTTGAGTGGGTGATACTGGAGCTGGGCACCGACGGGCCGGGGCAGATACGAGAGTTCGCTTATCTTGATGTCGACCTGGCGGTGGTGACCGCCGTTACTCCCGAGCACATGGAGCAGTTCGGCGATCTGGACGCCGTGGCCAAGGAAGAGCTTTCCGTGGCGAACTTTAGCCGACATCTGCTGATTAATCGTGATTTATGTGACGAAAAGTATATTCGGCAAATAGGAAAATCACTTAATACGTACGGCACCTCAAAAGAGGCGACCATTCGTATTGCCTCCGACTACCCTTTCGACCTGAAAAGCGGGGAAAACGTATTGTACTCCATAAATCAGCGGCCACTCCTTCCTAAACAGTATGGTCTAGCGGCAGTAATGAGCGTTTTACGTTTTGCCCGGCAGGATGATTCCCGCGTCATTCATTCTTTGCTCACGCAAGAGCTGGAGGTGCAAACTCCGGGACGTATGCAAGTTCTACCGGGTATTAATCAGTCGGAAATTATTGACGATACCTATAACGCCCAACCCGATGCCGTAAAAATGGCCTTGGAAGTGCTTCAACGAAAAACCGGGCCGCAAAAAATTGCTATTTTAGGGAACATGAACGAACTGGGACAAAAAAGCGCTGAGTTACACAAAGAGATCGGACAGTCGTGCAAGCCAAAAAATATCGACTTATTGGTAACCATTGGTGCCGACGCTAACGAATACCTCGCCCAAGAAGCCAAAAAAAACGGATGTGACGTAAAGGCTTTCACCAACCCGTATCAGGCCGGTGTGTTTTTGAAAGACCGGGTAAAACACAAAGCGGTGATTTTGGCCAAAGGTTCACAAAATGGCGTATTTGCCGAGGAAGCCATAAAGCCGCTACTGAAAAACCCTCATGACGAAAAGAAGTTAGTTCGCCAATCCAAAGACTGGCTCATAAAAAAACGCAACTCGTTCGAGGTAATGCGCTAGTATGTCATCCTCTGAGGCTGAAAAAAGTGAAATTGAATTTACTTCTACCCCACAGCAGGCGATTGGTAGGATGTTGATTGACGCTCACAATAAAGAGCAATTAAAATTTGCGCTTGATCGATCATGTACTGCCCATTGCGTTGAAGCAATTGCAGAGATGAGCGGTTTAAAAATCCCATCATTTAGCAACATCGAAGCTTATACACGATTTTTGCTTGAGAGCATGACCGCATCTCATAGACAATCAACAGATCTACCCACAGACGCAAAGTTATATTTTGTGGATGATGGCTGGAGTGCAATCGCAGTTGCTGACTTAGTAAGACTAAGCGGGTATGGAGCTGTATCGCACAACTTAAATTATCCACCTAAGAATACTGATGTTGCTGCAATGGAGAAGATTGGGCGTGTACGTAGTGATTTTGAGCGGCAGTATGCAACAGAAGTTGCAGAATATGGGGGCCAAGATAAGGCTAAGTGGTTATTGGCATTACAGGACACAAAATCACATGGCGGTTTTCCGGTTGTAAGTATTGAAATACCTTCAAGCGAGTTTCCGGATAAACTTGGTAGGCACTCAGTCGTCTTCCTTGAAGCGGATGAGACTCACATTACGTATTTTGACCCTGATCAAAAAAACATCAGCCGATATGGTGAGGCTGCGAGTCATCAGCAGATACACAAAGAAGCTACTGACAAATTAATATACCGACAGCCATTGGAAAAGTTTCTTGATAGAATGTCAGGAGAAGTCATCCATATATTTACCCCAATAGCATTGAATTCAGAAAGGTAAATCACACATGAGAGTAAATATTGTTCACCCCGGTGCCGGCGAGTTACGTTACGAAATAAGGAGTATCGTTAAATTTGCGAAACAATTGCAATCTACAGGGGTAGGTATTACGTGGGAAAACATTGGCGATCCGGTCGCCAAAGGCGAAGAAGTACCGCAGTGGATCCGCGATATCGTGTCTCGAAAAGTCCAGGACAGTAGTTCGTTCGGCTATTCACCGACGAAGGGATTGGATGAAGCGCGCGAGTATTTGGCTCGCGCCAGGAGCCAGGAGACAGGCAATGAACTTCTGGCGGAAAACATCATATTTTTTAATGGCCTGGGCGATGCGATAGGGAAAGTCTATACCTGGCTGAATCCGATTGCCCGCGTACTCGGGCCGAACCCGGCTTATCCAACTCACTCCTCCATTGAGGGTGCTCACGGCCGCTCTGAACACCTGACCTATGAACTGGATCCCGACAACGGCTGGCTGCCGGACATGGAAGATATTCGTAACAAGGTCAAATACAACCCCAATATCGCGGCCTTGCTTTTGATTAACCCTGATAATCCTACCGGAGTGGTCTACCCCCGGGAAATTTTGGAAGAGTTCGTAGCCATTGCCGAAGAATTCGATTTGTTCCTGATCGCCGATGAAATTTACGCCCATTTATCTTACGCCGCCGAACCATTTACCGCTATCGCTTCGGTGGCACACGAGGTGCCAATCATTGTGATGCGCGGACTTTCCAAGGAAGTGCCGTGGCCCGGAAGCCGGTGCGGGTGGCTGGAGTTTTATAACGTACACAAAGACAAAGCCTTTGAAACTTACGTGGAGTCCATTGAAGAAGCCAAAATGACCGAAGTGTGTTCCACGACTCTCCCGCAAGCCGCTTTGCCGGACATTTTATCGGACGAACGCTATCAGCCGCACTTGGCCGCCCGCCGGGAAAAGTACAAAAAACGCGCAGGGCAGCTTCGCGAAGCCTTCAAAGATAATGAAGCCATAAAAGTAATCGAACCCAAAGGGGCGTTCTACGCCGCACTGGAGCTAAAAGATTTGAAAACGCGTGACGTCCAAGCCGCCAACCCCGAAGCGCAAGAGTTGCTCGATGACATATTAAAAACCGTCCCCACGGAGGCGCACGACAAACGGTTTTGCTACCAATTGCTCGCGGCGACCGGTATTTGTGTCGTCCCCTTAAGCAGTGGATTCAACAGCTCTACCCAGGGCTTCCGCATGACACTACTGGAAGAGGATGATCACGTATTTGAGCAAACTCTCCACCGAATCGCGGAATTTACCGCAAAAAATAGCTAACGAGTGTGCGTAAGGGACTTGTCCGGGTTAACAAAATCTTTTCCATTGGCAAAAAAGATAAGCGCCCAACGGGCACAAATTTCCGTGGCTTTGGGTGAAAGTGTTCTCCCGGGATTGAGTTCATTGGTGCGAATAATGTCGTGCCAAGCCGGTTGATACGGTGTGTCGGGGTCGACATCTTCAGCAATGCGGCGACCGGCAAAGAACGCGGCTTTGTCCGCACCGCGCGTAATTAGTTCCAGGTCGCTTGCTTTGTCTTTGGCGATTCGAAGCCCCTTGTGGCTTTCTGCAAGCTGCAGGGTGAGCGAGCTTTTATCGTAATGCCCGCTGCCGATACTTTCGCTTTGGCCGGGGTGATAAAACAGGAGGCGCACCGGACTGGTAGCCAAATCTTTCGGTGAAAAATAGTCACGTATTCCCGGATGTACTTCCTCAATGTCGCGGGCAATCCGCAAAATAAGCTCTGAAGCTTTTTGGTGAATCGGGCGAAAACGGGTTTCCAGTGCCTCGACTTCCGGTGGAACCGGTCCCCATTCGTTCTCTTGGTGTCTACGACTGACATTTGCGAGCCAGTGCCGGGAATAATGGAAAAATTCTTTGGGATCGTCATCCAGGTGAAGCCCACGGGCACGCGCCAAAGCGGATACCTGAAAACTGCGGTTGGTGTAGCCGTCCGGCTTGCCGACGCCCTCCACGTTGGTCCGGTATTTGTGCCAATAACCTTCTTGGTCTTGGGAGCGATCAAGGTCGTCGAGTCGCTTATGAAATTCCTTGGAAGTTTCCGGGAGCATGGCTGACATGGTTTCCGGTGAGGGATCGGGAAAAGCCAAAGTAAAATCAGCGTAAGCATCAACCGCCGCATCAATGGTTTCGTCGGGAATGAGGTGCTCGAACTCCGCGTACCCTCGCTCTTCGATTTCATGCCGTAAGCCGAAACCACCGAGCGTTTGTTGCTCCAGTGCCATGTATACCCTCCTGGTTTGCTAAAAGTATAACATGTCATACATGCAGTGAAATTATTACCTAATTGAAACACACCCAGGTTGTCAGTCACCGCTGTTTGCGGTAGCATTAAACCGACATGAGGCATTACGATCCGAAGGAAATTGAGACCAAGTGGCAGAAGGTTTGGGAAGAACAACAAACTTACAAGGCCGATCTGAACGGTAGCAAACCCAAATACTACGGGTTCGGTATGTTCAACTACCCCAGCGGCAACAGTATCCACTTGGGGCATGCCAAGAATTTCACGATTCCCGATGTGCTGCTGCGTTTTAAACGGCAACAAGGATACGAAGCCTACTCGCCCGTGGGGTTTGACAGCTTTGGCCTGCCAGCGGAAAATTACGCCATTAAAACCGGCACCTCACCGCGTGAAACCACGGACGAAGCCATCGCCAGCTACCGGAAACAGTACCGGCGAATGGGATGGGGGATGGACTGGTCCAAAGAAATCGACACCAGCAAACCGGAGTATTACCAGTGGACGCAGTGGTGCTTTTTGCAACTTTACAAAAACGATTTGGCTTATCAAAACGAAAGCTTGCAGTGGTGGTGCGATCAGTGCAAAACCGTGTTGGCCGACGAACAGGTAACTGCCGGCAAATGTTGGCGCCACGACGGCGATGACGATCCATTCGTGACCAAGAAGAGCTTACGGCAATGGTTTTTTAAAATTACCGATTACGCCGATGAAATACTGGAAGCTACTGATGGCTTGGACTGGACGCCGTGGGTCAAGACCGCACAAAAGAATTGGATAGGCCGCAGCGAAGGCACGGTCATTGATTTCCCGTTGGAAGGCTTGGGTACGGACGGACAAAACCTGGACGTCTTTACCACGGCGGTGGAAACGATTTTTGGCGTAACTTTCATGGTATTGGCGCCGGAACATCCGATTGTCACCAACTTTGCCCAGCACGCCGATAACGCCCAGGAAATCGACGAATACGTACAGCACGCCTTGCGTAAAAGCGAACTGGATCGTGAAAAAGAACGGGTTAAAACCGGCGTACCGATTAAGGGCTTAACGGCCACTAATCCGGCTAACGGGCAAAAAATTCCGGTATGGATAGCGGATTACGTATTAATGGGTTATGGATCGGGCGCCATCATGGCGGTCCCGGGGCAGGATGAGCGGGATTTCGCGTTCGCGGAAAAATACGAGTTGCCGATCGTCTACACCACTGACAAAGGCGAATTTGTGAACTACGCCGAAGAGATAAAACCCGAACCGCGGAAGTATAAAATGGCCAACTCAGGCGAGTTTGACGGCCAGGATCTCAAAACCGCCCGGGGAAACATCACGAAAAAACTGGTCAACGAATCCCGAGCGGAAGAAAAAGTGCAGTATAAAATGCGGGACTGGCTGATTAGCCGCCAGCGTTATTGGGGCGCGCCAATTCCCATTATTCACTGCGAAACTTGCGGTGTCGTGCCGGTTCCGGAGGAAGAGCTTCCCGTTAAATTGCCGGAAATTGACGATTACCACCCGAGCGGTACCGGGGAAAGTCCATTAGCTAAGGCGCGCGAATGGGTGAATGTCGCATGCCCTGAGTGTGGCAAGCAAGCCCGCAGAGAAACTGACACCATGGACGGTTATGTGTGTTCCAGCTGGTACCAGCTGCGTTATTTGTCACCGAAAGATAACCAAAAAGCCTGGAATCCGGAGTTGGCTCAAAAATGGCTGCCGGTGGACTTTTATAACGGGGGAGATCACGCCACGGCACACCTGCTTTACGCGCGGTTTTTTACCCGGTTTTTCCATAAGCTAGGTTTGACCGGCACCCCGGAACCTTTCGAACGGATGTATTTCCACGCAAAAATTTTGGCCGAAGACGGCAGTTTCTTTAGCAAAAGTAAAGGCAACGGCATTGATCCGTTGGAGGTAATTGATAGCGGCTACGGGGCGGACGCGCTCAGGACGTACATTTTGTTTTTGGCGCCGCCGGACGTGGAATCGCCGTGGAATAGCCAGGGATTACCAAGCTGTTACCGCTTTTTGAATCGGCTCTGGACGCTCACCCAAGAGTTTTTGAACGGCGAAGCACAGCAGGGTGAGACGTCCGAAGATTTGGCCAGGGCGACCCATCAGGTAATCAAGAAAGTCACCGAAGACATCGAAGCGATTAAGTACAACACGGCCATCGCCGGGATGATGGAATGCATTAATGCCTTGTATAAGCTTAAAGATAGTAACGGATTCGTTGATCAGGCGGGATGGCGATTCGCGCTGGAATCACTAACGCAATTAGTCGCGCCGTTCGCGCCACATATCGCATCGGAGTTATGGGAGCAATTAGGGCATGAAGACAGCGTGCACATTGATCATTGGCCTTCGTGGGACGAAAGCAAGCTCGTACAAAGTGAAATTACCGTGGTCGTGCAGGTGAATGGCAAGGTGCGAGCGAACGTTAACGTCGCGGCGGACGCGGACAAGCAAACGGTGCTGGATGCGGCCAAAGCGGAAGACAACGTCCAAAGCCATCTGGGTGATAACGAGATTAAAAAAGAGATTTACGTTCCCGGAAAACTCGTTAACTTCGTAATTTAGGCGAGGTTTAAAAGGTCGTCTTTAACGTCACCCACCTTGTTTTATGAATGTATGCCGTAACATATAATTATTTTTGTCAACATACTTTACTTGCAAAATTGTCTCTGTTAGCGTAATATAATCTAAAGTTTTCAGTAGCTAAGAAAGGAATTGAAGTGGGAAAGCCCAAGAAGCGAACGTCATCGCGTAAGACCGGTATGCGGCGCAGCCATCACGCCATTAAATTGGCGCGGGCCGTGAACGCCACATCACCAGTAAAAGCCAAAACGACCAAGAAGGAAACGGGAAAAGCGGCCAAGGACGCGGCAACCAGTAACTAGTAATTAGAAACCAATAGGCTGCTACAATGCGTAGCAGAGCTAACATTAACATCATGACACAGCGATCTAACAAACAGTCTATAGATATCGAGCTAATTTCTAGTTTCTATTTGTTAATTCCAATAAAGCTGAGCTTTGCCCTATGAGCGCTAACAGACACCTTGGTCGTATTATTGTGTTGCAGACTCTGTATGAGCAAGAGTTTCGCTTGGCGTCGGAAGATACCGCCTTTTCGTTGGAGGGGGTGCTCAAGCGCAATATCGGACGCTACAACACCCTGATTGACGACGTGGCATTCGTGAAAAACTTGGTACACGGCGTACTGGATAAGCAATCCGAGTTGGATGAAAAGTTACAGCCTATCGCCCCCGAATGGCCTTTGGAGCATATTGCGCGCATGGATCGTCTAGTGTTGCGTATCGGTGCTTATGAGTTACTGTATCAGAAAGATACGCCGCCAAAAGTGGTGATCAACGAAGCCGTGGAACTGGCCAAAGCCTTTGGCGGAGATAATTCCAGTAAATTCATTAACGGTGTATTGGGAACGTTGTATCGCCAAGAATCGAAAGAAGAGGCGGGAAAAACCAAAGAAAAGGCCGACGAGCCCAAAAAATCCACGCCAAAAGTCGATAAAAAATCGACCACGAAAACGACCAAGAAATCCAAGAAGAGCAAAGAAGAGAAGTCACAATGAAGCGACCCAAACCCATAAGCAATTTTCGGAAATTCGTACATAAACGGCGTCCGGCCATTAATGAAGTGGTACGTGAACCAACGGCCGGTGGTATTATTTTTCGCCGTAATAAAAACGGACAACTGGAAATTTTACTGATTCAGGACGCAAAAAATCGCTGGACGATCCCGAAAGGACATATCGAGGAAGGCGAAACCGCCAAACAGGCCGCGAGACGCGAAATCAGTGAAGAAACGGGGCTAAAAGGCCTGGAAATGCATAGTTGGTTGGGGAAGATTAATTTTCGGTATCGCCGGGCGACCAGCTTGGTACTCATGACCACCGAAATATTTTTGGTACGGGCGACCGGTGACACCGACGCCTTGCGGCCTGAAGAGTGGATGAACGGTATTAAGTGGTTTTCCGCGAATGACGCGCTGGACAGGATTGAATACGACGACATTGGGAAGCTCATGCTTTTGGCGCTGAAAAATATCCGGAGTAAAAAGCTGTAATGGACGTGCAAAAATACGCTGTTTTCGCCAAGGAAAAGCTCGGATATGAATTCACGGATATCCAGCATTTAATCACCGCCTTTACCCACCGTTCGTATGTGAACGAACATCGCAAAACCGCCAAGGAGCATAACGAACGCCTGGAGTTTTTGGGTGACGCGGTGCTGGAGTTAGTAGTCACCGAGTTTTTGTACCAAAATTATCAAGACCCCGAAGGAACGCTTACTAACTGGCGAAGTAGCTTGGTGCGCACCGAAAGCATCAGTGACGCCGCGGCACGCTTTGATTTCGAGCCCTTACTGCGTTTGAGCCGAGGAGAACGCCGAGGAACGGATCGCGCCCGGGCGCAAATTTTGGCCAATACCTACGAGGCGGTCGTTGGGGCGCTGTATCTCGACCAGGGGTACGATGCCGCCAAGGATTTCATTAACCGCTCTTTGCTGGTAACTTTCGAGGAGATTTTAAAAACCGGTGCCTGGATGGATCCCAAATCCAATTTACAGGAGTTAGTACAGCAAGAAGACGGCTACACTCCATCTTATAAAGTACTGGAAGAGGACGGGCCTGATCACGACAAAACGTTCACCGTGGGTGTGTTCGTTGGCGGAAAATTGAAAGGCAAAGGCCAGGGGCCGAGTAAGCAAGCCGGACAGGTCGCCGCCGCCGAAACCGCCCTTCAAAAATATCAATCTTAACGATGATAAGCCGATGATATACGCTTTCGCGTATGGTCTCGGGGATCTACTACTGGGTTGACAACTGAGGTCGTTCTCTGTAGAATACAGCGGATTGCCTTATTAATCTTATAAGTGAAGAAAGTGAGAAATATTACGTGCTAGCAATTCGCCTGCAAAGAACCGGTCGTAAAGGCCATGCCCAATTTAGAATGATCGTGCAAGAAGCCCGGCGTTCACCGAGTAGCGGACGCGTAGTTGAGATTTTGGGCAACTACGATCCGCACAGCAAAGCGCTCAACATTGACAAGGAAAAGGCCAAGACTTTTCTTGATAATGGCGCGAAACCTTCCGACCGAGTAGCCCGTATCTTAAAAACCGAAGGCGTGAAATTGCCGTCATGGGTAAAAATCGTTGATCATTTGGATAAGAAGACCAAAAACCCTGAAAAACTGCGCAAAAATCAACCGAAAGAAGAAGCTCCGGCCGAAGCCGAAGCGGCGAAAGTCGAAGATGCCAGCCAGGAAGTAGCCGAAGAAGCGGCTACGTCCGGGGAAGTCGAAGAAACGCCCGCCGAAGCGGAAGAATCAACACCGGAAGAATCTTCGGAAGAAAACGACACGTCGGACGAAGCCAAAGAGCCTAACGCCGCCACCGAAGAAACCGATAAAAACTAAAAAAGCGCGCTCACCCGTAATAAGAACGTAAGCTACGGTTGCCGTAATTTGTTATACTGTGGAAGTAACCGAAATAATGAGGAGGAGTCCGTATGGCCACCAGCATCGATCAGCAATTCATAGAATTTATCGTAAAGTCTCTTGTTGGAAAACCCGATAGCGTTGAAATAAAGCGTACGATTGACGAAAAAGGCGTACTTTTGGAGCTTACCGTCGACCCCGAAGACCTTGGTCGTGTGATTGGAAAGCGCGGCGCCACCGCACAAAGCTTGCGTACTCTTTTGCGAGCGTTGGGAACAAAAAATGATGCACGCTATAATTTGAAAATCGTGGATAACGGCGAAGAACGCCCGGTCCGCAAGGAGACCCCGGAAGATGATCAAGCTTCCGATAAAGACGAACCGCGGGAAACGAAAGAAACGGAGTCGGAATCGGAAGCTACGGAATCCGAAGATTTTGAAGAAGCCGAATCAACGGGTGACAACGACACCTCGGAAACTCCGGAAGATGAAGACGAAAATAGCTCCGCTGCCAGAACCCGTAAGGAACTGGCCGATCTTGACGACCTGGACATTTAAGAGCTTGCCCCGTAGTAGATTTTTCACTAACTTCACCTCTGTAGAGGTAGAAGTTTTTTGGAGAAACTGCGAAAAACTCACTACAGGGCTTGATGATTTAGGTAATTTATATATAATGGCATCTGTACTTTTCGGTCGCGTCCATCGACAACAAAAACCCCGCACAACACTTCACTCTTTCGCGTAATCTGAGTACGGATTACTTAGAAGAGGAAATGAAGCGGGGTAAAACAAAAAGTTAAAGCTCATTGCGAGCCAATTGCCAAACTGGCGATTGGGAGCTTTATGTGATAAAAAGACCCGGAGTAATCCGGGTCTTTTTATATTGCGGAAATTGACTTTAATTATTCCTGAGTAGACTTAATTTGATCACCAACAACAACACTATTTATCTCGTTAGCACCACTAATTCTTATAGTTGCGTTGCTTGTTGTCTCATTGATTGCTGTAGAGCTATTAAGATCTGTACTATATCCCATACTACCACTGATGTTTCGGACTTCGAGGGCTATTGTTTCGTCACCATTCTCTGGTTCAATAACTGTAGTACTATCGCCTTCTACTAAGTTTAGTGAGGCGGGCGCGCTCCCCTCGCCAAGTCGGACCTGTACTGAGTTGCCGGTGTCGACTGCCGGAACGCCAGCGTTTATCGGTGATTATCTACGCCACCGCCCTCACAGTCGACTGCGTAAGTAAAAGTTTCAGTTACTGAATCGCCAGCGCATCCGGCGAGACTCAATCCTCCTACACTAGTGTTGTCCCTAAAGCAATCTTCCTTCCAAACGTTAATTTTTCTGACATGTCTTCTCCTGCGTTAATTAAAAAGTTAATATATTTATAGCATTCATTGATTAATTCGTCAATACTTGCTAAAGTGCAAACATAATGAAAGTGCAAATAATTACCTTATTCCCGGAGGTGTATTTGAGCTTTCCACAGCTGCTCTGATGCCAGACGTGCTCGAAAAGCCACGAAGACGAACAAGCCGGTGGAATTTCAGCTAATCTCAATTTAGCATGAATCTCGGTAAGGGGCCGCATAAAAAAGTGGATGAAAAGCCATTGATCCACGGTGGCGGCTGACGGCATGTACTCCGGATGAAGGTCGATCACGCTGGCTGCGCGCGATCAAGAGCCTGTACCGCCAAAAACAACGACCCGGACGCGAAAGTGCTGCTTCCTACTCCCCGCGGAAAGGTTTATAAGCAATCCGACGCCAAGCGTTTGGCGGCCGCCCAAGAGGGATTAATTATCGTATGCCCCCGTTATGAAGGCTATGATGAACGCGTAACACAATGGGTCGACGAGCAGTTTTGTATCGGTAACTATGTGCTCACCGGCGGGGAAATCCCGGCCATGGTAATTTTGGACAGTGTGGTTCGGTTGCTTCCCGGCGTGCTGGGCGGTGAAAACTCAGCGGAGATCGAGTCCTTCCAACGGGACGATAAAACAGTCGAGTTTCCTCAGTACACTCGCCCGGAAACCTATCGGGACATAACGGTTCCCGGCGTATTATTAAGCGGAAACCACGCACAAATTCAAAAATGGCGGGAGGACAACAATGGGTGAAGTGATTGAGTTCCCGGGAGGGGAGTATGCGCCGGTTAGCTCCATAATTTCTAAACACAGAAGCAAAGTGGAAGTATCCTATGATGTTTCCGAGTTTTTGTTACGTCCAAGCCACGAGGGCTTTAATGCCGAGACTTTTCCCAACGGAACGATCCAGGCAGGAGACAAGGGTTTAACGTATTTTTGTGATGTTTTCGGTTCCATAGAAGTAGGTACGCCACCTCCCGTGACTGACATGGAAACCTATTTTTCTTCTGAAGAACCCGAGGAGACAGTTGAAACGCTGCAGTCGGACTGGTTGTACGCAATTTACTATGCCGCTCGAACCACTCTTCAAGAAGGGTTGAAACGCAACAACTCATTACATAGCGCTCTCGGTGCGTTGGCAACATGGATTTATAAAAGACAGCCGGGTGCTAGCGAGCCGGGGCGCATTCGTTTTGATTCCACCCATCTTGCGGAAAACTATTTAATAGGTAAGTACGCGGCCACCTTTGCCGCCAGGACTATGGAGAAAACAACGAAAGCGCCGCACCTGGCGCGGGAAATACATTCACGCGCTTTTGACAAATCAAAATTTATGGGTGAGATTAGTGATGACGAAGCGAGAGTACTGAGTCACTTCTCAAATGACGAAGTCATTATAGTCATTACTGAATCTGGAATAAGCTCGCCGGACGAAGCAGTCGCACGGCAACTGGGCTAAGAAAGTTATAAGCCTTCCGCTAAATTTGTTACACTAAAGGATATAAAGGGAGGGTTTATGTTCAAAATCAAACCTGTTTATGCTCATTGTGATCTTATGTGCGGCGTGTACGACCCGGCGCAAGCCAGGATTGAAGCACAATCCGTATATAACGCCGTGAAAAAATACCAAGCGTCCGACGACGCGGTTTTCAAACAACGTGCCTTGGCCATCAAGGAAAAACGCGCCGATATGGTGAAAGAGCACCTCTGGGTGTTGTGGACGGATTACTTTAAGCCCGAACATCTACAAAACCATCCCGACCTACATGACCTTATTTGGCGGGCGACCAAAGCCGCCGGCGACGCCAAAAAAACCGGCAAACTCGAAGACGCCCAGAAAACGATTGATCTGGTTGACGAAGTCGGCGCGGTTTTTGCCAAAACCAAAGACGGCTATGATTACGAAGCGGTTAAATCCAATATGGAAGGACAGGCCGCGTAAGCTTTGAGTTGGCCGTTTATGCTTCGGCGGGTCGCCGGTAACAGCATGCACCCCGCTTTACGAAAAGGAAATGTCGTTTTGGCGACCCGATGGTGGCGCACGTTACGCGCGGGAGACGTGGTAATTTTTGAACACAAAGGGCTGGAAAAAATTAAGCGTATCAGCATGATCAAGGCGGAAAAGCTACGGGTAACCGGCGATAATGCCGTTCAGAGCACGGACAGTCGCACGTTCGGCTTCATTCCCCGCTCATCGGTAGTCGCAAAAGTGGTGTGGCCGCGGGCATAGGTATCGTTAGCGTAAATTTATGTATTGATTATAGGTTTCACTGGCGTTGTTATAGCGGTTTTGTTTCGCGCCGTGCATTTTCCCGGTTCCCGTATGTCGCCGAGAATGTATAGCTTATCGTGGTGTGAATTACGTCGCTTTTCAATTTTGCGAGCTAACTCTAGCAGCTCATCTTTGGGACTTGTCGCGGTTTCGTCAAAGCCGGTAATGTCGCTTCGGTGATGAAGGCGTTTCATTTATTTTTCCGGGGTTTCGGCTTCGATTTGTACGCGGGTGATCATGGGCAAACGCTTTTTCAACTTCTGCTTGATTCGATCGGTCGTAGTTTCTACTTCATCGGTATTCAAGTCGTCGGCAAAATGCACTTCTACGACCACGAATATTTTCCCGGATCCGACCGTGATAGCTCGTAAATCCAAAACGTCTTGGACATGCTTCACCGAAAGCGTCGTCCGTTTTATTTCGTTAATGACTTCCGGCCGGGGACTGATTCCGACGATAAAACCCCGCAAATTATATATCAAAAGCACCGCACCGGCGACAATCAAGCCGCCTACGATGACCGCGCCGATACCGTCAAAGAACACCTCGCCGGTCAACCAAAAAATGAACAATGAAACGAATCCCACTAAAGCGGATAAAGTCCCCATAAGATCAATTAAAAGCGTGGTTTTCGTCTCCACCAAAGAAGAGTGGAATATGCGCCGAAGCGTGGCTTTGGTATCGGCGTTTTGTAAAGTGTATCCGAGCCGCCGCAAACTTACGTGCATGGAATAAGCATTGGTTACGAATCCGAAACTGAGCATACCCAGCGCAATAAGCGGGAACATAACGTTTTGCGGATCAAGGATTTGACGCACCCCTTGGGTTATAGCGAACCCACCGGTCACTACCAGCGCGAAAATACTGGCCAGTAATGTCCAAAAGAACACTTCTCTCCCGAATCCGAACGGGTGAGTCGCATCGGCCTTTCTGTCGGACTTTTTTACGCCGATAAGCAGCAGTAGAGCCGTAGTCAAGTCGGCCGCGCCCTGCAAGGCCTGCGCGAGCATGACGGCGCTTTGCGTAAAAACGGCCACAATGATGTTTAGTAAAATATCACCGACACTTACCAGAATTGATACGCCCACGGCATGTTCAGCGGACACGTTTTTTGGTTTTGCCATATCTAAAAGTATAACGCACATGCTTAACGTAACAATCATGCTGATTTTTTCTTTGATAAACGTTACAATTTAGCCATGCGTTCATTACGAACATTATGGCCACACAAGGTCGAGCTACTACTGTATGGCATCATTGCGGCCATGATTATGACGTTGGGTAATTTTGATTTTTTTGCCCGCCAACTCGGACTTATCGATCATACGACTAATGCAGTAATCACCGATGTTATCAGTGGGTATATTAATGACGGAGTGCGGTTCATTGACGGATTTTCCGTGACCGCCGTGAGCTCGGTGTTTTTGTTTTGGAGTTTTGTCGGCATCTTGACCCTGAGTGTTATTCACACCGTTTCCGAAACGTATCACGAAGTCAGCCAAGACGTTGAAGTGGCGACCAAGTTTTATCATCCGCGGCACTTTTCCACTAAAAAGTTTTGGGTGGGAGTCATAAAACAAGCGGTTTTAAATAGCGGGTTGTACGTTATCGTTTTATTTTTCGTATTTTTCGTCTCCGTCGTTATGTCACCGGTGGCCGTAAGTGCTCTCCATGAAGTAGTAAGCAATCTCAGCGTAGCGAGCATTGGAATCTTTGTTGGCGCCGCGTTCGCCCTATGGTTAAGTCTAGTGATTCTGGGCGTTGGAATCCGCCTTATTCTGTTAAGAAAACACTTCCAAGTGTAAGGTTTAGTACTCCAAGGATATGTTTTCTTGGCCTTCCGGCGTGAGGATTTTGTCTACCAATTTATCGATGTCATCGTTGGATAAGTTGGCCTTTACGGCATACCCTTCTATCCCGTATTCGCGAAGACCGGCCGGCGCGTCCTTTTCGTTCAAGTTGGAAATAATGTAAACGCGGATGTCCTTGCCCCAGTCGTGAGCACGCATACGGCGTAAAATTTCATCACCGGCGACACGGGGCATCATGAGATCCAGGAGCACCAAATCCGGTTTTTCCCGTTCGATGATACCGAGCGCTTCTTCGCCGTCAAACGCCGAGAAACACCGATATCCGATAATTTCCAATCGGGCTTTGTAGATCTCGTTCAAAGCTACATTGTCTTCGGCGATAACGATCTTTTGCTTTTTCGGCTCCATAGCGGGTACTATAGCGTGAAAATAGCTGCTTGCAAACTTGACTCCCGTGTCCGTTCTGTTTTACTGAAAAGTAGGAAATAAAAAGAGAAAATACAAAACACGCAACATGCCGCCGGATACTCATAAACTCCATCATCATCTGCTACTTACGGGCTTCCTCATCGCTTTTGGCGTGGTCGGTATGTTCGGGCTGCAAACCAACTTCGCTGCGGATTCCACTTTACTTTCCCCAGAAGACGCGCTTAACAGGAGCGATGTCGTGGTTCCGGATTCGGATACTATTAGCGATCAGTCGGGTGCCGTGGATCGTACTTACGATTTACGTAACTTTATGACTACTGAATATGACACCCAGAGCGGAAACGGCGTTTATCCCGTGCGACTCGGGAATAATAATGCAATGACCCTGCGGCGTCAGAAAAAGACAACGACCCATCCGGGAGGAAGGTACCGCGGAGAAACAAAATACCAAATTATTCGTATCAATCACACTAGGAGTAGCCGGGATTTCCGGATTGGCAGCGGATATTTCAGAGCTCAAGTTCGGCGCCATCTCCCGCTTTTTGAAAAAGTAGGAGACGTCACTTAGTCATTTTCGGCGGGTAAACGGAGGGGTTTTCTCATACAAAGAAGAGTGAATGACTAAAATCTAGCTATAAAGTTGACAACGTAAGCATTTTCGAGTTTACTCAAGCGTAGTGTGAATTATTTATAAAAATTCAACAAAAGAGTAACAAGTAAATTGAAAAAAATGGTTTCAAATTCTCGGTACAGGTTGCGTTTCATAGTATTCACTTTGATATTTGCTACGACTGGCGCTTTGGCTTTGATTTTTGTTTCCGCGACGAACGACCCATTATTAACCGTGGATCAAGCACTATCAAGGTCTTCAAAGGTAGTCGTTAGCGACACCGACAAATTCACGGATACGAATCATCCGGACTTTACTACCTTTGACGCGAGAAACGCACATATAGATGGGGTTGTTCGTTCGAACGCCGACGCTTATCTCGTGCGGGTCGGCCATAGGAACCCGTCAAAACAAACCGCCTGGATTGGCGGGCTTGTAACGTCCGATGTTGACAGAAATTTCTCGTGGCATCGACTGAAGAGTGACCGTGACGGTGCGGGTATTAAGTTCGATGCGGAAGACTGGTGGGTAATCGATGGTCTGCGACTTGACAACACGATGGACGCGATCCGCCCCCACGTTACCGGCAGTGACCGTCAGTGGGAGGTGCGGAATACATGGGCGGAATACACTCGTGACGACTTCATTGAAAACGACCACACGTCCGCGCCCGGCGGAAGAATTCATGACACCTTAGTCGACGGCGTTTTCATGTTCTTGTCAGTTGGACAGAACCAGACTTGGGACGGCGATAACCCTTACCACATAAGCAACACCATAGTCGACCTCAAGCCGATGCCTTACGACTCTGATGAAAAAACTCCCTACATGGAAGATGCGTATGGATTTGACGCGGATCGTCATGGCCATCTGTTCAAACGTTATGACTCATCCGATCCGCCAATGTACGTAAGTGACACCGTTTTTATTGTGCGGCAACATGCGGGTAGACGGGACAAGACAGATGGCTCTACCGGAAAATGGCTCGACGTACGACAATGTCACGCTCGTTTGGTACCAAGACAGTGAATATCCCGCGCATGTGCCAGATGACGTTGAGGTCATGTCGCTGCGAACTCACACCCGTGCCGAACTCGACAATTTTGTGAATACGATCAAAGGGGACTGGAAGGAGCGTCACGGTTTTGCACGGAACGCATCAGTCACGGATGATCCGGTTCACCCCGATAAGCTTCTCAACCCCGATCCGGTAGGCTCTGATCCCGAACCAGAACCAGAACCAGAACCCGAACCAGAACCTGACCCGGAACCTGAACCTGATCCAGACCCAGCTCCCGAACCTGAACCCGAACCTGATCCAAACCCAGATCCTCCCGAACATGAATCCGTACCGTTTCGATTGAATAGTGGCGGGCAAAGTTAACGTCGATAACGAGGGCAATCAGTGGGAAGCCGACCAGTACTTCACTAACGGCAGTTGTAGCAACGATACGTATTCGGTCAGTAATGACATTGCGAATACACCGGATGACGAACTGTATCAGTCGGAGCGTTTCTGTATGGAAAGTTACGATATCCCGCTGGCTGACGGTGATTACACCCTTAACCTACACTTTGCCGAGATTTATCCCGATGCCGCGCCAAGAGTATTCGGTGTGACGGCCGAGGGTGACACGCTATTTACTGATTACAACATCGCGGCCGAAGTCGGCGACTATACGGCCACGACTCGCAGTTTTGATGTCACGGTAAACGACGGAACGTTAAACCTGGCCTTTCAGCGTGGCACCGAAAATCCCAAAATATCGGCCATCGAAGTCGTAGAACAAGCCGATGAAGAACCCGACCCCGAACCTGACCCTGAACCCGAACCTGAACCTGAGCCTGACCCCAACCCTTCAGTCGTCAGCATACCGTTCAGGCTGAATGCCGGTGGCGGAACATATACCGATGTTAACGGTAATCAATGGCAGGCTGACGAGTACTACACACATTCCGATTGCGGAAAAGATTATTCGGTAAGCGACGGTATAGCCAATACCGAAGACGACACACCTCTATCAGACCGAAAGATGGTGCATGGACAGCTACGACATACCGGTGAGCAACGGTGAGTATGATCTCAGGTTGCACTTTGCGGAAATATTCCGGATGCTTATCCACGCGTGTTCGGCATGAGCGCTGAGAGCGATACCTTATTCGCCGACTATAATATCGTCGATGAAGTCGGTAACTTCGCCGCCACTATGCGCAGTTTTGACATTACGGTGAGTGACGGTACGTTGAACCTTAACTTCCAACGCGATTCGGAAAATCCCAAGATTTCCGCGATCAGAGATCGTAGATCAATCAGCACCTGATCCAGAACCGGTAGACAGCGAGCCGCCCACGGTTAGTTTCCTGGAACCTGCGGAGGGCGCCACTCTGTCAGATACAGTTACAGTCGAAGCAGAGGCGGAAGACAATGAAGGAATCGACTATGTGGAATACTTCATCAATCAATCCAAGTTCGATCAAGAGGGCGGGGATCCGTATGATACGACGCTCGATACTACTCAATTTGCCAACGGCGAGTACACGATCATGGCTCGAGCTGTTGATATCAACGGCAACAGCAGCACGGACAGTGTTAATATCGCGTATTGACAACGAGGTAGCTGACACCGATCTGCCAGACCGCGCCAAGCAATCTCAGAACGGGAGACGTTACGTCCGAAAGGGTTGTACTCCGGTGGAATGCAGCGACTGACAACGAGGGAGTAGATTATAACGAGATCTGGCGGGATGGTGAAATTCTAGCGATCAACAACGACGATGCTTACGCTGACGGCAACGTACAACCAGGAAGTGACCATACTTACCAAGTTTGGTCAGTTGATACTTCCGGTAATGTCGACGCTTTTCGTAACGAGATAACCGTCAACGTACCAGAGCTCGCCGATACGACACCGCCAAGCGCACCGACCATGGAGGTTAGTAACGTAACGCAAAACTCAGCGGACGTATCATGGAGTGCCGCTACTGACGATAACGAAATAGACGGCTATACTTATATCGAAACGGCGCCGTTATCCGGGAAATTTCAGCTAACCAGCGATCGCTCACTGATGAAAGTCTCAGTGCTGACACGCTCTACTCGTATTATGTTCGCGCTTTTGACGATTCCGGTAATCTGAGTGACGCCAGCAACACGGTTTCCATAACTACCGAACCAATAATGGAAGAACCAGTCGACAAAACCGCGCCGACAACTCCCGGTGACCTTGAAACCGATACGATTTCGAGTTACCAAATCAACCTCAGCTGGAAGGCCTCCAAGGACGATCAAAGCAAGGTCGTGTATGAGATTTTTAGAGGTGACTCGCTGTTAGCCCGTACGACAACGACTTCGTTCGGCGACTCTACTGTTAGGCCGGACACGACGCTATACCTACAAAGTACGGGCTGTCGATGATTCTGATAACCGCAGCTCATTCAGTAGCTCTGTATCCGCCAAGACGTACAATTACCACTGGAGAGTCATATGGAAGATTTGGAAGAATTATTGGGAGAATAGATAGCAATGAGTGAAAACGACAACCAGAGTATAGATGACAAGATTAGCGCCAATTCGCAAACGGGTACCGTGATTGAGTCCGGTGACGGCAAAGGCGGCGAAAAGAAGGTCGGCCTGATTTTGCTGGTAATCGGCGTCTTGGTTGCCGCTGGCGCGGCCTTATTCATGATATTTCGTGAACAAATCATTCCCGTGGAAGAATCAACGAACGAGGCGTCGGTTGCATATATCGATATTACGGCGGACGGTTTCGTGCCCGACACGCTTTTGGTCGAACCTGGCACCACGGTAATCTGGCGCAATGGGGACACCGAGCCACACCATGTAGCCTCCAATCCCTACCCCGAACAAACTGATCATCCTGAGCTAGATTCTGAGGGACAAATAGGCCCCGAGCAGACCTACGAATTCACCGTTGGAGAGGAAGAACAAACTTACAACTACCATGATGCGAACGAGCCCACCAAAAACGGATCTATCACGATCACGCTGGGCGACACTATTGACGAATAGTTACACGGTTTTATCCGGAGCAGATAAAATTAACTAATAATGTGAGCCTTCACTGTCATTTCTTGCCAGTTTCACAAAACGTACGGGAGCGTCTTCGTCAATCGACTCCGATGGAACCACGTATACGGTTGTTTTCTGACGCGCTTCCTATAACCAATTTTTACTACCGTTAGGCAGGATTGAATAACTTGGTTTTCACCTTCTTCCGCTGCGGCGCCTTCTTGAAGTTCCGCTAGTCGTTCTTCACCTACTTCTTCACTGATACAAGCGAGCTGTTCTTCGGTTGGTTGCGGTGGTTGCTGGGCTTGTGGTTGTTGTGGTTGTTGTTGCGGTTGCCGTGCACTTTGGCTCGAGGAATCGGTTTGCTCGGTCAAGTTAAGGTTTTCGACCCAGGTGCCACTTCCGAATATTCCCATAATGAACAGTCCGATTATAAAAAGTCCTACTACCGTCCATGTTGCCAAAAAGGCCGTTTTTACCATATCTTGCACTTTCGTTCTCCCTTGTCATATTGCACACGGCTATGCGTTATTTGCCGCTTACGGTTTTTACCGGTCGTCATACTGTAGCATTCGGGTTCCGCTCCATGCAATCATGCGAATTGAACAGAATTTTTCGGCAAAAGCCTATCGGTTAAAACGAGAGTGATTGAACGATGTCGTTGGCTTCGTGGAACCAGCGGGCATTTTGGAATTCATCAACCTCGATATCTTCCGATTCGGTTTCGCGGCAATCAAACCGCCCGAACACCGCGGCTTGGGCGCCGGACGCTCCGTCAATACGGCTCACGAAGCTCTCATCGCCTTCGTTGACCGTTTCGGTAGAAACGCCCCACTGCAAGCTGGACAATCCCTCCAGTTGGTAGATCACTGACTGGTCGCCATTTTCAAGCGTTTCGGTGGCGAGAATTTCGGCGTCATCTATGGCAAAGCTGGCGTCCGCCGTATCGGTAACTACGTGCAGATCAAGGCAAAAGTAAAATTCGTTTTCGTCGAGCGGGCTCTCCACGGTAAGTAGTTGATCTTCCTCGGAGTTATCCGCTCCTTCGGTGACGTTCCAATTATTGGGATAGGTAAAGGTGAGGTCGCTAAATTCGCTTTCGAACCTGGTAAGCTCCGCCGTCTCCCCGGATTCATCAACCCGGGCGGGGAAGTCCTGCGGCTGAGTTGGCTCAGTTTGTGCGGGCTGCTGCTCATCGCCCGGAAAGCCCCAAATAATAAACCATATGGCCGCGCCTACTATAATGACACCGATAATCACGAGTAGCTTTTTCATAATCCCCCTTATTTTGCTTGAATCTTAAGCGTACCACGAAGAACCATCCGGGTGAAAGATGGAAGGTGCTATTTTTTTCAGGTACTGGCCTGCAATTTGCCGATTAATCAGTATATGAATAGTCCTTCGGCTGGCTCAGGACATTCTAAATCTCATTTCTTGCTGGCTGCAAGCCATGAGCTTGCTTCGCTCTGAGCCGGATGGTTTTCAGGGTCGAATGGCTGGGGCTATGGTCCGATTTCAGAACTTTAAGTCTGACTATTGACGTACGTCGATGGCAAGAATGAAAGCTCTGTTGGCATAATCTAGTCAAGCGATAGAACGGGTGCTTCAATTAAGCATTAGATGCAAATAAGTAACGATCCTATTGACACAACAGGCACGTAAGCATAGTATATGAAGGTATGTTCATATATAATAAAGAAAGTAACAATTAAGGAGAATATTATGCATAAGGAATATGAATTTAAATTCTGCGTGTCATGTTATATGGAAAGCGCAATGACGTTGAGTGAGAATCTTATCCAGATGTATCCGCATGATAGCAAATTTGCTCTTAAGCTGGTCCCTGGGGAGGCTGGTCAATTCGATGTAATGCTTGATGGGAAACTCATATACTCGAAGGCTGAGACAAATCGTATACCAAAAATCCAGGACATAGCTAAAAATGACGATGGGACAGTAGTAGTAGAAACAACACCGTCACAGAAAGAAAAGCAAAATAGCAATTCATGCTAAAGTCAGTCGTAAAGAGTGCCTAGAGAAAGAGCTAAAAGAAGTTAAACAGCAGCTTAGAAAGTGGTAAAGTAGCTACTTAGCCAAAGTCAGTAGCGACTTCATAACGCTATTACCAAAATCGGTCAGGGAGTAATATACTTTCTGACCTTTTTTAGTGTCTGAAACTATGCCAATTGCTTTTAGATCTTTCAAGTGATGAGATATAAGACTTTGAGACAGCTTAGTGTGTTCTTCCAGTTCACAGACGCAGTGACTGTCTTTTTGTAGCACACATAGTAGACGCAGACGACTGTCCTCGCCTATTACTTTCAAAACTGGGCCAAGGTCGGTAATCCGTTTACTGGTTGCTGAGTTAGGAGCGCAGCAGTCATATGAGTTCATGTTCATATAATACGCTGTTAGTATTTATATGCACAAGTAGTTGTTTTTGTGCGAATGAATTTTCTTCGAGAAGATATAAAGTTTGAATTTTTATGCTTGGCTGGGCACGTGTCCCACAGGTGGCACCGTTTATCTACAGACTTGGTACATCTATATATCAAATTGCAAAAACTAAAGCTGGTAACTGGAGGTGGATAATATGCTACTGCTTGTTTCTGTGGGTAATGTGCATCAAAATACAGTAATGAGCAAAAATCGAGAGCTTACTCCAGAAAATTATTCTGAATTTTCACAGAGAAGCCTTTTGCAAGGAATAGTGGTTGAGGCTAATAATGAACAGGCCCAATATATTGTTACTCATGTTTTAGATGGCAAGGAAGAAGTACTAGATTATGATTTTGATTTCTACCCAGAGTTCAGAACAGCAAGCGTGCATAGCCCATGGTACAGCGAAACTCCCGAAAGTTATCGAGCACTTTTATATGAATTGAATGGTGATGAAAGCCCTGACGCGTTTCCTGCAAGTGATTCTGTAGCACTGACTGACAACTTAGAGCTTTTACCAGGAGATACTATTCATGTGCATCAAACAATGTTTTGGGAAACAGACGAACAAGGCCGCAAGTCAGGCTACCCCAGGTATGATGTATGCAAACTGCCCGTGGCTAATACGGGTTTAAGTGTCGTGCTGGAAACAATCAGAGCCGAAAGACTTGAACGTATTGCACAAAAAATTAAAAAGATTGAAGAAGATGAGCAAGAAGCGATGTCAGGCTGTGTAAGAATTTTGCCAAACGAGCCTACTAGGCCATTTGAAAATCCAGGTCCGCATAACACGGATAGCAATCGGTATCAGCGCATTAGTTCTCGATACGCGTACGGTGACGGTGTTGTCGACGACCATTTTGTTGACATAAAAGCACAAGAAGCTTATATAGGCGATGTAGAGCTTGGTGGAGTACGACGATTTGGCGCTGACGGAACTGAATACCTTGTTCCCTCAATAATGCCTTTTGGCGAAGGAACCATCGAGGATCCATTGTATGAACTAGAGATTCACATTCACTCAGAAACAAAACTTAATCCTGCTGTCGGTGAGCTACGTGGGTATGTAATGATAGATGGAACTAAATACGAAGCTTTGTTAGACCCGGAAGTTTCCAGCCATTATTTTGAAAATCCTGGTCACGATATTACATTTTCTGGGTTTCGAGCTGAGGGGGTTCAATTCGACATGGTTGGAATTAACAAAGAACAAAGTGATGCACTTTATGTGCGGAGTAGACGAGAGCAGGATATTGCCATGGATCAACTTTATGCGAGCATAGATAGACGTGAAGATTTTGCAGATAAACTGGAGCAAATCGACCAAAGAGCTCAGCAAGCCGCCCGAGAACAACGGCAACTTCAACAGAAAGAACAAAAGATCATTGATTCAATTCGCAACAATCCTCGAAAATATACTATATCTACAGGTGCATCGATACTAGTCCCTAGAAGTATGCTCGATGCTATAGAAGTAGTACTTGGATCGAATCGAGAGTAGCACTATATGCACAGGTTTGGTTCCAGAAAGAACACGTGCTGGATTAAAATCAATCTGTTAAAAAGCTTGGCTGGGGATGCAGGATTCGAACCTGCGATCACGGGACCAGAACCCGCTGCCTTACCACTTGGCTAATCCCCACTAGCTGAATTCGTAACAGGGGCAATTGTAGCAGATGTGTTAAGACGAAACCAGGTGAAGAAAACAAATAGATCGGCCACTTTTCAGTCGAGTGACATTTCCAGGTCGGCAACGGGGTCGTACCAGCCTTTATCCAATACGAAAGTTTGGATGTCTTTGTCCAACCCGAACACAATGGCCAGTCCCACGATAATGAGAATAATGCCGATAACTCGTTTGAACGTTCCATGCGGGTCGGAGAGGACGCCAAGTTTCCGGGTAAATGACTGGCCGGCAAAAGCGATAAGTAATAATGTGCCGCATAGACCAATGGTGTAGGCGACGAGTAAACCGAATCCCTTTAAAAACGTAGCCGGTAATACGGCGGCCACAATAAACAAGTACGTCGGGCTACAGCTATTGAACACCGGACCGAGCGCCAACCCGGTGGCGACGTTTTTGGATTGCCCGGACAGGCGCGAACTTTTGCCCAGCAAACTTTGGGTCTTACCGGTAAGATTTAATTTTGCGGTTAGTTTTTCCCAGGTGACAGGCAAGGCGAACGTAAGACCGAGCAGCACAATGATAGCTCCGGCAACAACGGCCCAGAACGCCGCGGGTACCCCGAGCAGCACGCTACTTCCTTTTAGTAGGAGGGTAAACGCGATAATCGACACACCCAGGCTTACGGTAATGACTATCGGCTTGATTGGGTCGCGTTTCTTAGTTTCATCGTCACTGACCACGCTGGCACCCAGCACCACCGGTAAAAGCGGCAAAATGCACGGCGCGAGGAGTGTCAGGATACCGGCCGCAAAGGCGGCAATGTAGAGTTCCATGGTTTAGAGATAGTCGCGAATTACGGCGTCGAAGGTTGGTTCGTTGTAAGCAACGTAATCATCAATTTTTTCGTTGTTTTCGTCAATCTTTACAAACGTGGTCTGCAGACGCACATCGTATTTAGCCCGCAAATCCTGGTTGCTGTCGTAGTCCACTTTTACAATGGTATACCCGTCGGGAACGCCGTCAGATTCTATGCCGGCCTCTATGGAGCGGCACTGCGGGCACCACGAGGCGTGGAAAAACAACACTCGCTGTCCTTCGGCGTTGGCCAAAGTTTCTTCGTCGTACTCAATATAACTCCCCGGGATTGAAGCATCCACCGGCGGAGCTTCCTCGGCGGTCGGTTCTTGCTTTGTAGTCGGTTCCGGCGCGGTTTCCACTGCGGCTCGGTCGTTATTTTCCGCTTCATCGTTTCGTGAAGCGGTATAAGCGATGGCACCGCTCCCCAGCGCAATAAATAATAGAATAAGTCCCAGTTTCTTGGCCATGGGCGAATCCTCCGGTTAACGATTTTAGTATAGCATGTGCGGTATCATGGAAGCATGGGCAGATATTGGTTCAAAAGACGACGCTACGGGTACGATTGGATTCCGGTTACTTGGCAAGGCTGGCTGGTGATAGCCATTTACCTTGTCTTGATCTTGCTTGGGAGTTTGTTTTTAGCGCGCGAAGGCGACGATCCTTCGGCGGGAGATCTTTTAGTGTTTTTCACCACGCTTTTCGTGGCCACGGGAACGTTATTGGTAGTAACGTTTTACACCGGCCCCAAACCCAAATGGCGCTGGGGTAGGCGGCCGGGCGATACCCCGAGAGAAGATTTTTAGCGTAAACCGATTGACGAAAGCGTAAGCGTTTGCTTGACTTAAAAGTAATGGCCAAACAAAACCTCAAACAACTCAAACTGCGCATACTGCGGGTCAGCCGCTTGCATTTTTACTTGGCCTTGATCTTGGCGGTGCAAATTATCGTGTATGACGCCTGGATGTTAATTCAGCCGGAAACCGTTTTCCAGCGCTGGATAGCCACGGCTATTTTGTTCGCCGGCGCCACGGTCGTGTGGTTATTGGCGCGGTCTCCTTCTACCAAAATAGTGTTTTACGAGCGGCTGGTTTCCGGATTAATCGTGCTGGACGTGTTATTGGCCTCCTTTATGGTGTATCAAACCCGGGGGATGGCCAGCACCGCCGTAGCACTTTACGTAGTTCCCATATTGGTAGCCGCGGTGTTTCACTCACGCGTAGCATTGATCGCCACCTCGTTTTTATGCGTGGCGGCTTACACTACGACGGCATTGGCCTATTTCACGCTGAATTTTAACGAAGGTTATAACGTGGAACTATACGGCACCATCGGATTTTATAGTGCATTCATGGTGCTCGTGGCGATGATTATTTGGGGGCTACAAAACCCCTCAAAAAACGATTAGTTGTGTATAACTACTTGAAAAACTTGTGCTTAAGGCATAAGTTGTAAGTGGAAGTGTGAGGCTTCCAGTGACCCTGGGTAACAACCCGGGGTCTTTTTATTTGTTGCGCCGCGTCGGCACCCGAGGCCAGCGAAACGGCCGAAGTCGCCATCATTTTTGCCACCCATAATACTTTTCTTCCGCGAAACCCCACAACACCAAGAAATTCCCGTTTTCCTGACGATCGTTCAAAAAACAAAAATTTTATCGTCGTGGGAGGGTCGTCGTTCATTGTGCGGGAAAAGGGGTTATTTGCAGTCGGTGCAGAGGCCGCGAATTTCCAGTGTGTGTTCCAGGGCTTTAAATCGGTTGCGATAGCTGAGTCGGGCGATTTCTTGTTCGATAACCAGGTCTTCGTCCAGGGCGATCACGCGTTCGCAGGCCAGGCAGGTGAGGTGGTGATGGTGTTCATGGAACAGTTCGCTGAGCTCGAACTTATATTTCCAACCCAGCTGGACTTTCTTAATCACGCGCAGCTTCTCGAATAAGTCCACATTGCGGTACACACTGGATTTATCCTGCTTGGGCAGGGCTTCAATAAGTTCCCGCATGCTCATGGATTGATGCCGCATAAAAACTTTAAACAGTTGCACGCGCGGTTTGGTCGCAAAATGCCCATGTTTTTTTAAGTGGTCCTTAAAGTTTGAAATCGCCTCTTGCATACCTTTATTTTAGTGTAAATTACGAATTATTTGCAAAATGATTTTTACATCACTTTCAATTGGGAGGTAGCGCCGCCCGCCCCGGATCAGTTACAATGAGCTTATGGAAATCGGGTTAATAGTTGCGGGCTTGGTAGTTTTAGCGGTCGTTTTGGTGGTGGCGATTTACTTTTTCGCGCAAAAGTTTACCTTGCAACTCACAAAAGTTAATGAAGACCAACGCAAAGAAAGCAAAGAGGAGATCGAATCCGACGTAAAAAACATTTTTAACGAGATCACCAAAGGCATTGAAAAACAATTGGCTATCAGCCGCGAGGAAATGAGCGCCCTAAAAAACCAAAACACGGCAATTACGGAGCAGCTTAAAGGCGCTTCGGAAGTCACCAAGGAGTTGCACACCTCCACTGAAAACCTTAAAAAAGTGTTATCTAACAACCAGCTCCGGGGGCGATGGGGCGAAGAAGCCGCCGAACAACTGTTGATGTCCGCCGGATTCGTGGTGGACGAAACCTACATAAAACAGCGCTCCTCCGGTGAGGGTCGGCCGGACTTTACGATATTATTACCGGATAAGACCAAGCTGAATGTCGACGTTAAGTTTCCTTACAACGGACTAATGGATTATCAGGAAGCCAAAACCAAAAAGGAACGCGAAGCGGCGCTTAAAAAGTTTAAATCCGACGTCAAGGAGCAGGCCAAAAGCATCACCTCCAAGGATTATATCGACCCGCAAAATAACACGCTGGATTTCGTGATCATGTTTATTCCCAACGAAATGATCTTTAGCTTTATTTACGACCAAGCGCCGGAGCTAAAAGAATTTTGTGATCAAAACAAGGTGGTGCTGGCCGGTCCTTTCGGGTTCACCGCTATCTTGCGCTTGATTTTCCAGGCTTATAAAAACTTCGGTTACGAGAAGAATTTGCAAGAAATCCTCGGCCTGGTAAACAAGTTCCAGGAAGAATACGACAAGTTCGGCGACCACATGCAAAAACTTGGAAACCAACTGGCCACCGCCCAAAAAACTTTTACGGAAGTCGAGGGAACACGAAATCGCCAACTCACCAAAGTGGTTGACCAAATCCAGGCTCACTCAGAGTCCCAGCCGCTCAAAGACACCGAAGAAATAAAAAAGCTTGGTGAAAAAAATAGGGACGATAACTAATGGCGGAAGAAGGTGTAAACGTTAAGAATGCAGAATGTGATGCTTTGATACCGGGATGCGTCGATGCGCCTCCGTTTTATTTTGGTATTGGGCTTGTAACTGGACTGCCATTGTTAGTAGTAGCTGCCGCAGCGGTGTTTTTTGCGCGTAGAGCAAAATCCAGGCTGCTTAAAAAGATAGCCATTGTTTGCCTGGTTATCGGTTTACTATTGTTGGCTTGGTATCTGTATGGATACGTTGTGTGGGTGATCGCCCCATGAATGTTGTCGTGGTGGGGAGTGGGTTCGGTGGTGTCAAGCTGGCGTTGGAGCTTTCCAACAAAAGCGGCGTAAAAGTAACGCTAGTAAGTAAGATTTCCAATTTCGAATACCACGCGGCGCTGTATCGCTCCGGCACCGGTCGCTCGCCACTGGAAGTGGTTCTGCCCTTACGGACGATCTTTAAACGCAGCCGAAACGTTACAATCGAACAAGACCGTATTGTCGGAATCGACACCAAAAAGAAGCATGTGGTCAGCGAAACCGGCCATACTTACAAATACGACAAAGTGGTGTTCGCCATGGGGAACAAGGTGAACTATTTCGGCATTTCCGGTTTGGAAGAATCGACCATGACACTGGACACCATCGCTAACACCATTGCGCTGCGCCATGAACTCACCGACGTATTTAAAAAGAAAAAGCGCCCCAAAGTAGCGGTCATCGGTGCCGGTCCGGCCGGCGTGGAACTGGTGGGCGAACTGCAACACTACGCGGATATGGTGGCCGAGAAGTATCAGCTCCGGCCTCCTCACGTGCAGGCTACGATTATTGAAGGAGCTAATCGGTTGCTCCCGGCGCTGGATGAGAAAGCCAGCAAAAAAGCCCTTAAGCGCCTACGCCAATTGAAGGTACGGGTGAAGCTGGGAACTCAAGTGGATTCCTGTGTGCCCGGGAAGGTGTGCATTAGTAGCGGTGACATTAAGGCCGACGTCATTGTCTGGACGGCCGGCAGCCGGGCGGTCGGTTTTTACGCCGAACACCCCGAGGTGTTCGAGCTGGAGCGGGGAAGAGTCAGGGTGGATCAGTATCTTCATGCCGTGGGGCACGAGGACATTTACGTGATCGGGGATAACGCGGCCACGCCGCACTCCGGTATGGCACAGACCGCGCTGCACGACGCGACGTTCGTGGCCGAAAATATTTTGCGCGAACAAAGGCGCGAGCGGCCAAAATGGTACCGTTCGATCACGCCGATTTACGCGGTACCCATCGGCCCGAAGTGGGCGATCTTACAAACCAAAACCAAGGTGATCAGCGGCTATAAAGCCTGGTTGGCACGCCGACGGGCGGATTTAGCGATTTATCGAAATTTCCAACCGTACAAACAGGCCGTAAAAACCTGGCGCAAGGGCAATAAACCGGCCAAATTTTAGTTACCGCTTTTTTACGGACCTCCAAACCTATTTACGAGTAAAATGACTTGAGTGCTCTTAGCTCAGTTCGAAACCGCGCCCTTTCAGAAAAAATGAATCACGAAAAAGCTGATTTAAATCGGAGTTAAATCGGAGTTAACTCCGATTTAACGTGAGAAAAATACAAATCGTGCGAATCAAAGATTCTGACCTTTGCCAGTCGCACCGAAGGAGTGCCGCTACTTCTTTTCCTTGGTTTTTAGTAGGTCAACGGTAAGGGCTGCCGTCCAGGAAAAGTTCGAGGCGCCGCCGGGTTTGCCGGACAGCGGGCTGTAGTATTCGTGAATCTCACTGGCGCCGACCATTTCCAGAGTGGATTCTTTTAAGGCGCTAGCGTGGTCGTCAAAACCGAGTCGTTTTAAGCCGTCAATTAACAGCCAGTTAGTGTTAACCCAGGTCGAACCTTGCCAGTACCCCAGTTCTTTAAACCAAGGTGATTCTACGCTAACGCTGGGAACGGGGTAAGGGGTGCCGTAGGCGTGGTCGTTTTCCAGCTGCTTGATCAATAATTCGGCACGCTCCTTGCTGATAGTGCCCGCGTACAACGGCATAAGCCCGGCAATGCTGGGTTCTTTAATAAGTTGGTGCGTCACGAAGTTGCGTGAATAATACTGGTTGCCGTAAGGATCCCACAGGGTTTCCAGCGCTCCTTGGGTTTTGGCCATTTGTTCTTGTAGGTTATCCGGCACCTCTTCTTTGATAGTTTTGGCGATGTCCAGCAAAAGCTGATCGTTGCGGATTAAAATACAGTTAAAACTTAAATCTTCGATGGCGAAATGCGAATGGCTCAAGATACGGTTAATATCATACATTTTGCGGCGTAAACGGCGCTGCACGCTGTAAAGCGATAGGGCTTCTACGGTGTCCAGGCGTTGTTCGGCCGGGATGCGTTTGGTGTCGCGGCGGAAAAACTTAAAAACGCTTCCCAGGCGTAGCTTTTTGACGGCTTGGATCCATAGCGGCATTTGGTGTTCGTGGAGTTCTTTCATCCACGGCGGGGTGTTGTCCAAGCCGGTTTCCCAGGGGTGGATTTGAATGGTCAGCCCTTCCTGGTGCGGGTCGCGTTCGTCGTGGAGCCACTCGTGGTAGGCCAGTAACTTGGGATAGACTTTTTTGTACCAGGCGCGTCGCTCGGCGGCGGAGAGTTTTTTGCCGATTCGCACGATTGCCTCGGCCAGTACCGGAGGTTGGGTGATGCCGCTGGTGGACAAGTCGTACGGGGCATTGGGGTTGATCCAGCTACGCCAGAACTTGGCGTCCCGCGTGTTGTGGTGCTCGTCGGAAATGATCATGTTGGGGATCATGCCGTTGCTCCACTGGCCGCCCAGCATGCGCAAAACTTCCGCTTGCGCCCGGTCTATGTCCAAATGACGTAGTCCGATGGCCACGAAACAACTGTCCCACAGCCACTGGTGAGGGTAGAGTTCCGGTGCGGGCACCGTAAAGTTACCACGATCGTTTTTGTTTAGTACCTCTTTGGCTCGCTCCAGTGTAGCGGCTTTGTCGTCCATTCCGTTAGAGACCTTTCCTTACCGTGCCTGATTTCGCGTAAAATTCGCTGCTCGTTTTTCTCATAAAGATAAACCGTGTACGTTTTAAGACTCTAACGGGATCCATACCTAAACAGTATAACGCATGTGCTTGCGCTTTCTTAAGCGCAGGGATATAATGAGCAAAATAGTTAAGAGGATAACATATCGATCAAAGTTCTAAAATTGAACTTATAATTCCAGAGGGGGCGTGGATCCGCATACTCACCCCAGAGCATTTGATGCACTTACAATCAGGATGGCAGAGACGGAGTTTCTGGTATACCTTGGCTATGCTGAAGTCAGGGTTTGTCGGCGGCAACGCGATGCCGAATGATCGTTACGGCGCCCGGTAGAGTAGACGGGCTTACTGGCGAAAAAGGCTACAATTCCGCCACTCACCCTTTCCCAGTGGCCGATACTTAAAGCAATACTACAAATGGAGCAACGTATAGGCACTGAAGCAGTTACTGGTATGGGGGTCATCAGGGAGTTGATCCTACAAAAATATACAAAGAAGGCAAACTTGACGAAAGCGTTTTGCACTATGTAAAATTACTCGCACACCAGGGCGCACTGTTGCACTAAAATTATCTGGCCATGACGCAAAGGTGGCTACATGGTTTCAGGCCAGGAAGCATTCCTACCATAATAAACGAATTTGGGCGAAGTTGCCATGAAGGCCGTCGACATACTTCGCTCAAAGACGCCAGTGTTGGTCAGGTGCTCGCAGAGATAAGAAACAGAGGCACTTCTCCTTCGCCAATTCATATTGCTCATGTGTCGTAGCAAAGCTGGAACCAATTGCTGCTGCCAAAAAACGCCTGGGTAAAATACGAATCAGGTCACTTTGCACCATTTGACGCCATCGTGGTGATAAGAACGCTTTCAAGGACAGGGGTGCATGAAGCCAACATCAAGTCAAAAGACGACATCGCGTTCTTGCGCGACAACGTGAGTTTGATAGATATGTTTGGTTCGGACTTCACACCATCGACTGGAGGGGTCGATACCGCAAACCGTATACATTTGGGGTAACGAACCACACGGCTGCTCTACCATTGCTTGTGACTGAAGCTTTGAAAGAAGAGTGGATAGATCTAGAAAAGCTCTATGACATGACTGTAGAACAACCTAGAAATCGTTTTAATTTGCGCGACAAGAAGACAACTTTGTAAAAATGAAGCTACCGAGATAGTTGGACTTCAAAGATGCAGGCAAAGGTTGCCCCGCGTTATATGTGGTCTCCTTTTACTGAACCTGCTTTGTCATCTATGAGAAAAGCCAGTCCTTCAACGGCAGTGAACGGTATGTCTGCAGGGTCATGGTGAAATAGTAACAGACGGTGAGCTAACGCTAAACCCAGACGAACTTCAAGAGCTTTGATAACATAGCCGTCGCTAGGCGCTATTAGTTTATTCATTTAAGTTGAGCACCTGACCAGAGTTTTTCAAAAATCTCTCTTTGAGTTTTTGTGAACTGCTTACTCTTGATTTCAAATCCTTCTATGACCGAAGCTTTCAAGTAGACCTGAGCAAAAGTGTTAATAAAGTACATAAAAGTGTAAGCCTAACGTCTAATAGTATTTCTCGCACGAATATCACTAATACTTGATCGTGAGACTCGGGCTTTCACCGTGTTGCTCTATTGATTTACGAACTCTTGGTGAAGCGTTTGTTCATGCTTTCTTTGATGTTTCGCATGTAAGACTCGGCTACGAACTTTTTATGAATTAAACCCTATGTATCTGCCACGTCCCCACTCGCTCACGTAGACTTCCTGCTTCGCTTTTAAAGAATTCCAGAATATTTGACGCGCACCTGCTTGCCCGTGATACGTCAAAACTGAAGACGGTGAAGCATCGATTTACCGGCCATTTCTCCAGCAGGTGCTCGAGGTCATCTTCAAGCGTTGCTCTTTCTTCGGCAAGCCTGACTTTATTCGCGTGCCGCGAGTTTGTGCCGCAGCCTCCCGATAGGATTTGCTTTTAATAGCTTGAAGTTCTCCTCCACGATCTCATCGACCAAGCCTTTGCCCTTCAAAATCTTAAGATATTCATAAATTGAACTTCTGGGGAAGTTCTGGTCAGGGCAGTCAGGTCCTTGATACGTTGAAGGCCGTGCAAGAGCAAAGCAAGGTAAAGGTTGGATTGCCTTTTCTTGTAATCCAACTTTTTGAAGTTTGCCGAATGACTTTGCGTTTGCTTCAAGCCCATTAGCGTGACACTAAGTATATGACGGCGAATTTCGTCGTCAAGTTGAAAACGCGGGCAAGAGTAAGCATAAATTAATATAAACCACTTAAATTGGAGGAACGGATAATGGCGTTTAAAGGGGAAATAGGACATTTAGAAGGTTTTGAATCACCATTTGCTAATGCAGGTGGGGTAGTCAAGACAATGCATGACGTTGAAATAATGGCAAATACTGGAGTGGCGTATATTGAAGATGGATCACAGCCGCTGTTACCACGACTTGGCAATGCCGTTTCGGAACGCCGAAAAAGCAATCACGAGGCAAAGATTATGATTTTGATCCAGAAACTGGCGAAATGCATAATTCACTTGGTATGCCATGTGCAGGTTATGAAGAAGAAGAGAAAGTTCTCCCTGACAAACTAGAAATAGCACATGCTAAGGGCAAGAAATTGATTTGGAATTTTGCACCAGTAACAGATTGTCCAGCCGAAGAGTCGTTAGAGGGAATTCAGCGAGCTTTTGCGGCTGGAGTAGACGGCGTCATCTTAAACGCCGGTTGCCCAAATGTTAAGGATACAGACGGCACACAACATGCGATATTGAGCAGAAATCCTCAGGCGTTCGGCAAAGTTCTATCCTTCTTGAGAGAGGCTAATCTGCCGGAACCAATTTGGGTGCGTTTGTCGCCACAAGAGTCATTTAGTAATATGAGTGTCATCGGAAATCACATAAAAAATTCTGGTATTGTAAGTGCCGTATTGGTGCCAAATACATGGTCGGTCGATATGCCGATAAAAGATAACGGTGAATCATTGCTCGATACGAATACAGAAAAAGTTGGTAAAAGTGGACCAGCCATGGCAACAGGAGCCCGCAAGGAGACTGCATGGGCCGTTTCCGCCCTTAAAGGCAGTAATGTTGATGTGATTAGTTCCAGTTCAATTATGGATGAAAAAGAACTCAAACATCGACTTGGTCAGGGGGCAGTTGCAGGAGCTGGAACCACGTTCTTTTATGCATCCGAAAACGGTTGGTCTCAAGACGTAGATCGTCTTCTCTGGGACTTTGCTACCTAGCGATAGTTAGTGAAGTTGATTGGGAAGTCGAAGTCAGTGTTTTTGAGTAACTGCATGGCCGCTTGCAGTTCGTCCTTTTTGCCGCTTATCACTCGCACTTCTTGGCCCTGAATTTGGGTTTTTACCTTGGGTTGTTTTTCTTTGATGAGTTTGGTGATTTTCTTGGCCTTTTCTTGATCCAATCCTTGTTTGAACGGGACATCTTTGGTGATTTTCAGGTTACTGGTAACGGCTTCCTTAGACGTATCCAGTACTTTTTGGCTTAAGCCCCGCTTGGCGAGCTTCTTGCGCACCATGTCGATGATCGTATTAATATGATAGTCGTTACCTCCGGTAACTTTCAGTCCGTTTTTGTCGCCGTCCAGCCACTCTACGGCCGCGGACGTGCCCTTAAAGTCATAGCGGTTGGTAAGTTCGCGCTGGACCTGATCGAACGCGTGGTTCATCTCCCCGCGGTCAAAATCGGAAACGATGTCAAAACTAAAATTCGCCATTTATAACTCCGTGCTTTCGCCGTCATTTAAAACGATTACGTTGGCGTCGCCAAAGCGTTCCTTGAGCACATTCGGGTCGTTATAAAAAACCGGATTACTGTAGTGAATGGGGATAACGTTCATGGCGCCGACTTGGCGGGCGAACTTTACGGCATCAAATAGCGACACGCTGGGGCCGGCAACCGGCGCGGCCAGGGATTCCACCTGTAAATTATCAATTGAGGTGCCGTCGCCGGGGTGGAAGAAGTTTCCGTCTATCACGTAGCCGGTGTTGGGCGGCCCGTCGGAGCCGTCGACCATTTTGCAGTGCGGCAAGTCGCGGGCGGTCACGTTGAACCCGGCAATTTCTTGCTGATCGCTATCGTTTAGGACGGTAACTTCAAGGTCACTTAATTTATCGGCTACGTCTTGGTTGGCGTAAATTGGCACGCCCGCTCCGGAAAGTTGCTTGGCGACGTCGGGGTCCAAATGATCGGCGTGCTGGTGGGTAATGAGCAGTGCGTCGATAGGTTGAAGATCTTCCAATTTATATTTTTGCGTTACGAAAATACCGATGTCGATCATTAAGGATTTGTCATTCTTTTCAAGTTTTAAGCAGCTCTGCGGATATTTCGTCACCTTCATACCTTAATTCTAACATCCTGTCCTCCCTAGACTAAACGCGGGCACTTAACAAGGTTCAACCTTGTACAGTAGGTGATAAGGGAGGTGGTTTGGTATACTTTATGTAAGATGAGTTATCAAAGTAAAAAGGTGGCGGACGTTGCTGATGCGCTGAAAAAGCGCTTCGAAGAGCTGGATAACAAAGCGGACGTGCTAAAAGCGACGGAATTAAAAGCGCTGTACGCGGAAATCCCGACTTTGCCGGAGGATGAGCGCGCCGTTTTCGGCCAAGAAATCAACGCTTTAAAAAATGAATTGCAAAAAATGGTGGACGAACACCAAGAAAAGTCCGAAAAACTACCGCCGATTGACGTGACCGCGCCGTTCGCCCCCAACACCAAGCCGGAAGACAGGCCGCGGTTATTTACCAGTGACAACGGGTCACGGCATCCAATTACTGCGGAGATGGAGCGCATTGCGGATATCTTTTACCGTATGGGCTACGACGTAGTAGAGTCACGCCAGTTGGACGATGATTACCACATGTTCGGCAGCCTGAACTTCCCCGAAGATCATCCGGCCCGCGACCACTACGACACATTTACGACGGAGGACGGCCTCATCGCCCCGGCGCACACCAGCACCATGCAAAACCGCGTGTTGATTGAGCGAAAACATTTACTGGAGGAAGGCAAAGCCATCGCCGCGGTCATTCCCGGCCGCGTGTTCCGTAACGAAGACCTGGACGCCACGCACGAGCACACCTTTCATCAACTTGAAGGCGTGTATGTGGCAAAAGGCGCAAATGTCGGCAACCTAGTTGCTACACTTCAGACGTACTTAAGTGAATACTTTGGACAGGATTTGAAGGCAAAGATCCAACCGTTTTACTTTCCGTTTACCGAGCCGAGTTTTGAGTTTGCAGTTGAACGCCCAGAAATTTTACGCAAGGACAATAGCGAAGAGCAGCGCTGGTTAGAACTAGGCGGCTGCGGCACGATTCACCCCAACGTCCTGCGTGAAGCTGGCATTGACCCAGAAGTCGATACCCGGATTCTGCATGCATCGGGGATTTGGCATTGAGCGTATGGTGCTTATGCATTATGAAATCGAAGACATTCGTCATTTCAACAGTGGCAAATTAGACTTCTTGAGGCAGTTTTGATGAACAGATCTATTAAAAATCCAGAAATCAGAATTAACTATGCTTGGCTTTTACAAAAGGACGTATCTACACGACTTAATGAGCTAGATAAGTATGACTTGCCAGAGTACGATGACGATACGTTTTCTAAATGGACAGATGAATGTCGGAAGAATGGGAAAAGATCAGAGAAACAAAGTCTCGAGCGGCGCACGCAAAATACTCAGGTTTACAATTTTACCTTCCAGTCATGGACGTCAGCATGGCAACGAATATTGTTGCGCAAAAGCTGGCCCGGTAATTGTTGGCTATCATGGCGGCCCTTCAAATTTTTGTCGATACACTTGTGCATGAAGTTTGTCATGTGTTATTAACCGACAATACAATAATGAGTCTTAAAGGGGCGCATAGGAATTATAAACTTGGGATCGGCATGGAAAAAATTGTTTGGAAAAGAGCATAGCTTTACGACACTTGCCCACATTCCAGTTCATGCTATTCATAAAAAAATTTACTTAGAAATAATGGATGGCGAAGAAGGTTTGAAGCGGGAAATGAAAGAATTAGATAAGTGGAAAGCAACGGAATATATAAAATCATGGGAGTATGTCAATAAGCACGGACACACGAGAGCATCCCTGGATCGTCGACTTGAAAGAGTTTTATTCCCAATTTGAAGCAACTGGAGCAAAAGTCTCGGAGGCCCAAAAATGAGGGTGTTTGTGTTTGGTGACAGTATCGGGCAGGGGTTTTTTGACTCTCATGGCGGCTGGGTGCAGCGGCTGGCGAATGATTTTCATTCGCGTACGCTGAAATCTATGAGTCGAGGCGAAGATAACTGGACGGTTTTGTTCAACCAAGGAATCTCCGGAGACACCGCCGAAGGCGTGTTGCACCGGATGAAACCGGAAGTCGAAGCCCGTCGAATGGGCAAAGACGAGGAAATGATCGTTATAGCCATCGGTACCAACGACGCGATTTTACGGGAAAACCACGTAGTGACCGATGTGTACGACTTCCAGGAAACGTTGGAACACCTTGCCGACGGTGCGCATAAACTAACGGATAACGTGGTGTTCGTGGGCTTGCCCGCGGTGGATGAGGCGCAAACCAACCCGTGGAAGCACAGCTCCACAGGCAAACAATGGTTCAATGAGCGGCTTAATTTGTTCGAAGACGCCATAAAACAAGTGGCGTTCAACAAAGACGCCGCATTTATTCCGGCGCACGATGAATTTATAAAACAGCTACAAGAAGGTAAAGATTTACTGAGCGATGGCTTACACCCCAATGACAAAGGCCACCAACTGATTTACGATATAGTGAAACACAAAACTCGAGGAGCTTCTGAAACGAAAAAATTTTTAACTTTTATAGAGCAGAATTACTTGTTCGTTCTGAGTATTGGCGCAATTGTAATCTTAGTTTTTGTGGTTGTCCTTGCGGGCCATTCCGAGCCAAAGAGAACTCAAAGCACCAGAGAAAACAGCACCCCTGAAGAACTATCAGGCGCTACAGCAAAAGACCCAACAAGACCCTATGCGTCCTTTGGTGAGACTGCAAGCGGTGATAAATACTACTATGCACTTAGGGAAATCTCGTGTTCATCAGAAAACTGCGAAGTAAAGCTCACAGTTTTAAATCGTACGGATTCAACTCAGTCTATAAAGTACGAGGATCTTAGTGTCACATCACCTAGCATTACGCCTCAAAATTCAGTATTTGGATAGAGCATACGTTTATGATCAACCGTCAGCTGACCTAAATGGCGGAGATTACGAACTAGAATTTGTGCCAGATGAACCTAGAGACATAGAGTTGGTTTTTATGCCTTTCATCCCAGTAGAAGGTACACTCTTGCACATGGAAGACGGTGCAACTCTTAGCCTGCATAGTTTAGGGGAAAGTCAGGGCAAACAATGAAGGTTAGTTTAAATTGGGTCAAGCAGTTTACGGAGATTGATGTTTCCACTGAGGAGCTGGTTAAGAAAATTGGCGAGCAGCTCGGCGCGGTGGAGGAAATTATTGAGCTTAGCCCGATTTATAAAGACGTGCTGGTGGCCGAAGTAAAAAGCTGCGAAAAACACCCCAACGCAGATAAACTCAGCGTGTGTTTGATTGACGATGGCGGCGCCGCGGAAAACGTGGAGCGCAAAGACGGTTTAGTTGAACTGGTTTGTGGCGCGCCGAATGTCAAGCAAGGGCAAAAGGTGGCGTGGCTCCCGCCCGGTTCGGTCGTGCCAAGCACCTATCACACTGATCCGTTCGTGCTGGAGGCGCGTGAACTGCGTGGCGTGGTAAGTAACGGCATGATTGCCAGCGCCCGTGAACTGGCCATCGGTGACGAGCACGACGGCATTTTGGAGGTCGACGTCGAGGCGGCACCCGGGCAGAAGTTCGCGGACGTGTATCAGCTGAACGACACGATTATTGACATTGAAAACAAGATGTTTACTCATCGCCCGGATTGTTTTGGGCAGTTGGGCGTTGCCCGGGAAATTGCCGGTATTTGTCATAAACAATTCAGTAGTCCGGATTGGTACAAAGCGCCTTTGGCGCAGGAAAACGTAAAAAGAAAAAAGGAAAACGGTGAGCTCAAGTTGGCGGTGCAAAATGATATTTTGGATTTGGTACCGCGCTTCGTGTGCGTTCCGATTGCCGACGTGAAAGTTGGTCATAGTCCGGTGGCGATTCGCACCTGGCTAGCGCGCGTTGGCATTAAACCGATTAATAACATCGTGGATATTACGAATTACGTGATGATGCTGACCGGCCAACCCTTACATGCCTACGATTATGACAAGCTGCTTGCCTTGCAAGCCGGAGAACGGAGCACGGAGCACGGAGCACTGAGTCTGGAGGTGCGAAAGTCGAGGGAAGGTGAAAAGTTAAGACTGCTCGGAGACAAAGAAATAACCTTTAAAGACGATTCGACCATGTTGATCACCTCCAACGACGTTCCCGTTGGGGTCGGCGGCATCATGGGTGGCGCCGATACCGAAGTGGACGAGAGCACCAAAAACATCGTTTTGGAGTGCGCCAATTTTGATATGTATCAGATTCGCCGCACGGCAATGAGTCTGGGATTGTTCACCGACGCGGTGACACGCTTCAATAAAGGGCAGTCACCACTACAAAATGATACGGTGCTGGAAGAAGCGGTATCCATGATCCAATCCATAACCGGTGGCCGGGTGGCCGGCGAGGTGCAAGACGCGCGCGGTGAAGTCGATCCGCCGAACCAAGTGGAGATCACGGCCGATTTCGTGGCCGAACGCTTGGCCGAACCGATAAACGCCGACGACATTGTACGCTTACTAGGTAACGTGGAATTTCAAACCGAAGCGCAGGATGACACGGTGCGCGTTACCGTGCCGTTTTGGCGCACGGATATCGCCATCCGCGAAGACATCGTAGAGGAAGTCGGCCGTTTGATGGGCTTTCATCACTTGCCGATAAATTTACCAAAGCGCACCACGTATCCGGTGGAAAAGAATCACTTGCTGGAAATCAAATCCAAAATTCGTGACGCGTTAACCGCTGCCGGCGGCAACGAACTGCTTACCTATAGCTTCGTGCACGGGGATTTATTGGCCGCGGTTGGCCAGGACGTAGAGAAGGCTTTCAAATTGAGTAATGCACTTAGCCCGGATCTGCAGTATTATCGGCTCAGCATCGTGCCGAGTTTGTTAGAAAAAGTGTACGGCAATTTACGCGCGGGTTACGATAAGTTCTTTTTGTATGAAATCGGCAAAACCCATATTAAGGATTTTAACGGGGATGACGGCTTGCCGCGGGAGGAAGAACGAACCGCCGGCGTGGTGGTCAGCAAAGGCGCGCAACCGGCCTATTTTCAAGCTAAGCACATCGTAGGGCCATACGTTTGCTTTTAGAACTCGGGCGTCAAAGGCGTGCGGTTCGAAAAGATTGATCACGAATTTCAGCATGAATCCGGGCGGCAATTGCTCGCACCGTTCGACGTTGCGCGAACGGCGGTGGTAAAAGTCGGTGACGACGTATTGGGCGTGGTCGGCGAGTTTACGGCCAAAACCCGCAAAGCTTTGAAATTGCCGGCGAAAACCGCCGGATTCGAACTCTCCACTACGCGGCTGCTTAAAACTAACAAGTTCGCGAGTTACCAAGAGCTTTCCAGATTCCCGAGCGTGCAACAGGATATTTCCCTGAAAGTTCCGGAAAGGGCGAGCTTTGGTGAGGTGCAAGGTTTCTTACATGATAACTTTCAGCCACCCAAAAACACTTCGTGGGAGTTTTCGCCCCTGGATATTTACCGGGAAAAAGACACGCACATGACGTTCCGGCTGGAGATCAGTTCTTACGAACGTACTTTGCAAGCCGAAGAAGTCAACGCCGCACTGGATGATGTTGCGGCCCAAGCGAAGGACGTGCTTGGCACAACGCGCCTGTAGTGATTCGCTTGGTCTCCGAGTTTCATGGTTGGTGGAAACTTAGCTTGGCAATCATACACTGTGCTTTACAATAAAAACGGATGAGACATATTTTACGGATTTTGCGCTCGGCTCACGAGCTGAGGAAGTATTACTTGGGCATTAGCATTGTCATGGTGTTCGTGAGTTTGAGCCAGCTGCTATTGCCGGTACTCAGTGGCCGCGCGGTGGACGAAATTAGCCTGGGCACGGAGGCCGACGCGCGGTACTTGCTTTTGTTGGCCGGAGGCATTTTTCTTCTGGACGTGGCCAATACGTTCCTAAATAACCTCAGCGGTTATTGGGGTGACCAAATGTCGGAAAAAATGTATCGCATTCTCAGTACTCGGTACTACGAACATCTACTAACACTGCCGCAAAAATTTTATGACCGTGAACTTTCCGGGAAGCTAATCAATCGTTTGAGCCGCTCCATCGAGCAGATCACCCGGTTCATGCAAATGATGAGCAATAACTTTTTGCAGTTCATTCTGACCACCGTTTTCGCGTTGGTGTTGATCGCTTACTACAGTTGGCAAGTGGCGGCATTACTTTTTTCGCTGTATCCGATTTATATCTACCTGACGGTAAGAACCAGTAACCGATGGCAAAAGTACCAGGCCGAAAAGAATGATCATAAAGACATTGCCAGTGGACGGTTCGCGGAAGCGATAAGCCAGATCAAGGTGGTCAAAAGCTTTATCCAGGAAAAGACCGAAGCTTCGTTTTTCAGGAAACACCTAAATAAAATGGTGGGAATTAACCGGCCGCAATCCCGCTTTTGGCACGTGCGTGACGTACGCCGCCGGCTGGTGTTGAATGTGATCTTCTTTTTCGTGTACGCGTTTATTTTCTTCCAGGCGGCCAACGGTGACTACACTCCGGGCGTGGCCGTGGCCTTGATTTTGCTTTCCCAGCAGATCCGTATTCCGATTTTCACCATCAGCTTTTTGGTGGAAAACATGCAACGGGCGATAGCCGACAGCAAGGATTATTTTGAAATCATGAACGTAAAACCGCAGATCGTCGACCGATCCGGCGCGCGGAAATTAGGGGTGGATAACGGACACGTGGTATTCGACGACGTATCGTTCGGCTACGAGCGTGACCGGCCGGTAATAAAAAACATCAGCTTTGAAATTAAACCGGACAGCAAAGTGGCTTTGGTCGGTGAAAGCGGCGAAGGCAAGTCCACGATTACCAATTTATTAATGCGATTATATGAACCGGATAGCGGGGCCATTAGTATTGACGGCCAAAACATAAACGATGTCACGCAAAAATCACTTCGGGAGAGTATCGGTGCGGTGTTCCAGGAACCAGCGTTATTTAGCGGTACTATTAAGGAAAACATCGCCTACGCTCGCCCCGGCGCCAACCAAAAACGGATTGAAAAGGCCGCCAAAGCGGCCAACGCCCACGATTTTATCCGGACGTTCGATAAAGGGTACGATACGGAAATCGGCGAACGCGGCCTAAAACTTTCCGGCGGGCAAAAACAACGTATCGCCATTGCCCGCGCGATTTTAAAAGACGCGCCGATACTGATCTTGGACGAAGCCACCAGCAGCCTGGACAGCAAGAGCGAAGCGACCGTACAGGAGGCGCTGGAACGACTCATGCGAGGCCGCACCACCATGATTATCGCTCACCGATTGAGTACCATTAAACACGTGGATCGCATTGTCACGCTGAAAAATGGTAAAGTGGATGAAATTGGTTCGCCGCGCGAGTTGGCCAAGACCGATGGGATTTACGGGCAGCTTCTTAAACTTCAGGGCGGCAAGACGGAAGCGACCAAGAAGAAGTTAAAAGCCTACGATATCGCGGGCGAATAAAGGAGAAACGAGTGAAAAATCAAACGTCCAACAAAAAAGGGCTTTTCGCCGCGATTGCCGCCACGTTTTTCAAGCATGCCCGGCTGGTAGTGATCGGCTTGCTGGTGCTGCTGATCGCCGGGGGTACCATCTATGGTTCGGTGATTAAGCGTGAAGGTTTTCCGTCGATCCAGTTCCCGTTGACGTTCGTTAACGGATTTTACTTCGTGGATGATAAAGCCCAGGTCGACCAAGATATCGCCCAACCGTTTTACCAAGCGGTAAAAGATCTTAACGGCGTGGAGACGGTGCAAACTACGGCCAACGCCAATGATTTTACCGGCGTAGTGTACTTTGAAGAATCGGTGACCCCACAAGAAGGCGCGGAGGAGGTCCGCCAAGCAATCGAAGGGCAGTTTCCCGAGCAAGCGCAATTTAACGTAATTAGCATTGACCCGGCGGCGTATCTGAATAAATACGACATGCTACTGACGGTTTACGGCGAAAACGGTGATGTCGCTAAACTGCAAGAAGTCGCCGGTTTCGTGGCCGAAGATATCGAAGGATTGGAAGAAGTAACGCTGGCCGAGCCGCAACCACTGATTTCCGAATCGGAAAATTCCGCTACGGGCGAGCCACAACCGACTCGAACGTCGTTTAACCGGGTCGGGCTTCCGGATAACGGCGGTTTGGAATTTAGTAACGCGGTGACTATCGGCGTGGATCGCGATCAGGATAAGTATGACGTTATCGAACTGTCCGAAGCGGTCCAAGCATATTTGAACGACTTGGATTTGTCGCAATTCGGCGAGGGATATGACGCGGTAATCGGCGCCGACTTCGCCGAATCAATTAATACGCAAATTAATTCCCTTCAAGATAATTTATTTACCGGGTTAATCGCGGTCGCCGTGGTCAGCTTGCTGCTTATAACCTGGCGGGCGTCGATTATTACGGCCGTGTTCATGGTGACGGTTATGGCCGCCACCATCGCCATTTTATTCGCCGTAGGGTATACGCTAAACACCATTACGCTTTTCGCGCTTGTTCTGTCGCTCGGCCTGTTCGTGGATGACGCCACCATTGTGGTAGAGGCCATTGACGCCGCCAAGCGCAAACGCAAAAAAGGCCTTCGGGTCGTCAAAGAGGCGGTGGGCAAAATTGGTGCCGCCAGCTTTGCCGGTACCTTCACCACCGTATTGGTATTTTTGCCGCTGGCCTTCATTAGCGGTGTCCTCGGTGAGTTCATCCGTCTGTTACCGATTACCGTAATCATTGCTTTGGTGGCTTCTTTGGCATTGTCGTTGACGGTCATTCCGGTGCTTTCCAAGTTCTTATTGTTGCGGAGTGATAAGAAAAGCCTGCTTACCAAGATGAATCCGGTGGCTTTCGTCGAAAGTTGGCTCGGGCGCCTTACGGGAGCGCTTCCGCGGACGCTGAAAACCCGGCCCAAGCTCGGTCGCGGCCTGGCGGTATTTATGGTGCTTTTGAGTATTGCCGGACTTATCGGGGCACTCGGGTTTGCCGGCCGTGTGCCGTTTAATATTTTCCCGTCCAGCAAGGACAGCAACCAGATTGGCGTTACGCTGGACTTCCCGGAAGGCCACACCATTGAACGGGCGGAAGCGACTTCCCAAGAAGTCGAACAGATAATCGAAGAAGAAGCCGGCGACCTGGTGCGCCGGGTGACCTACGGAAGTTTCAGTATCGTGCAGCCCAATGAGCGCAGCGCGGATATTCTCGTGGACTTGATACCGTTCAATGAGCGGGATCGAACGTCACAGGATATCATTGCCGCACTGCAAACGGAGCTGAACCGGGAGCTGGAGGATACGCGCGCCAAAGTGGTGCAATACGATGCCGGGCCGCCAGTGGACGATTATCCGTTCAAGGTGCAAATTTACAATGAAGACGAAGCCGCCGCCCTGCGTCTCGCCGAAGAAGTCCGAGAGTACATTGAAGGAGCGACCATCACCCGGCCGAATGGCACGGAAGCCGAAATAACCGACACCAACCCGCCCGGAAGTTCCGCGGTTCGCCGCAGCGACGGTCGGCAATTCGTAGAAATTACCGCCGCTTTTAACGCCGGCGACACCTCCGCGCTGTTGGTGGCCGCGGAAGACCATACCAAGGAAAAATTTACCGATGAGTATCTTGAAAATAACGGATACCGGGATACGGAAATTAGCTACGACTTCGGGCAGGAATCGGAAAACGCCGAATCATTCGCCGCGCTTGGCGTGGTGTTTCCGGTGGCACTGGGATTAATGTACGTGCTACTGGCCGTTCAGTTCCGGTCACTCTTGCAGCCGCTACTAATTTTTGTCGCCATCCCGTTCACGTTTTTGGGTGTGTTCGCCGGCTTACACTATACCGATAACGGGCTAAGTTTCTTCGTGATGGTCGGGCTCATCGGCTTGATCGGTATTGCCGTCAACAACACGATTTTGCTGACTACGTACATTAACCAGGAACGCGCGGCGGGCGAGGTGCCGATTGACGCCGCGGCCAACGCCGTCACTAAACGCTTCCGCCCGCTTTTGGCAACCACATTGACCACTATCGTGGCCTTGCTACCATTGGCGCTAACCGATCCGTTCTGGGAGCCACTGGCTTTCACGATTATTTTCGGCCTGGCTAGCAGTACCTTTTTCGTCCTGGTATCTTTCCCGTACTATTACCTGGGCTTTGAGCGCTTGCGCCGTTCCGTTAAGGCCAAAAAGGTAGCGCTATGGCTACTGGGGCTCGTCGGGCTGCTGGTTTACGTCGGCATCGGTAATTCGTCCTACGTTTTGGCCGTGCTCGGGCTGTACGCCGTTTCCACGATTTTGCTTAGTAAACTGTGGGCCAAAATCGGCATGTAATCCGGTGCTTTTTGGTTGGTGGGAAGCGTGCGGTACGCTATACTGGTGCCATTACAAAGCGGAGGGTTCGCTCGGGTTTTTAGGCGCATTCATTGAATTACGCAATAAAGGCGAGGAACGTTAATTACTAAAGTTCGATAACTTAGGAGGGCGCATGTCAAAAAAGAAACGAATGGCGATTATATTCATTGCTATTTTATTCTTGGCGACGTCGGTCGCGTTCAGCGTGATGGTGTTCGTTGATATATCGGGGAATAATGACGACAGTACGCGATCGGTCGAGGACATCGCCTCGGAACAAGCACAACAAAATCAAGGTGAGAGCGAAGGTGACATGTTACAAGGAGCCAAACTGCAAAATTTTGAGCCAACTGCGATTGAAGAACTGCGGCACGAAACAGTAGAAAAAGGTGACGGGGAAGTCGTCAGCGAAGATGCCACCATAACGTTTCACTATACTGGGGCGCTTGCGGAAGACGGTACCATTTTTCAAAGTTCACTTGATATGGGGCAACCGGCAACCTTTCCGCTTTCCGATTTGATTCCGGGCTGGCAGCAAGGTATCCCAGGCATGAAAGTCGGTGAAACCCGAAGACTATTCATCCCATGGCAGCTTGGTTATGGCGAGCAAGGGTCGCCGCAAGGCGGCATTCCTCCGCAAGCAGATCTTGTCTTCGATATTGAAGTTCTTTCCACGGAATGATAGGAAAAAACACAACATATAGGGTCTTGTATTAGCTCGCGTACGCTATATAATAGACAAACGTAAGCTTTAAAAAGCCAAGAAAACAATAAAATCAACACCAATCAGGAGGGTTCACATGCCAAAAAACATCACTATTTTCACCACGAACACGTGCGGCTATTGCGGAATGGTAAAAAAATGGCTCGGGAGTAAGGGGTTTACGTACGAAGAGGTCAACCTTGACGAAAACCCCGCTCGCCAACAAGAGGCCTTCGAACTCTCCGGCCAGCTGACCGTTCCCGTTACGGTAGTAACCAAAGCCGATGACAGCAAACAAGTCGTGGTCGGATACAATCTCGGCCAACTCGCGCCAGCGGTCGGATAAGTAAAGAAGCGGAGCGTCGTGTCGACGATTTGAAGGCCGGAAGAGCGCGAAGTGGATAGTGTGCCATCAGTGCCGTAAAACGGCAAATTAATGATCGCGGTCGACAATAAATGATAAAATGGGCGCCGGGTACGATACCAACAATGATGAGTCTGGAGAGGTTATGAGCGAGGACAACAAAGTACATGACGTAGTAATGATCGGAGCCGGTCCGGCGGCACTTTCGGCGGCGATTTACACCACTCGTGAAGAATTGGACACCGTTTTGTTCGAAAAGGGCGTGATTGGCGGCTTGGCGGCCATTACCGACTGGGTGGACAACTATCCGGGCTTCTCCGAAGGGGTTTCCGGATTGGATTTATCGGAGGAGCTGCGCAAGCAGGCCGAACGGTTCGGCGCGGATATCCGTTTGGGCGAGGTGAGCAAAATCAGCGACAAGGGCGAATACAAAGAACTGGAAACCACCGACGGCACCGTCAAGGCCAAGGCCGTATTGCTGGCCACCGGCAGTGATTATAAAAAGCTGGGCATCCCCGGCGAGAAAGAATACTACGGCCGCGGCGTGCACTACTGCGCGACCTGCGACGGCGCGTTTTATAAGGATAAGCGTTTGGTAGTAGTCGGCGGCGGCAATTCGGCCATTCAAGAATCCATCTTTTTGACCAAGTTCGCCAGTAAGATCGACATTCTGGTGCGCAGCGACCGGCTGAAGGCTTCGGAGATTTTGCAAGAAGAACTCAAAAAACACGAGGACAAAGTCACCGTCCACTACCACACTACCAGTAAAGAAATTGTCGGCGAAGACGGCAAAGTCACCAAGGTCGTCGCCCAAAATACCAAAGATGACAAAGAAGTTATTTTCGAAACGGACGGGGTATTCGTGTTTATCGGTTTGTTGCCCAACACCGATTTTCTGAAGGAAAGCGACGTAAAACTGGACGAAATCGGCATGATCGTAACCGACCAATACCTGGAAACCTCCATGAAGGGCGTGTTTGCCGCCGGGGACGTTCGTAGCGGCGCGACCATGCAAATTGCCAGCGCCTCGGGCGAAGGGGCTACTTCGGCCTTGATGATACGGAAATATCTTGAACCGCATCACCAATAGTTTGCTATAATGGGGGATGCTATGAGCGGGAAGTCACGATCAGCGTTCGAACGTTTACTGCAGGCCACGCAAGTGGATCGCAAAATGCGCCAGAGGGCACATGAAGTCACTAAGACCGAAGGTAATGTGACGGTGTCCGAATGGTTGCTTCTTTCGATTATCTCCCGCGGCCCGCGAAAGGGGCTTACCATGAGCGCGCTCAGTAACACGCTTTTGGTGACCCGCCCGCAAATCTCCGCCCTGATAGACGGATTGCTTGCCAAGCGTTTGGTTCGCCAAAAAAAGGGCGAGGAAGACAAGCGCAGCTACACCGCGCATATAACCGAACGGGGAAAAGACACGCTTAATCGAGTCAACAAGGCGATCGAATCGTCCTTTCACGACGTATCCGGAGCGATTCCCGACACCCACTTGCAAATTTACGAACAAGTACAAGAAGAGCTGATCCGCAAAAGCTAAGTCGAACTGACGCTGTAGTTCGGGAAGTAATCCCGCAGTAGCCGCGTTTGTGAAAAATCGTCTTTTAATTGATCGTAAAGTTTTTCCACCAGCGGCTCCGGTCCGGAAATGTATACCGAGGGGTCGCCCATGGCTTCGGCGCGCGCTTTTATGACGTCCGCGTCCAAGGCGCCCATGTGTTTCTCCAAACGGGTGGTTTCTTCGAACAAATCCAAAAAAGCGAAGTCGGCTTCATTTTTGGCCGCGTACAGTAATGTTACGCGGCGATCTTCATGTTTATCACGTAAAAATTGGCACATGCTGCGGTACGGCGTAACGCCAATGCCGCCGGCTACGAAAAGTACTGGCCTGCGCTGGTTGCGGGGGAGGACGAAATCACCCATGGGTTGGCTGATTTCCACTTTATCACCCGGGGTTAGCGACGAAAGCGCGGCTTTAAAAGTGCTCGGTTTTTGGAAGATTTTGGTGGTAACCGCCAAATGATCTTCGGTGGGCGAGGAAGAAAGCGTAAACCAGCGTTTCGTTCCGCGATCGTCGGGGTTGTCGTGCGGAAGGGTAAGCTCAACGAATTGCCCGGCCATGTAAGTGAACCCCGCTGATTTTTCAAAACGGAAACTGTGTGCTTGTTCGGCGACTTTGCGTGAACCTAAAAACTTCATTTTCATTGCTTTTTATTCTACGCTATTATGGAAGCGCGAAAAAAGGAGATAAAATGGCTGATTTTAATAAAGTGCTTAAACCGGGTGACGTAGATAACGGCACGGTAAATACCGTGGTGGAGATCCCCAAAGGGTCAATGATGAAAATCGAATGGGACCGCGAGCGGGCCGTGTTCATGCTGGACCGCGTGGAACCGGGAGTATTCGCCAAACCGTGTAATTATGGGTTTATTCCGCAAACCCTGGACGAAGACGGCGACGAACTGGATACCTTGATCGTGACGGACGAGCCTTTGCCTACCGGTATTTGGCTGGAGGCAACGGTTATCGGTGTAATGAATTTCGAAGATGACGGAGAAATGGATCACAAAATCGTGGTCGTACCGGCGGACGATCGCAACACGGGTGATTCCATTACGACGCTGGATGACTTGGGCGAGCGCTGGAAACAGCAGTTAGTGCACCACTTCACGCACTACAAAGATTTAAAAAGGCCTGGCAGTACCAATGTACTTGGGTGGGGCGATATCGATGAAGCCAAAAAAATCATCAATGAATGTATAAAACGCTATAAAAACAGCTAAATGGCCTCTCGTAGATACGCCAAAGCACTTCTGGTATCCCCCGAGGGAAAGATACTCATTTTGCGGAGGTCTTCTTCGGCTCCCAAGCGTCCGTTGGAGTTGGATTTACCGGGAGGTACCGTGGAAAACGATGAAACCTTCCAAACCGGTGTTATTCGTGAAATAAAGGAAGAAACCGACGTGGATTTCGCTGATGATGAAATAGAACTCATTCATGCGCACACGGCATACTACCAAGGAAAAACCAGTTTTCTGTTTCTGTATATCGGCTACCTAAAACAACAAGAGGTGAGGCTAAGCAACGAGCATGACGAGCAATATTTCATGTCCCTTGATGAAGTGTTGGATCAGTTTAAGCATCCTGGTTGGCGCCACGGAATTGAATATGCCGCCCAGCATATCCTTGCCTAGGTACCGCGAAACTCGTACAATAACACTGAAACGGTAATGCTAAACAAAGTCGTGAAAACATGAATCCCGTAGTGAGCCTCCAAGTTGTTGCACGAGGGATGTTACTATGTATGCAAGCATAAGCGACGAGGAAGGGTGGAATACATGAAGGGAGTTCAAACAAACGTAAGTTTTCGGGGGTCTACTACGCGATGAAAGCAAAGATTGCAATTAACGGATTCGGTCGGATTGGCCGCAACGCGTTTAAGGTCGCTTTTGAGCGCACTGACGTGGACATCGTGGCCATTAACGATCTCACCGACACCAAAATGTTGGCGCACTTGTTGCGCTTTGACAGTAACTTCGGGCGCTACCAACATAACGTAACGTACGACGAAAACAGTATCACGGTAAACGGCCAAAAGATCAGTGTTACCGCGGAAAAAGACCCGGCCAATCTACCCTGGAAACAACAAGAAATCGACGTCGTGATCGAATCCACCGGCTTTTTCGTGGATCCCGCCAAAGCCCGGGCACATCTGGATGCCGGCGCCAAACGGGTGGTGATTTCCGCCCCGGCCAAAGGCGAGGGCGCCTCGACAATCGTTCTGGGTGTCAACGACGAAGCAATCGAGCAAGCCGACGGGATTTTGAGCAATGGCTCCTGCACCACGAACTGCATTGTACCGCCGGCCGCGGTCATGGACGCCGCCTTCGGCGTGGAAAAGGCCATGATGACCACCATTCACAGCTATACCGCCGATCAACGCTTACAAGACGCACCGCATAAGGATATGCGCCGGGCACGGGCCGCGGCACAGAATATCGTTCCGACCAAAACCGGCGCGGCAATCGCCACCAAGGAAGTTTTACCGCAATTCGACGGCATTTTTGACGGCATGGCGGTGCGGGTTCCGACCAGCGTCGTCAGCTTAAGCGACTTTACTTTTTTACTGAAAAAAGACGTTACTGTCGAAGAGGTAAACAGCGCTTTCCGCGAAGCGGCCAAACAGCCGTACTACCAAGGAATTCTGGCGGTAACCGAAGAACCACTGGTGTCCAGTGACTTTATCGGCGACAGCCACTCCTCTACCGTGGATTTGGGCCTCACCAAAGTCGTGGCCGGTAATATGGCGAAAGTTGTCGCTTGGTACGACAACGAATGGGGCTATAGCAACCGCTTAGTGGAAGTCGTGGCCGACACCGCCAAAGCACTACGGAAAGGGTGAAAATGCCGCGCATTTTAGGAGCAAAGAGCAAAGAACAAGGAGCAAGGAAGATAAATTCGTATTTTCATCCCGTTAGAAATTACTCGAAGTTAGCACGAACCGTTAATTTTGATTTTTATATGAAAAAAACGAAGGGATTTCTAACGGGATGAGGATTTACGTCGGAGCGGATCATAACGGCTTTCGGATGCGTAACTCGGTTATCGACTATCTAAAACGCGCCGGGTATGACGTGGTCGACGAAGGTGACGAGCGGCTTGACCCCGACGACGATTTTCCGGTATTCGCCCACAAAGCCGTGACCGATGTGCTCACGAGTAACGACGAAGATCCCAGGGCCATATTAATTTGCGGCAGCGGCCAGGGAATGTGCATGGCGGCCAATCGTTTTAAAGGAATTCGCGCGGCACTGATTTATGATCGCCAATCGGCCAAGAGTTCGCGCAATGACGACAACAGCAATATCGCCTGCCTACCGGCCAAAGAACTGGAAAAAGACGAAACCAACGTAATAATCGAAACATGGCTCACGACGCCGTTCGCCGAAGCCCCGCGCTTTAAACGCCGTTTACGGCAAATCGACGAATTCAATTAAATAGGATTTATTTATGAGCGTTATTTGTCCCACCGTTACCGCCGAAGATTCGCACCTCTATCGCCAACAATTGGAGCGCGTGCAAAAACTTGCTGGGCGCATTCACCTGGATTTTATGGACGGATTGTTTACTTCCAATAAATCCATTGATCTGGCGCGGGCCTGGATGCCCGAGGGCAAACAAGTCGACTTGCACCTGATGTACATGCGCCCGGATTTATACGTTGAAAAAATAAAAGAGTTCGCCCCTTCGCTGGTGATCGTGCATGCCGAAGCCAAGGGTGAATACGAACCGTTCGCAAAAAGCATGCATGACGCCGGGATTAAGGTCGGCGTTTGTTTACTGCAGGATACGCCGGTGTCAATCATCGCCGATCATCTTGACCGGATTGATCACGTGCTTATTTTTTCCGGTGATATGGGACATTTCGGCGGTAAAGTGGATCTTTCGCTCCTTAGTAAAGTTAAAGAGCTAAAACGTCTCAAGCCGGGGTTAGAAATAGGGTGGGACGGCGGCGTGAGTGATAAAAACGTTCAAGATTTGGTTGCCGGCGGCGTTGATGTCCTTAACGTCGGCGGGTTCATCCAGCGCGCCGAAGATCCCCGGCAAAATTATGAAACCCTGGTTTCCAAAGTTAGCTAAACTATGCTTCTCACTCCAGCCATCAGTGTCCGGTAACCACCGGAGCAGGATGGCTGGTGTGTGGCGTATGGAATGTTATACTTAAGCTTAAATGAAACAACACTACACGCTCGAAGAACTGGAACGTATTGCCTACGATATCCGCGGCGATGTTATTAGGATGCTGGAACATGCCCAAAGCGGGCACAGCGCCGGGCCGCTGGGACTCGCGGACATTTTTACCGCGCTTTATTTTGACGTCATGCGCCATGATCCCAAGAACCCCACCTGGGAAGAGCGCGATATTTTGTTGCTGAGCAACGGTCACTGCGTGCCGGTGCAATACGCTACCATGGCGCACGCCGGCTATTTTCCGAAAAAAGAACTCATGACTTTGCGTCAACTCGGCTCTCGGCTACAAGGCCACCCCGAACGGACTAAATTGCCCGGATTGGAAAACACCAGCGGACCGCTCGGGTCAGGTCTTAGCCAGGCCGCCGGGATGGCCTTGGCCATGCGCCTGGATAAGCAGCAACACCGTTGGGTCTACGTCATGATGGGTGATGGCGAGTTAAACGAAGGCAATATTTGGGAAGCCGCTATGTTTGCCGGCAAGGAAAAGTTGAATAATCTGACCGGTATCGTGGATCGTAATAACATCCAAATCGACGGCCCGACCGAAACGGTCATGCCGCTGGAAGATCTAAAAGCCAAGTGGCAGGCTTTCGGCTGGCACGTGATAGAAATTGACGGGCATAACATTGAAGATTTTATCGACGCTACCGCCATGGCCAAGGCCATCGTGGAAAAGCCGGTGGTCATTTTGGCGCACACCATTCCCGGCAAAGGCGTGGACTTTATGGAATATGACTTTCACTGGCACGGAGCTCCGCCGAATCACGAACAAGCCAAAGAGGCGCTGCATGATATCCGCACCCTAAAAGGAAAAATCAGGAGCGAACATGAGTAGTTTGCATTTAGCGGATATTCATGGAAAAAACGTGGAGTACGAGCCCAACCGCGTGGGCTTCGGCCGCGGGTTGAAAAAAGCCGGTGAACTGGATGAAAACGTAGTCGGGTTGTGCGCGGATCTGACAGGTTCGACCAAAATGAGCATTTTTGCCGAGGAGTTCGCGGATCGTTTTTTTGAAATGGGCATCGCCGAACAAAACTTGGTCACCGTGGGCTCCGGTTTGGCGGCCATGGGCAAGGTTCCTTTCGTCAGTAGCTACGCGGCGTTCAGTCCGGGGCGCAACTGGGAGCAAATTAAAACTACTATCGCGCTCAATGACCGGCCGGTGAAAATCGTCGGCGCCCATGCCGGCCTGTTTACCGGACCGGACGGCGCCACGCACCAAATGCTCGAAGACATCGCGTTAATGCGCAGCATGCCCAATATGGTAGTGATTGTTCCGGCGGACAGCCTGGAGGCCGAAAAGGCCGTACTGGCCATGGCCAAGGACAAACGGCCTAATTATCTACGTGTCGCGCGGGAGAAAATTCCGGTAATTACAACTGAAAAAACCCCGTTTGAAATCGGAAAGGCTTACGTCTACGAGCACGGTAGCGACGTGACACTCATATCCACCGGAACCATGACATACAACACGTTATTGGCCGCCGAAAAACTGTTCAAGGAAGGCATTGAAACCGAAGTGATCCACGTACCGACCATAAAACCCCTGGACGAAGAAACACTATTAAAAAGTATTAAGAAAACCAAAGCCGTGGTCACGCTGGAAGAAGCCCAGATTAACGGCGGCTTGGGCAGTGCGGTGGCGGAACTAATCGCCGAAAAATGCCCGGCCACGCTCAAGCGCGTCGGCATACAAGACACCTACGGTGAGTCCGGCTCGCCGGAAGAACTTTTCAAAAAATACGGGCTGAGCGTACACCACATCATGATGGCCGCCCACCACGTCTACGATGCCAAGAAGTAAGCACAGCAGTATCTGCGGAGTGGTCTGTGAATGCTTGAGAAAAGTAATGCGCGGCATTCGTGGACTACGCTTACTTATCCCGGGTGCTAGTTGAGGGCGATGTTTAGAGTAAAGTTTTGGTACGCAATGTTTTACTTTCTCTCAAAGTACTCTACAATTAAGTCATAAGAGGAATATAAAAGTAGATGAACGAAAACGTACTAGAAAATATCGCAAACCAAATGGTAGTTAATGGTAAAGGAATCTTAGCGGCTGATGAGAGTAGCAGCACTGCAGACAAGAGGTTCGAGGCCGTGGGTGTCGAAAAAACAGAAGAAAACAGACGTCTATACCGTCAACTTCTTTTTACGACACCGAACGTCGGCGATTATTTATCGGGTGTAATCTTATACGATGAAACTTTTTGGCAAATTACAGGCGATGGTCAGCCGTTCCCCAAGATTCTAGAGAAGAGCGGTATTCTGCCCGGGATCAAAGTTGATCAAAAGCTGACTGATCTTCCAGGGTTCCCGGGCGAGAAAGTCAGTAAAGGCTTAGACACATTGCCGGAACGTATTACAAAGTATGCCGAGAATGGAGCTAAGTTTGCTAAGTGGCGATCGGTTATTACGATCGGTGAAGGTATCCCAACAATTCCGTGCATAGAAGCTAATGCCTATGTACTGGCCAGGTATGCACGGATATGCCAAGACGTAAACATCGTACCTATGGTTGAGCCAGAAGTTTTGCTAGAAGGCAGTCATACTATAGAGCAATGTGCTGAAGTGTTAGCTAAGACCTTAGATGTCTTGTTTGGCGCTATGAAAGAGTTCAGGGTGCATCTGCCCGGAGCAATATTAAAGACCAGTATGGTTCTACCAGGGAACAAGTCAGGCCAACTAATTAACGCTGATCAGGTTGCTGAGTTAACGGGCAGTGTTCTGCGTGCATATGTACCAGCAGAGCTTGGTGGTGTTGTGTTTTTGAGTGGTGGTCAGTCATCTGCCGATGCAATGATAAATCTCAATCGGATTGCTGGACGCGGTCCGTATCCTTGGGGTCTTACATTTTCATATTCTAGGGCGTTGCAAGGTCCTGTTCTGAAAGCTTGGGCTGCTGGTAACGGGGGGACTATAAATGTCTTTGTCGACCAGCTGCGATATGCAACAGCGGCGAGAGAAGGAAAGCTAGATGAAACCCACCTAAATATAGATGATCACGTAAGCGGAAGTCAGGATTTGTAATGACAGATAAACCTAAATTCGTGAGCGTCGGAGCGGCTGTTCAGGACGTATTCCTAAGCAAAAGCGAAGCACTGGACCCAGTGCATGAAGATGACGGCTCCGACTATGCTGAACTTAAAATGGGTGGAAAAGCAGACGTTGACCAGATTAATTTTAGTACTGGTGGTGGAGCAACAAACGCCGCTGTGACATTTGCCAGACAAGGCTTAGATAGCTATTTTATGGGCTCAGTTGCTGATGATCCAGCTGGTAAAGCAGTGTTAGCTGATCTGAAACAAGAAAATGTAAATGCCACCGTCACTAAGTCCGGGGATTATAATACAGGTTACTCCGTTATACTTTTAGCTAACAATGGCGAGCGAACCATCCTTACTTATCGCGGCGCATCAACTCATTATACTGTCGATAATTTTGATATGAATGAATTAGGGCATTTGGACTGGATGTATGTTTCAAGTGTGTCTGGGAGGATTGAGGTATTGAAAAAAATTTTCCCTCAAGCAAGATCGCACAACATTAAAATTGCATACAACCCAGGCAAGGCTGAACTGAAACAGGCTAATGACCTAAAGCCGCTACTCAAGGAGTTTGTAGATGTGCTGATCGTAAACAAAGAGGAAATGCAGCGATTAGTTGAGGGTGATACCCTTGAAGAACTTGCCGTAGCCGGGCTAGAGTTTAGCGACACCGTAATCGTGTCCGATGGTCCAAATGGTGTCGGCGCCACCGACGGCAAGACATATATTAGTGCGGGGATGTACGAGGACGTGCCAGTGCTTGATCGGACTGGGGCTGGGGATGCCTTTGGGTCTGGCTTTGTTTCGCAAATCGCCCAGGGCAAATCTTTGCGCAGAGCCGTTACTTTTGCAAGCGCAAACTCTACTTCGGTTGTGCAATATATAGGTGCCAAAGCCGGTATATTAAATTCTGACGCCAAAATCCACGAAATGCCAATAAAGGAAAAGGAATTATGAGCACACCAAAAATACTTTGTATAGGTGACATTATCACTGACGACTTTATAGAATTATCAGAAGATCACGCTGATGTCACAGAAGATGATAAAGGCTATAAACGAATTAGTTTTGAGTTAGGCGCCAAGCTACCATACGATAATTCTGTTACCGTTAAAGCTGTGGAGTGTAGTCCGAACGCCGCTGTTTCAATGGCGCGTCTTGGTCTTGACGCCAGATTGATGTCTTGGCTTGGTGATGACAAGCCTGGCCAAGAAATGATCGAGTACTTGAAGGGAGAAGGTGTTTCCACGGATGAACTAGTGGTTGAAGAAGGCATGAAGTCCAATTATCATTACGTGCTTCGGTATGGAGCAGACCGGACAAAATTTCAAAGATATGAAGATTACTCATATGAGTGGAAAGAACCTTCCGTAAAACCTGACTGGCTGTATCTTGGGGTCTTGGGTGAAAAAACCTGGCCACTTCATGAGGAGATTTTGAAGTATCTAAAAGATAATCCAGATATTAAATTAGCTTTTCAACCTGGCATGTATCACCTTGAGTGGGGGCCTGATAAGCTGGCTGATTTCTACAAACGAGCCGAGGTAGTTGTCATGAACCGTGAAGAGACTGCCCAGGTTACAGGTAAAGATCGACGTGATGTCACTGAACTCATTCATGGCCTACACGATCTAGGAACTACAATCGCTGTCGTGACAGACGGACCAGAAGGAGCTTATGCGAGTGATGGTGAGAGAATAGTCTTTATGCCGATTTATCCAGACATCAAACCGCCGTTTGACCGAACTGGCGCGGGCGATGCTTTTGCTTCGACCTTGACTGCGGTCTTGGCTAGCGGTAAAAGTTTAGAAACAGCCTTGACGTGGGCGCCCATCAACAGTATGAACGTGTCACAGCACATGGGAGCACAAGAAGGTTTGCTTACAGAGCGTCAAATTGCTGAATTTCTTGAAAACGCGCCTCAAGAGTATAAGCCACGAAAAATCTAAGAGAAATGCGCTAAACATAAGCTGGTTTACATCAGTTTAAAATGCTATGCTGATGCATAAGTATGTCAAAGTTGCTCTCCGAACTCCTTGAGGCACAGGAGCCGATGTTTTCCAAAGCCATTGACCGGCTGGAACGGGCCAGCGGCAACCAAAGCGCGGACTTGCGCCTCACCAGCGAAATTACTGGTAAAGTGCAGAGAAAATCCAAAGAACTGGGGCTCGACCCGCACGACTCCACGGGCAAGGAGCTATACCTCGCGCTTTTGTCTTTGGTGCGAAAGCATGACGGATTTTTGGCCAAAAAAATGGGCGTGGACGATCCGGAGGACGTGCAAGCGGTCGTTAAAAAATTGGCGGCTTTTGCCAGAAAAATGGATATGCCCAAAAAAGTGTGGGTGCTCAAACACAGCGTTGCCAAGAAAATGCTTAAAAAAATGCCGCCCAAAAAGATTATGAACCACTTGGGGTATCGCTCCATTGACTCCATGATTAAACGCGAGAAAATTCCCGAAATCTTCGCGGCACTGCGTTTCGCGGAAGACGGTGAATGGCTCAATAAGTTCTTACAAACCTATAAAAAACTCAAACCGGCCGATTTCGAGGTACGCGATATCGAAATAGTCACCCTGGACAGCAAGAAGTGGGGCGGCATAACCGAACATTTCGTTCACAAAAAACGCCATAATCTGACACACCTAAAAGAACTGGGCGTCATCGCCATTTTGCCCATGCCCATGGAGCGCATGAAAGGCATTGTTATTACGGTGTTGCCGCTTCTTTTGCATTACGTGAACGAGGTGCGGCTATACAGCTCCTACTTTAAATTACAGCAAGTCCGCCACGACTTCGGCGAAGTAGTCGTGGATACGCTCATTGCGGACCCCGATCACCACGCGGTGATGGCGGGCAATCATGTGCACTGGCGGATTATCCAGCGCTATTTTGGCAAGCTGGGAAACGAATCGCATCCGGAGATTTTCCAGCCGCACTTGCAGCCGGAGGATTTGCACTGGCGCAAGGCCGAAGAGGTGCTATATAGAATGGAACCGGCGCTGCATTTCTGGTATGATTTGGACTATGTCGGCGTCATGAAGGACGGCCGTCCGGTAACACTGAACCTCATGGACGTGGCAATCAGCTACGTAAACGATTTGCCATACGAAAAGCGGGCGATTTACCACTTTCGTGAAAGCCTGTGGAATGAAATTTTCATCCGTTACATGGGGCAAAAAACGCTGGAGCAACAAGTATTAAAACAACTGGATAACGAAATGGTAGCGCCGGAACTTCTGGACGTCAGCCTATGAAGGTGGGAAAATGAGTAAAACCAACGTATGTGAGCGAAAAACTCTTCATCAAGCTTTCAGCTTTCAGCTTTCAGCTTTTAGCTACGAACCGGGGGTTCGTTGATGTATCAAATATGCATATCGGGAGCGGCCAAAGGCAAAAGCGTGGAGGAAGGCCGCGAACTGGCCATTAAAGCCGGGAAAGCCGTGGCCGAAGCCGGACACAGTTTACTGACCGGTGCCACAATCGGACTGCCCAACTACGCCGCGGAAGGCTACAAGAAAGCCGGCGGAAAAATGAGCGTAGGGATTAGTCCGGCGGCCAGCAAGATTGAGCACGTGGCCAAATACCGTTTACCGACCGAAGCCTACGACACGATTTTATTTACCGGCTTGCACTACATCGGCCGGGACAGCTTATTGATTCAATCCAGCGACGCGGTGATAAGTGTCGGCGGGCGCCTGGGGACACTACATGAGTTTACTATCGCCATGGAAACCGATACGCCGATTGGCTTTTTGCAGGGGGCCGGTGGTATCAGTACGCAGATAATGGATATTTTGCACGCCGCTGGACACCATGATTCTCCGAATGACTCGCTGGTATTCGCGGAAACGGGCCAAGAACTCGTCGCCAAACTAGTGGCCATCCTTAATAAATCCAACAAAAAATACGCCAAGTTATATAAGTAAGGAAGCTACGTGAAAACCGATAAACGCGTTCACAAAGTGGTCAGCACCGTCATATTGGTCATTGTCGTGGGCATTGTCGCCATGTTGTGGTATTTAAGTTCGGTCGAAGATAATATAACGCGCACCGATGTTCCGGAAATAACCGATACTTCCGAAACCGAAGTAACCGACTTCGCCTCGTGCGTGGAAGCCGGCAACCCGGTCATGGAAAGCTACCCGGAGCAATGTTCCGCGAACGGGGTAACCTACGTGAACCCGGAGCAACGGCGGGAATCGGAAGCGCAAGCTCAGCCGAGCACCGGTATCATTAGCGGTGAAGCGGGCTACCCCAGTGAAAGGCTCCCCGAGGATTTGGAAATATGCCTTGAATCGGTCGAAACCAACGAAATCGTTGGCGAATGCCACGAAGTGAATGTCGCGGATTACTCAATCGAAGCGCCGGAAGGTACCTTTTACGTATTTGCCCGTACGCAAGATAGGCCGGATTACCGGGCTTACTACAACGAATTCGTGGAATGCGGTTTACGTGCCGACTGTCCGAAAAGCGGGCATCAGGCATTAATTGGGGTAGAGGTTACGTCCGGTGGAACGGTCGAAGGAGTCAATCCCAATGATTGGTACGACACCTCTCAGTAAAATTGCTACAATGGTGGGATGAACCGCTTTCAGCTGAAGTCACAGTACGATCCGCAGGGTGATCAACCCCAAGCTATCGAAGCCCTGATTAAAGGGCTGGATGCCAAACAAAAAGAGCAAACTTTGCTCGGGGTGACCGGTTCGGGCAAGACGTTCACTATGGCCAACGTGATCCAGTCCGTACAAAAGCCCACGCTGGTTTTATCGCATAACAAAACTTTGGCCGCACAGCTCTATAGTGAGTTCAAGCAGTTTTTCCCGGATAACGCGGTGCACTATTTCGTGAGTTACTTCGATTATTATCAGCCGGAAGCTTACATTCCGCGCAGCGATACCTACATCGAAAAAGACAGCCAAATTAACGAGGAAATCGACCGCCTGCGCCATGCCGCCACCGACGCGTTGCTGTCTCGGCGGGACGTGATTATCGTGGCCAGTGTGAGCTGCATTTACGGTATCGGTTCCGTGGAAGATTACGACGGGTTGTCCATTCACCTGAAAAAGGGCGAACGCCGCGTGCGGGATAAATTCCTGCGGCAACTGACGGACATTCAATACCAACGCAACGATACCGACTTTCACCGCAGCACTTTTCGGGTACGCGGCGACGTGGTGGATATTTTCCCCGCCGGCGAGGAAGCCGCTTACCGCGTGGAATTTTTCGGGGATGAAGTTGATCGGCTCACCCGGATCAACGCCTTGACCGGTGAGATTGAGGCCGACCAAAACGAACTGCGCATTTTCCCGGGCAGCCACTACGTGACCAGCCAGGACAAACTCAAGATTGCCCTGGGCCAAATCGAACACGAATTGCAAGAACGGCTCGCTCAGTTCAAACGTAATAATCAGTTACTGGAAGCCCAGCGGCTGGAGCAACGAACCCGTTTTGACCTGGAAATGCTGGAAGAAACCGGCTTCGTAAAAGGCATCGAAAACTACAGCCGCTACTTGACCAACCGCGAGCCCGGCGAGCAACCCGCCACGCTTTTGGATTACTTTCCGGATGATTACCTGATGTTCGTTGACGAATCACACATGACCATCCCGCAAGTGCGCGGCATGTACAATGGCGATCGCGCCCGCAAAGAAGTGCTAGTAGAACACGGCTTTCGGCTGCCCAGCGCCCTGGATAACCGTCCGCTGCAATTCAGTGAATTCGAGCGCCATATCAATAATGTGGTGTACGTCAGCGCCACGCCGGCGGAATACGAATTAAGCCGCAGCGGTAAACCGATTGAGCAAGTCATTCGCCCCACCGGCCTGCTTGATCCGCCAATCGAAGTCCGGCCCATCAAAGGCCAAATTGACGATCTGATCGACGAAATAAAAGCCACCGTGGATAAGCGCCAGCGCGTGTTAGTGACCACGCTGACCAAACGCATGGCGGAGGACTTAACCGAATATTTACAGGACGAAGACATCAAAGTCACGTACTTACACAGCGATATCGAGACGTTAGAGCGCACCGACATCCTGCGCGATCTGCGCCTGGGTACGTATGACGTGGTGGTGGGGATCAACTTGCTGCGAGAAGGGCTGGACTTGCCGGAAGTTAGCCTGGTGGCCATTTTGGACGCCGACAAAGAAGGCTTCTTGCGCAGTGAGCAGGCACTGATCCAAACCGTCGGCCGCGCCGCCCGGCATCAGGAGGGCAGAGTAGTGATGTACGCCGACACCGTCACCAAAAGTATGCGGCGCACCATGGACGAAACTACCCGCCGCCGGGAAATCCAAAAAGCTTACAACGACGAACACGGCATCACGCCCAAAGGCATCGCCAAAGCGGTGGAAAAAGGCTTGCGCCCCGACCTACCGGAAGAAGCCAAGACCGCCAAGCTGGATCTTAAAAAAGTACCCAAAGACGAATACAAACAGATCGTTAAGGACTTAAGCGCGCAAATGGACTTGGCCAGCAAAAACCTGGAATTCGAAAAAGCCGCGGAGCTCAGAGACATTATTGCCGAAGTCAAGTCAAAACTCTGACCCCGCCCGAAATTCTGAGTGGAGCAGTCCGCAACCGGATTGCGAAACGCCAAAATTTAAGGCGCGGGTAAGAGACATCATCAAAGAAGTCAAACCCAAGATGTAATCATCAGCACCAATCTGAAGTTTGAAACGGGAGACATACATTAACTCCGATTTAAATCGGAGTTAACTCGGAGTTCGGTGGTGTCGTTCTTATTTAAGATGTTAAATGTCGGAGGCGGGGGTTATTTTTATTTGTCGTAGTAGTGGTGGGGGGCGGAAAAACAGGTTGACACAAACAAAGAAAAGTTGTAATATGCAGCTTATGAGTGAAGTACTAAGAGGGCTTACTTTTACAGGTGGCGATCAAGCTGCTACAAATGCAGCCGCCGAAGCACCGTTTAGCGTAACTGAGCGCACCGACTTGGCGGTTGCGGCTTTCGGCTCTTTAGGCCAGATAGACAAGGCGCAACTGACCGAAGAAGTTGGCATGCACATGCAACAACTTCACGAAGGCCTTCACGGACAGTACGACAAAAACGACGTAGAGCCATTCATGTCGATTAACCTGTCTGATAGCTTTCCGCTTGCTGCGCTTGTGGTCGCGTTTGACAGACAGCAACAGGCAAAAACCTACGTTTACGAACCATTTTGGAGTCAGTACAGCCCGGCGGAACTAAACAGCCGAAGTCTGGACAGTGCATCGGCACGTCAAGACATTACGGCTTCAGCCCGTGCTATGCTTACCGCCACTGATTACGAAGGTGAGTCTGGCCTGCGGTTTCCAAGCAAAAAAGGTAAAGATCAGTCCAATTTAGCTCAAGATCACGAACTAGTGAACCCAGCTGATTACATCATTCTGAATGCGCAACGACGCGAAGCCGGCGAGCCACTACTAGACACCCGAACCTTCACCCGTTTTGTGCAACTGGCTATGAAGCCGGCTGGCGGGGCTGACGGCAGCACTTGGATTCCGGACGCGGGTTCCGGCCGCGGTCAGTTGAGCCTGCGCGGGGGGTCGTGCGACCATGCGATTCCGCACGCTGGTGTCCGTCTCTCGGTGGGGCGAAACCAGGCTTAACACATTAACTTCGTACCCTCCCTCATTCCATAAAATTGTTTATTATAAAAACGAACTCCGAGTTAAATCGGAGTTAACTCGGAGTTAACTCGGAGTTCGGTAGTATTGTTCGTTGGAGCATATTTGCTGGCGTTTTGTTCACGGATGACTTTATCGAACGGGGAAAAATACTAAGAAGCGGTGGAGGGTTAATTTTTCGCTAGGTTACGGATTGTGGTTGCGGATCGGATCGCAAATGATCAATGCAGGTTACAATTTCATGCGCGAAAACGTAAGGGTCGGTAACCGGTCCGAGGTGATTGGCGTCAATAACTTTGGCGTAGTCGAACAACCCCCAAGAAGCTCTCACCGTCTCATCCGCCGGGATTAACTGGTCACGATTGCCCAATATCGCCGCTAACTTAATATTATGTTCGCGCTTTAAGTATGCCAAATCCTGCCGATTATCACACGTTGCCGCCATGTAGCCGCGAATAACCGCCTGTGTGAGGTGTGGGAAAAAGTAATCAATTTCCGAGCGTATGGCATGGAGCGTACCTTTTTCGAATTTTAACCCGTCTTCGCGGTAAGCCGGCAATGCTTCATGGCGCAGGAACGGCCTAATTCGACCCAACATGCGCCACAAACTACGGCTATTTTCGCAGCCAACTCCTTCGACGTTGGTAATGGAAGCGACCATATCCGGTTTATGTAATGCCGTCGTGGTACTTGTGTGTAGTCCCAAGGAGTGCCCAGCAAGATCGAACTTTTCTACGTCAAGTTCCGGGTATTGGTCCGCATTGTCTTGCGTTTTGCGCATAACACCATACAGCGCTTTGCTGAGCAGAATTTCCGGATGCAGAAAATGATCTCTTCCAAAGCGTGAAGCGAACGACTGAAGCCCATACGGCTGCATGGATATCGCTGCCTTCCCGTGTTGCGCTAGTGCCGCTCGTAGCCCGTCGTATCCGAACTTCTTTGCTCCGTACCCGTTCACGATAGTCAACGGTCGTGAGTCTTCGATATTATCCGGATCGGCCGGAAACTCCAAAGTTGCCGGTACCAGGGTGCCACCAATTTCCGCGGCAAGGTTGACTTTTTTGGTTTCCAACGAAAAACCCTCGCTGGCACGAGGGTTTATAGCTCTAAGTTGTGTTTCGTGGCCGCCGGATTCGGTGCCGACGGGCATCGGTTCGTGCGTTTCAAGATCTACTCTTTCAAGCGCCACCTTTTATTTCCCATGTTTTACTTTGCATCTTAATGCTTATGGTACCCTCGTGTTCGGATTTTGTAAAGTTCATGAACTTACTTGGGGAAGCTCTTTCCCGCCACAACGCTTACCGGAGGCACGCTTCGTCCCCGAAAAGACCTCCGGAATGGGTGGATAGAAACGTATCAACACCGCCACGGATGTTTGATATACTAAAAAGAATGGCGAATCTGAGTAAAGACGATGTGCTAAAACTGGCGCAACTGGCCCGATTGGAGCTGAGTGACGCGGAAGTCGCGGCTTTCCAGGGAGAAATAAGTGACATTTTGGGCTACGTGGAGGCGCTGCAGTTGGTCGACGTGGACGGGCTGGAGCCTACCATTCAGGTCGGCGGGCTAAAAAATGCTACGCGTGAAGACGTCGTTAAACCGTACCAAGCCACGCCGGAGGATCTGCTAAAAATCGCGCCTTCAACCGACAAAACCTCACTAAAAGTGAAACGAGTATTATAATAATGAGCGATTGGAAGGCGGTTGCCGACTGTGTTTTGGACGTCCAAAAACAAGTAACGTCGGCCACGGAATTGGTGCGAAAATCATTGGCCGCGATTGAGTCGGGCAAAGAATACCGGGCAATTATTTCGACCACCAAAGACCGCGCCTTAAAACGAGCCAAAGAAATCGATGAGCGAATTGCCCAAGGCGACAAAGTTGGCAAGTTAGCCGGCGTGCCGTTCATTGCCAAGGATAATTTTTTAGTGTTCGGCGCGGAAACCACCGCGGGCAGCAATATGCTACGCGGGTTCGAGGCGCCCTACCAAGCCACCGCGATTAACCGGTTGGAAGAGCAGGGCGCGATTTGCGTGGCCAAAGCCAACCTGGACGCCTTCGCGCACGGATCGTCCACGGAAAACAGTGACTACATGACCACCAAAAACCCGCGCGATAAAACCCGCGTGCCCGGCGGCTCGTCCGGCGGTTCGGCCGCGGCGGTGATGTTGGATATGGCACCGTTCGCTTTGGGGAGCGATACCGGCGGTTCCATCCGTTTACCAGCATCGTTTACCGGTGCGGTCGGTTATAAGCCGACGCATGGAACCGTGTCGCGCAGCGGTGTGGTGGCCATGGCCAGCAGCACGGATGTGATCGGTCCGCTCACGCGCCGCGTGGAAGATGCGGCGTTGGTGCTTTCTTGCATGGCCGGAAAAGACGAACTGGACGGCACGACCATTGACAGCTCCATTACCGAAGAAGCCGAACTCACCGACTTGAAAGGGCAGACCGTGGGCGTAGTCAAAGAATTCATGGGCGAAGGCGTGAATGACGGCGTTAAACGATCCGTACGAGCGGCGGTAGAAAAATTAAAAGACGCCGGCGTGAACGTCAAAGAAGTCAGCTTGCCTTCGCTCGACCTGGCGTTGGCTTGTTATTATGTTTTGGCACCGGCGGAAATCAGCAGTAACTTGAGCCGTTACGACGGACAGCGCTTTGAGTACAGCAGCCCGGGCGCCGCGAATTTGCACGAAAGTTACGTAAAATCCCGCAGCGAAGGATTCGGCGCGGAAGCCAAACGGCGGATCATGATCGGCACCTACGTGCTTTCCAGCGGTTACTACGATGCCTACTATCGCCGGGCGCAGCTGGTGCGCACCAAAATTATCAATGAGCTGGCCGAAACGTTCGAGGAAGTAGACTACCTGGTCGGTCCCGTCGCGCCGTCTACCGCTTTTAAGATCGGCGAAAACGCGAACGACCCGTTGCAAATGTACTTGGCCGATATCATGACCGTTGGGCCGAGCCTGGCCGGTATCCCCGCGATTAGCCTTCCCGCGAAAGAAGCCGAGGGACTACCCGTGGGGTTGCACGTGATGGCCGCCAGGCAAAAAGATAATAAACTACTGTCGTTCGCTAAAACCATTGAGGAGGTCGTGACATGACACCGGAAACCATAGTTGCCATTGCCGCCGGGAGCGTTATTGCCGTTTTCGTAGGTTTTTTGGCGTATAAAAAGTTGCCAAAGCGCCCTAAAAAGCAAAAGTACGTTGCTCGATGGCGGGAACTCCAAAGTCTTTGCAAGGACAAGTCTACCTGGCGTGACGCGGTGATTGCCGCGGACAAATTGCTGGACCGCGCGCTCAAGCAGCGAAAGTTCAAAGGGAAAACTCCCGGGGAGCGTTTGGTCTCCGCGCAAAAAAAGTTCAGCAAAAACGACCAAGTCTGGGACGCCCATAATTTGTACAAAAAACTTATCGCTAACGAAGAGCGTCAGCCCGGCGAGGAGGAAACCAAAAAAGCCCTGGCCAACTTCCGCCAAGCCCTAAGAGATCTCGGAGCCTTGCCCAGTGAAAAGTAAATATACGGCCACCATCGGAATCGAATGCCACGTGCAGTTGCACACCATGACCAAGCTGTTCGCCGCCGTGGCCAACGACGCCCGTGAAGCGGAGCCCAATACTTTGGTGAGCCACATTTGCTTCGGCATGCCCGGGGCGTTGCCGGTGCTCAACGAAAAAGTGGTAGAACACGCCGCCCGGCTGGCGTTCGCTTTTAACGTGGAACCGCAACGCCATAGCTTTTTCGAGCGTAAACATTATTTTTACCCGGACTTACCCAAAGGTTATCAAATCACGCAGCTGGACAGCCCGATTATTAAAGGCGGAGAAGTGCGTATCACCGTGGACGGCGAACAAAAAACCGTCCGCTTAAACCGCGTACAGATCGAAGAAGACGCCGGTAAAAACACCCACCCCGCCGGTGCGGATTATTCATTGGTGGATCTGAACCGGGCCGGCACGCCGCTGTTCGAGATCGTCTCCGAACCGGACATTCACACGCCGGCGGAAGCCAAGGCCTACGCCCGCGAACTGTACTTGCTGGTGCGCTACGGCGGGGTTTCCAACGCCGATTTGTATCACGGCAATATGCGTTTTGACGTTAACGTGTCCGTCAGCGACAGCGACAAGCTGGGAACACGCAGCGAAACCAAGAACCTAAATAGTTTCCGGAGCGTGGAAAAGGCCACGGAATACGAAATAAATCGCCAAATCGACTTGCTGGAGAAGGGCGAAAAGGTCATGCAGGAAACGCGCGGGTGGGACGACACTATGCAAAAAACCATTTCTCAGCGCAGCAAGGAAGAAGCTCACGATTATCGCTATTTCCCGGATCCCGATTTGCCGCCGATTGAGCTTAGCGACTTGCAAATTCAAGACGCCGAACAAAGCCTGCCCACCATGCCCGGCGAGTGGCGTGAACGCTTAGCCGAAGCCGGAGTGGATAGCGGGCAAATCGAAACGCTCCTGGAGGCGGAACTGGAATACGAACTGGGCTACATGCAGCAAGTGGAAAAAGCGGCGGCCGAGGACGCCAAGCCGCTCGCCAACTTGCTCGTCAACGTGGAAGTGCCGCTGCGGCGCGACGACTCGGTGACCATCAACCTGGACAACGAAACCGTCAGGAAAGCGCTGTACGAAGCAACGCTGCGGCTTATAAATCAAAACAAGATAAGTTCTACCAACGCCAAGGCTCTTATAACCACCGTGCTGACTTCCGGCGCCGAGCCGAAAGATATCGCCAAGTACGCCGAAGAGCAAGGACTACTGCAGGTATCCGACGAAGGCGAAATTGAGGCCATCGTGGAAAACGTGATCGCCCAAAACCAAGGCGCGGCGGACGACGTGCGCAACGGAGAAGCCAAAGCTATCGGCTTTTTGGTGGGGCAGGTCATGAAGGCCAGCAAAGGCAAGGCCAATCCGCAGCTGGCCAAGGATACGCTCCGCAAAAAACTCGAAGGCTAAATACGACCCTTACAATTTTTTGGGCTGTTTCGGGTGGACGGGAGATGTTACAATAAAGGGTATGGACGGAGCAGAACAAATTCTCGTTATTATCTTGTCGGCCTTTTTGGCGTTATTTTTGGTTTTGGCGATCATCGCGACCTACAAGTTCATTCAGGTACTAAATTCCTTGAAACGGATTTCCGAACACGCCGAGCACATCGCCGGCAAGGCGGAAACCATTAGCGATATATTCGCCTCGACCTCCGGGCCGCTCGCGGTGGGCAAACTACTCTCGCATTTGGCCGAAACCGTATTTAAGCATAATAAGAAGGAGAAGAAGTAATGGGAAAAAATTCCGGAAAATGGGCAATAGGAACCGTAGTAGCCGCTGCCGCGGGGTACGTAGGTGGCATACTGACCGCGCCGAAAAGCGGTAAGGAAACCCGCAAAGATATTAAAGATTCGGCCGCCAAAGCCAAGGCGGAAGCCGAAAAACGGCTCAAGGCCGCTCAGAAGGAATTAATTGAGTTAACCGATAAGGCCAAAGTCCAAAAAAGCAAGGTAAAAGCGCGCACCAAAACCGAGATTGAAAACGCCGTCAGCAAGGCGCAGACCGCCAAGAAGAAAGCCAGCGAAATGTTGAGCGCCGCGCATGAGGGCGAAGCCGATGACAAGGATTTGCAAAAGGCCATCGACGACGCCAATAAAGCCAGTGAACACCTAAAGAAATTTCTTTCCGATGCTCAAAAAGCCAACGATAAGTCCGGGAAAAAATAACCAAAAAGACATCGAGCGCGTCGGCCGGTTGCTCGGTTTCGTGTACGAAAGCAATTTCGTTAGCCGCTCGCGAATGTTGCGGCTCAGTTTTCTTCGTGGATTCCTGAGTGGTATCGGTGGGTTTTTCGGCGCGACACTCGGCGCCGGTATATTGTTGTGGGTGGCTTCACTATTGTTGGATGTGCCGCTAGTGGGATCGCTTATCGAAATGTTCCGCGACGTGTCGCGTTAGTATGGCTTTACTGAGCGCCCCGGCGCGTGCGTTGTAATTATAAGTCTCGAAATCAGGGCGCCGGCTAGGTAGAATGGAAAGCGTCAGGAGGGGTTTTTGAGCAAGCCAGAATTGCAACCATCGGATTTCGTTCATCTGCATAATCACACGCAGTACAGTTTGCTTGACGGGCTGACCAAAGTTCCGCATTTGATTGAATGGGTCAAGATGAACGGAATGCAATCGGTAGCCATCACCGATCACGGGACACTCTCGGGCGTGGTGGAGTTTTATAAGTCCGCCAAGCAGGATGATATTAACCCCGTTATCGGCATGGAAACGTACGTGGCGGCCCGTAAACACACCGATAAAGACCCCGGTAAAGATAAGCTGAACTACCACTTGATTCTTTTGGCCATGAACCAGCGCGGGTACGAGAACTTGATGCGCCTTTCGACTATCGCCAACTTGGATGGCTTTTATTACAAACCGCGCGTCGACCACGATTTATTACAGCGATACAACGAAGGCATTATCGCGCTTTCCGGCTGTATCGGCGGCGAAGTCGGGGACGCCTTGCGGCGCGACCAATATGATCAAGCCAAAAAAATCGCCACGGCGTATAAAAAGATTTTTGGCGATCGGTACTATATTGAATTGCAGGATCACGGGCACCCCGATCACCCCAGTAAATGGGATGAACAGGAAAAGGTTAATAAGGGCGCGCGAAAACTGGCTGAAGAGCTGGATATCAAGTGCGTGCTTACCGCGGACGCGCATTATTTGAAGCACGCCGACCAAGAAGCGCACGAAGTCTTGCTGTGCGTACAGACCGGATCATTCATGAGCGACGAAAAACGAATGTCATTAAAGGACTTTCATCTGCATGTCACCAAACCGGAGGAGTTGATCGCGCGGTGGCAGGGCGACTTCCCGGAAGCCATTACCAATACCAAAGAAGTGGCCGATCGTTGCCATGTGGAGCTGGAGCTCGGAAAAATCTTTATTCCCAAGTTCGAAACGCCCAAAGGCGCCAGCGAAGAAAGCTATCTGAATAAACTGGTCTTTCAAGGGTTGGCGTGGCGCTACGGCGGGTACGCGCTGAGTGAGGTGAAAGATTTAAAGCTCGCCGAAGCCAAAGCCAAATTGCCGGGGGAGGTAATTGAGCGGGCGCAGTACGAACTGGGGATCATTAAGGACATGGGCTTTAGCGGTTACTTTTTGATCATCGCCGATTTCATAAACTGGGGCAAAGCCCAAGGGATCGTGTTCGGTCCGGGCCGTGGGTCGGCGGCGGGTTCGATTATCGCCTATGCGCTCAACATTACCGATCTGGATCCGCTTAAGTACGATTTGCTTTTTGAGCGATTTTTGAACCCCGACCGTGTGAGCATGCCGGATATCGATATCGACATTCAGGATAACCGCCGGGACGAAGTAATCCAGTACTGCGTGGATAAATACGGGGAAGACAAGGTGGCCAATATCGTCACTTTCGGGCGTATGGCCGCCCGGAACGCGGTGCGTGACGTGGCACGCGTGTTGCAAGTGCCTTACGCCGAAGCCGACCGATTGGCCAAAATGATTCCGCCACCGGTTCAAGGAAAACACATACCACTGGAAAAATCACTCAAGGACGACAACGATTTGCGGGAAGAATACGAATCCAACGAAACCGCGCAGCGCGTGTTCGACTTGGCCGTACAGCTGGAAGGCACCATTCGCAGCCACGGCGTGCACGCCGCCGGCGTCGTGATCGCGCCCGACGACATCGTGAAGTTCGTGCCTTTGGAAATGGCCCAAAAGGGTGTGGTCTCCACCCAGTACCCCATGAATCCGGTGGAAGAACTGGGGCTGTTAAAGATGGATTTTTTGGGACTTTCCAACTTAACCATTATTAAAAACGCCCTAAGAATTATTCGCAAAGTGGAAGGCACGGACATAGATATCTCCCACGTTCCCTTGGACGATGAAAAAACTTACCAATTATTCCAAGACGGCGCGACGACCGGCGTGTTCCAGTTCGAATCCGCGGGGATGAAACGATATCTAAAAGAGCTGAAACCGTCGGTGTTCGATGATCTTATCGCCATGGTGTCGCTGTACCGTCCCGGCCCCATGCAGTTTATCGACACCTTTATCCGCCGCAAACACGGCGAGGAAAAGATTGAGTACTTCCACGATAAAATGAAGGACGCCCTGGAGAACACCTATGGCGTGTTGGTGTACCAGGAACAGGTGATGCAGATTGCCCGCGACATGTGCGGATTCAGTGGCGGCCAATCCGATACGCTCCGCAAAGCCATCGGTAAAAAAATCGCCGAGCTCATGGCCAAAATGAAAGAGGAGTTCATTGAAGGCGGGATCAAACATTCCGGCGCGACCCGCGAGCAGATGGAGCGGTTCTGGAAGCAACTGGAAGATTTTGCCGCGTACTGCTTTAACAAATCGCACGCCGCGTGTTACGCCCTGATTGCCTACCAGACGGCGTATCTAAAGGCGCATTACCCCAGCGCGTTCATGGCGGCGCTGATGACCAGCGATTTTGACGACACCGACCGTTTAGCGATTGAAATTACCGAGTGTACACACTTGGGAATCGACGTGTTGTTGCCCGATGTCAACGAGTCGTTCGTGGAATTCGCGGTAGTGCCGGACACCAAGCAAATCCGTTTCGGTATGGCGGCCATTAAAAACGTCGGCCGTGGCGCGGTGGAGGAGATTCTGCGTGCCCGCCAAGACGGAAAGTTCGGCTCCTTGAGCGATTTCTTCGCCCGGGTAAATCCGCGGATCGTTAATAAAAAAGCCATTGAAAGCTTGGCCAGGGCCGGCGCCTTCAGCGAACTGGAAGAACGCGGTACGCTGCTTCATAACATCGACGTGGTGTTGGCCTACGCCCAGCGGCTACACAAGCAAAAGGCCATTGGCCAAACGGACTTATTCGGCGGCGGGGAGCAGACCGAACTCACGGGAGGCACGCTCCGCCTTGAGCAACCGCCGGTGCCGCCCATTCACACCGAACACCTAAAGTGGGAACGGGAGTTATTGGGTATTTACGTATCGGCGCATCCGCTAGAGGACTATCAAAAATTCCTGGCGGCCAAAACCGAACCGATTAGTTCGCTTAAGCCCGATGCCGATGGCTCGCGGGTGACGATCGGTGGCAGCGTCAACGAAGTACGGGAAATCACCACCAAAAAAGGACAACGAATGGCTTTCGTAAAAATTGCCGACACTACCGAGGAGACCGAGCTTTTGCTTTTCCCTAAAATTTACGAAGAAACCCGGCATTTGTGGGAGCACGACAAAATCGTGTTGGTAAAGGGGAAGCTATCGGCCACCGATAAGGACGGGCATCTGACCAGTGAGGTAAAGGTCATTGCCAACGATGCCCAAGAAATCACGCTGGACCAAGCCAATCGCGAAGCCCGTAAAAAACCCCGTAAAAAGCCGGCAAAAAGCGCTGAAGCCACCGCGAAACCCGCGAAACCCGCGGTCGCGGCGACCCCCCCAGTCGATTCCAAGCTGTATTTACGTATCCCCTCCAGCCAAGATCAAAAGACGTTAATGGACATCAAGCGGGTCAGCGAGCGTTTTTCGGGCGATAGGGACGTGGTTTTGGTAATAGGCGATAACGGAGATCGGCAAGTGATTAAACTGCCGCAAAAAATAGATCATGGCGAATCGACGCGAAGTGCCTTCGTGGAGCTACTAGGCGAAGATAACGTTAAGCTTCACTAACCAACGAAGCCGACCGATTGTAGCAGCAATACCCCGAGTATGATAATCGCCGTAAGGCTTAAGTCCAACACGGGGTGATGCATGACGAAATGTTCGCCGCTTCGCATAATTCGCTTGAGCCGCAAACCGTGGCGGGCGATCAGGAATCCGGCGGCCAGGCCGGTAGTTATACCGGCGGCCAAATTGATCCATTGGTTCCCAAGGCCGGCAGTGTTGGCGAATACCGAAATTGGTGTCCGTTCATTCGGCGGCGTACTCAAAGTCCCGGCCTCCCGGACGACGGGGCTGTCTTCGGTTCCCGGGGTCGCGTAAAAAGCCACGACGATGGTTTCCGGTCCACCGCCCAAATAATTATCGGCCTGGGTTATGCCGAATCCGACTTCCGTATAGGCCGGATCCAGCATGTTTTCACGGTGTGATTGGCTTTGCATCCACCCGCCAACCGTGGAGGAGTTGGTAGTAAACCCGTAGGCCAGGTTTTCTCCTGCCCGCTGGTAGGTGTAATCCGTTTCTTGCACGAAAACCCACGGTTCTTGGCCGTCCGGAGTTTCGTGCGACCAATAGTTACGCGTTTTCATGTCTTCGGCTTTGGCCTGGGCCGCTTGGTTTAAAAGCTGGTTCTGGGTGAGCGGATCGGCATTTTGCCGTTCGCGTTGCTCATTGGTCGCCGATAGTAGACCCAAGTGATCGACATTGCTTTGGGCGGCCAGTACGCGCCCCAGTTGGCGGGGGTGGACGCTGCCCATTAACAGCACCACCAAGAGCATGACCAGCATGGGGATATACGGCCAGTACACTCTACGGAAAGAGTCGGTGTGTTTTTTGTGGTGACCGTGCCGCTTTTTATGATGAATGGCAGTCATCCGTTTTTGTTTTGCCATAACGCTTTTGATTATACGATGTCTTAGTGAAATCTACAATGAAACAACGCCATGGCCGCGGCGTTTACCACGTTGTGCGATTCTTTTTTGCCGAGCATGGGGATTTCCAAAGTGACGTCGCACCGCGCCAGCAGGTCGGGATCGATGCCTTCCACTTCCCGCCCCAACACCAAACACAGGCGTTTCGGCGGGGAGAATCCGGCAAGCTCCACGGAATCGTCCGCCTGTTCCAGCCCGGCAAGAACGGTGCCCTCGGAACGCAAACGTTTTATAAGGGGCGCGGGATCTTCGTGAAACTCCCATGCCAGCGTGCTTTGGGCACCCAAAGCGGTTTTTTCAATTTGTTTTTGTAGTTTTTGGCGTATATGCGGTAAGCGGGGGTCTTCGGGACGAATGGGGTGCGGCGTGTACCCCGTGAGGTAAAGTGTGGCGACATTCAGCCCGTCACACAGCCGAAAAAGCGCTCCTATATTGTGGGCGCTCCTAATGTCGTGAGCCAAAACGAAAATTTCCCGTTCCACACGGCTAATCATAACAGATTATTTCCTTGTCGGTGCGCTTATGTTTAAATAGATACCAATGAGCCCCGCAGTAAGCCACAAAGTTGCTGCGCAAGCGACTCGTTATATGGAAGGGTAGTAATGATTGAAGTTCATGTTCAACAATCGATAACAGTGAGTAACGCTGCTTTGGGGGCTACGGCGGGATGAGCCAAGACGCCCGTACCATTGAGGAGAACAGCACGCGCCGCCGGGCGACTATTCTGGGCTTGGAATACCATAACACCGCCGGAACCGACAAACAGCTATATAAAGAGCTTATGACGTTCGAACAAATGCAGCAGATGCGCGTGGTGCCACTTTCCGCTAATAAACAAGCCATTAACTTCGGCGTTACCAATAATACCTCGCAGCAAACATTCGAAAAGCTGCGGCACACGTTTTTGGATCAGCGGCTACGTTTTTATCTGATTTCCGACGCCGGATTCCGGGAATACATGAAACTGTACAACCCGCCAAAAAAAGTTGAGTACCATGACATCGAGATCAAAGGCGAGGATACCGAACAGATCATTAAACGGGTGTCGGATACGCTCAATCAAGTCCGTGCCGATGATATGTTGGCGTACCTGGTGCAACAGGCCCATAAACTCGGTGCTTCGGATATTCACCTGGAAAACCAGGAAGAAGAAGTCCGAATTCGGTTTCGTATTGACGGGGTGCTGCACCCGGTCGCCAGGTTGAGTAAAGAACGCTGCCGGCTGTTGATGTCGGCCATTGCCAGCGCCGGTAATATTTCTACCGCGGCCGATGCCGCCCAACAAGGGCATATTCACCAAAAAGGCAAAATGGCCGATGGCGCGGACGTTGACGTTAATGTTCGCCTGGAAACCGTCCCCACCATAAATGGCATGGACGCCGTGATGCGCCTGTTTAATATGGATGCCGAACGCTACAAGTTGGATCGCCTAGGGCTTTCCAGCGCGCAGCGTGAAGTGGTGGACGGTATTATCTCTCGTCCGAGTGGTTTGGTGCTGGCGGTCGGTCCGACGGGTTCGGGTAAAACTACCACGCTGTATTCCATGCTCAACTCGCTGAATAGTGACGAACGTAAGATCATTACCATTGAAGACCCGGTAGAATTTCAGTTTCCCGGTGTAGTGCAACTGTCGGTTAACTCCAAAAGTGGGCAGGAACAAGGTTTTGCCGAGCGCTTACGGGCGGTATTGCGGCTGGATCCGGATATCGTGATGGTCGGCGAAATTCGTGATATGGATACCGCCAAAACCGCTTTGCAGGCCTCCTTGACCGGCCATTTGGTGTTATCCACGTTTCACGCTTCCTCCGCTGCCGCGGCGTTGACCCGGCTTTTGGACATTATTGAAAGCAACCCGCTATATTTGTCGGCCATCCGGCTGGTCATGGCCCAGCGGCTGGTGCGTCGGCTGGATCCGGATACCAAGGTGGCTTACCAGCCTTCACAGGAGGAAATTGAGCTCATTCAGCAGGTATTTTCCACTCTACCGGAACGTATCGAACCGCCCGATCTGAGTAACTTGCAGCTGTATAAACCCGGTAGTTCGGCGGACAATCCTTTCGGGTATAAAGGGCAGGTGGCCATTCGCGAGCAGTTTACCGTGAACGATCACGTCCGAGAGATATTAAGCTCCCAAAAAGGTTTGAGCACCCAGGAAATCGAAAACGCCGCGGTACAAAGTGGCATGATTACCATGTTGCACGACGGTATGTTACAGGTAGTGAAGGGCGAGACCACGCTGGAAGAAGTCTACCGCGTCGTTGGCTAAAAGTTGATTGACACCGAAACTAGTAGTAAACTTTGCCCAAATATGAGTATCCGAATAACAGGTAAGTGTCACGAATGTGGCGAAGTTACGTTTTCACCAGACGATGTAAGGGCGTATAGGCACGAAGAGCAAGATGACGGCTGGTATGAGTTTAGGTGTAGCGCATCAGTCCATTCAGCTAGTGAAGACTCAAGCCAATTCGTACAAAGGCCAGCTACGGGAAAGGTACTAGATCTTCTTGTTGGTTGCGGGGTAGATTTAGTGGTGATTACCCCTGTGTACGAAAGCCGGCCAAGTGACAGTACGCCGTACGAGAATGCAGACGATGCACTCATTGATCTTTACACGCTTGATGAAGGGGCGTTGTGGCAAAAAATCGAGAAAGCCAATATTAAATAATTACTTTGGCGATTTCTGGGACTAACCGGTCGTCCAGCACGCTGGGGATGATTGTGCCGGGCGAAGGGTCGGCAACCAGGGAGGCGATGGCTTTGGCCGCGGCGATTTTGTGCCGATCGGTGATGTTACGCACGTTGTTATCCAGCGCTCCCCGGAAAATCCCGGGAAAAGCCAGCGCGTTATTTACTTGATTGGGAAAATCGCTCCGACCGGTGGCGACCACCGCCGCGCCGGCTTTGTGCGCGACGTCGGGTAAAATTTCCGGTTCCGGATTGGCCATGGCAAAAATAATCGGGTCACGCGCCATGGTTTTAATCATTTCGGGTTTTACCAGATTGCCCTGGGAGACGCCGATAAAAATGTCGGCGTTTTCCATGGCGTTAGCCAAATTACCATCGTTTTGCGTGACGATCACGTTTTCGTCCACCAGTTTTTGCTTGCTGGCATTTAAATCGGTTCGCTTCTTGTTGATGGTTCCTTTGCTATCTACCGCCTGAATAATGACTCGCGGGGCATACAGCTTGAGGAGTTTCATGATGGCCACGCCGGCGGCGCCCACGCCGCTGAATGTCACCCGGCAGTCGTTCAGATCTTTGTCGACGATCCGTAAAGCATTTAGCAAGCCGGCGAGTACGACAATGGCGGTGCCGTGTTGATCATCGTGGAACACTGGCATCGAAAGCTCTTTTTTAAGCCTATCCTCAATCACAAAACATTGCGGCGCGGCAATGTCTTCCAGATTAATACCGCCGAAACTCGGGGCGATAGCTTTAACGGCGGCTACGATTTCATCCTCACTGTGTACATCCAAAATAATCGGTACGGCATCGATGTCAGCGAAGTGTTTAAACAACATGGCCTTGCCTTCCATGACCGGAAGTGCGCCTTTGGGGCCGATGTCGCCCAGACCCAACACCGCGGAACCGTCACTAATCACCGCGACGTTGTTGTTTAGCCAGGTATACTCGCGCGCTTGCTCGGGGTGTTCGGCCACGAACGAAGAAACCGCGGCCACGCCGGGGGTGTAGTAAGTGCTAAGTTTTTCCTGGGAATCGAGCGGATCTTTGAGTGAAAGATAGATTTTTCCGCGCAAGTCCTTATGTTTTCGCAAAGCCAGTTTTTTATAATCCATGGCAAATAGTGTAACCAGCCTCGCGGGCAAAAGCGAGCGTTTTTACGTCCCCGGATTGTTGCTTTTTTGTGGAAACTCCTGTAGAATCACTCAAGTTAAGCCCGGTAGTGAGCTTTCCGTGCTACTTCGTAGAACGGAAAATCAATCTGGAAGTGAACTTGCTGTCAGGGCAAAATGTTAGGTAAATATTAAGATTTGGTCGTCTGACCAAAAGGAAAGTCTACTACCGGGTATGGAGTCTTTAGTCCAAAAAATTGAAGCCAAGCACAAAAAAGCGCAGGTCGTGGACGTACGTTCCGGTGACACCGTTGAAGTGCATCAAAAAGTTCAGGAAGCCGGCAAAGAACGTATCCAGGTATTCAAAGGCACGGTGATTCGCGTGGATCGCAAAAACAGCCTGACCTCACGAATTCTGGTGCGTCGTATCGCCAGTGGCGTGGGCGTAGAAAAGAGCTTTTTGCTACACAGCCCGCTGGTTACCAAGATTGAAGTCACTAAGCGCAGTAAAGTGCGCCGTAATTACCTAACTTACATGCGTAAGCGAACCGGTCGCTCCGCCCGGCTCAACAGCCTTGATTTTGACCGCGAAGCGGTAAATACCGTACGCGACGAAGCCGCGGAAAAAGCCGAAGAAGAAGCAAAGGCCAAAGTCGCCGCCGAACACGAAGCCGTCGAAGCCAAAAAAGCCGAGGAAGAAAAGAAGCTCGAAGAAAAAGCCGATCAAGCCCTCAAAAACCGCGAAACGGAAAGCTAGTTGTTAGTCCACAGTCATTCGTTTATAGTTTGAGTGTGGGTAAATCGTTTAAAGATCTGAAAGTTTGGCAAAAGTCCATTGATCTTGCAGAGTCAGTGTATAGACTGTGTGGTTCCTTGCCGAGTTCCGAGAAATATGGGCTATGCTTTCAAATGCAAAGGTGCGCTGTTTCTGTAGCGTCAAATATCGCCGAAGGCAGTAAGAGAAGAACCTCGAAAGATTTTCACCACTTCGTGTCCATATCTAAAGGCTCGACCGCTGAACTTGAAACCCAGCTAGTTATTGCGAATAGAGTCCATGAACTTGACACCACGAACGTTATCCAAAGACTGATTGAAGTGCAAAAAATGCTAGAGAAGCTCGACCAAAGTTTATTAAGAACTAAGACTAATGACTGATAACAAAAGACCAAAGACTGTCATTGGGATTGATGAAGTCGGGCGCGGTGCTTGGGCGGGGCCGTTGCTTGTCGTCGCGGCTCGCCTGACGGGCGAACTGCCTCAGGGCTTAATGGATTCCAAGCAACTCAGCAAACAAAAACGCGAAACCATATTCCGGCTTCTCCCTTCCAGCTTCCACTTCGGCGAAGGCTGGGTGGAGCCCGGCGAGATTGACGAGCTCGGACTGAGCGGAGCCATGCGTGTAGCCGTTGCCCGGGCACTATTGGCGCTGGGCGCGACGTTTGAGGAGCGGATTATTATGGACGGGAACGTAAATTACTGCCCGGCGGAATTTACCGCCGTGGAGGTTATTCCCAAAGCGGACGACTCACACGCCGAGGTTAGCGCGGCCAGTATTTACGCCAAAGTAGCGCGGGATAAGCACATGGTACGCGCCGCCCGGTTTTACCCGTTTTACGGGTTCGAACGCCACGTGGGCTACGGTACTGCCGTGCACAAATCGGCGCTTAAAGTGCACGGAATCAGTAAGCTGCACCGTAAAAGTTATAAACCGGTTGCCGCTTTTGCATGAGTTCGACCACCAAAACAATTGGTGATAGCGGGGAAGACCGGGCTTGTGAGTATTTACGCGGGCGCAAGTTTAAAATTATTGAACGTAATTGGCGCACCCGATATTGCGAAATTGATATCATTGCCAAAAAGAAGAAGCGCCTGTACTTCGTAGAAGTTAAAACCCGCAAATCATCGGACTTCGGCCGTGGCGAAGACTACGTGACCCCAAAGAAGTTGCAGCAAATGAAGTTCGCGGCGGAAGCGTGGGTAAACACCAACCAATGGAAAGGCGAGTACCAGCTGGCGGTCATCGGCATAACCGGAGAAGAACTGAACTACGTGGAAGTGTTATATAACTAGTTATATAACAGTTTATAGTTGTCAGTCTTCAGTTGTCCGTTCTCAGTCTTCAATCAGCAGATTACAGACAACAAATCACGGATAACAATTCAAAATATGAAAACTGCCGTCAAACGATTCAATAAATAATATTAGAATTAATACTAGAGTTAATTCTAGTATTATTGCTCTGCAACGGGGGCGTAATGGCTGTAACTAGATGAATGGTATGTTTCGGCGCAAAGCTTCGCCTTTGCTTTCCCGACTATCATTTTGGTTCGGCAACATCGAAGCTGTCTGGTCAGCTTCACCCCCAGGCACTTTTTGCATGGTCAAAAAGTGCCCCAAAGTATGTTTTTTCGGAGCAAAGCTTCGCTTTTGCTTTCCCGACTATCTTTTTGGTTCGGCAAAAAGATAGACAAAAAGCCGACAGGCGGCTCCTCAAATCGTGACTGGCCGCCACCTCGGGCAAGCAGCGTGTCCATTGCGGGAACGACCCTAAAGGGCTCGGCCTTGGCTGCTTTATCTAAAGCAGGCAGCCAAGACTGTCCTCGGACAACGATTCGCTGCTTGCCCGGGTGCCGTCCAATCAGTTTGAGGAGAGCCTGAGATCTCGCCACCTACTTTTTACTTATTACTTTCCCCATCTTCCATCTTCTATCTTCCAAATTCCATCTTCTAGCCGTTGCATTCAATCCCCATTCCCCAATCTTCCATCTATCATGACGATCACCCCTCATCTATTATCTCTCACCTATGCGGCCTTGCCGCACCCATCTTCCAACTACTACTTCCGGTTCTTGAAAAGAGTAAGCACTTCCTTGTAATCGCGGTCTTTCCAGGCGGATTGCCACTGTAGCATTTCCAGGCCTTGGTTGTAGGCGCGCTCGAATGACGGGGACAGTTTGGGCTCAAAGAAGGCTTTGTATTCTTTGATGAACTCCTTGTCGCTGCGTACGCGGGCCACGTAAATCGGTATGCGGTAAAAGCTTAAGTCGCTTCCTAGGTTTTCTTCCAGCCAATCCCAATTGTCTTTTATCCACTGCCAGGTGATTTCCCGGGCGTGGCGGTTCATTAAACTGTAGGCCATCCAATAAGCCACGTCCTGCAAGCGCACGTCTTCGGATTTGATCATGCCCAGGGCGCGTTTTATCAATTTTTCCTGCCGGAAGCTGGTAAGTGCCGCGGCGATGGTGACCTTTTCATCACTTAAGTGCGCGTTTCTGTGCAGTTCGACCAATTTGTCGAAGGTTTTTTCGTCACCCAAACGGGCTACGGTGCCGAAGACCACGCTGCGTAGATCGGAATCAATGGAGTTGCCCCGCTTGACCTGCTTGGAGTCCTGGGCGCGGCCGCGGCGGATATCGGCGCTGATGTCTTCCACGTCGTGCGCCTTTTTGAATAACGCTTTGGCGTGTTCCACGGTTTCCGGGTCGTCAACGTTGGCGGCAATCCCCAAAATGACCGGCCGGAGCAGGGAATCGAAGTGTGATTCGTCGTCTTTCTTTTCCCACCCCAGGCGTTCAAGCTCCTTAGCGACCAAATGCCGGACGAACGGTTTCATGGCCTCGCGAATTTCTTCCTCGTGCATAACCAAGCGTACGCTGCCCAACACGCCGGCGATAATGTCCCACACGGCGTAATCGGTTTCGTCCTCAAAGTGGGAGACAAACTCCAGGGCGTCGACGGTCGAAGTTTTGCCGGCTTTGGCGGTTTCGATAATATCGGCCAAAAGCCCCAAGCGGTCTTCGGGCGGGACGTGTCCTTTCTGGATTTGCGATCCGAGCCGCTGCATGTGCGAGCTATTGTAGCTGACACGGTAAAAACCGGCGCTGCCTTGGTTGATCAGAAAGTGATCGGGGTCTTTCAGGGTAAGCGCCAGTGACGCTTGGTCGAAGGTGGATTCTTCTTCGGTGGATTCAGTGGTTTGTAAGGCAATCGGCCACAGTTGCTCCCCGGGTTTTTCCGGCGGGTTGACGTAAAAACGCCGCTGCGTGATACGCGCCCGATTATTTTCGACCTCGGCGTTAACTAACGGGAAGCCGCTGGTGGACGTCCAGGCGTGCATAAAATCCATGACCGGCTTGCCGGAAATTTCTTCCAGCGCTCGCCATAAATCAACCGTATCGGTGTTGCCGTATTCGTGTTTTTTCAAATAGTGTTTGAGTCCGGCCCGGAAAGCCTCGGCGCCCAAGTAATCTTGCAGCATGTGAATAACGCTGGCACCTTTGCTGTAGCTGATGGTGTCGAAGATACTGCGGATTTCATCGGGATGTTTGATGGGCACTTCCACCGGGTGGGTGTGCTCCAGGGCATCCAGTTTGAGCGCTTGTTGTTGTTCGTCCACCAAAAATTGCGTCCAGACGTTCCATTCGGGGAAGATGTGATCCACCGCCAAAAATTCGATCCAGCTGGCAAATCCTTCGTTTAACCACAAATCCGTCCACCACCGCATGGTCACCAGGTTGCCAAACCACTGGTGTGCCAGCTCGTGGGCGATAACCATGGCCACGCGTTGTTTCATGGAAAGCGGAGAATGTTCTTCGTCGATCAATAAGGCTTGTTCACGGTAGGTAATGCAGCCCCAGTTTTCCATGGCACCGCTGGCAAAGTCGGGCAAGGCAATGTGATCGCATTTTTCTAGCGGATAAGGAATGCCGAAATAATCTTCGTAAAAATCCAAGGCTTTGGTAGCGAAATCCAGGGCAAAATCGGTGAGCGCTACGTTACTTGCCGTGGCGTAAATGCGTACCTGGGTGCCGCTTTTGGACTTGCTTTGTTCGTAGCCCATTTCGCCGTAAATGAAGGCGAGTAAATAGGTGGACATGTGCGGGGTTTTCTCGAACGTCGTGGTCGTTAAGCCGTTCGTGGTGTCTTGTTTTTCGGGCGGCGTGTTGGACAGCACGGTTTCGCCTTCCGGCGTGGTGAGGGTCAACTGGAAGGTGGCTTTGGCTTCGGGCTCATCGATACAAGGGAAGACTTCCCGCGCGTAGTGGCTTTCGAACTGCGTGGCGATAAGCTTTTTTTGTTCGCCGTCGTGATTGAAAAAACAGGGGTAAATGCCATTCATTTGCCGGGTAATTTTTCCGGAAAACTCCAAACGAACGGTAACGTTGCCCGGATAAATGGTTTGGTCGGTGTGGAGCCGTACCTCATCGTAAGCTTTGTGAGCGTTGATGCGCGTGACCCGCAATTCTTGATCACCTTTTTTGTCATGGCGGGTGATAGTGGCTTTGGTTACTTTCAGGCCTTTTTGATGAAAGGTGAGCCGCTTTGTAGGCTGCCCGATCTTTTTCCCGCTAATAATCACGGTACCCTCAAAGCTCATTTTTTGTTTATCGGGGGAAAGCGACAGGACGTAGTGTTGCGGGGTAAACCGCTGGTTAAGTAACGTGACGGATTTGCTCATATAAAAACTGATACCTTTATGATTTTTCCTACATTGTTTTCCGTCCGGAATACGCCTCCTTTCCATAAAGCAGGACGTATTACGGGCTCTTCCGTATGATTTTATCATGCTTTGGAGGTCCGTTGGGAGGGATTAGTCCCGTAGTGAGCCTCCGAGAAGCTGCCAAAGGCAGCTATACTTTGCTAAGAGCAAAGTGCTCGGAGATCTACTACGGGATAGATCCCGTCAGAAATAGGAAGCCCATGGGCTTCCGTAGGACACGGAGGCTTGTCCGAATTTCCTACGGGATTGACTTTAAGGGGGTTTGGATTATAATGGTGGGTGTTATCCGGCCAAGCGAGGTCGGATTTTCTACTTTTAGGAAATTTAATAATTTAATTTTTACGAAAAACGTAAATAAGTAAGGGCTCGTTATGTGCTTGTGTCCAGTACAAGGCGTCGACGAGAAGCACACCGAGACGTATTGATATACGACGAGGGAGCATTGCAGGCGACAACGCAGTAATGGGCCAAGAGCGACAGCGGTATCACGGGCTTTGCGCGTGAACAGGCTGTCGCGGCACATAAGGAGACAAGATGGATTTTAAGCAACTGGCCCAATCAATTAACTTAATCGCAGAGGAAAAAAACCTCCCCGAAGACCTCGTACAAAATATCGTGGAACAAGCGCTGGCCGCGGCTTATCGCCGTGACTATGGCGACCGTGAACAAGAAGTTCGCGCCACAATGAACCTAAACACCGGCGAAGTGACCGCTTACGTTATTAAAGACGTCGTGGATGACGTGGAGGACGAAAAAACGCAAATCACTTTGGCCGACGCCAAGAAGATCGATAAAAACGCCAAAGTCGGCGAAACGGTAGAAATCTCGCAAAAGGTCGAGGAGTTCGGCCGCGTGGCCGCGCAAACCGCCAAGCAAGTCATATTGCAGCGCCTTCGCGAATCGGAACGCGAGATCGTTATGGAAGAATACGAAGATAAGATCGGTACGGTCATTAACGGTATTGTCTCCCGCGTGGAAGGCAACATCACTCGTATCGATCTGGGCAAAGCGCAGGGCATTATGCCCCGCAGTGAGCAAATTCAGGGCGAGCGGCATTTTCCCGGCCAACGCCTAAAAGTGTTTTTAAAAGACGTGGAGCGCGGATTCCGCGGCCCGCAACTGATTTTGTCCCGCGGGAATACCGAGTTCGTGGAGTGGCTGTTCCGTGCGGAAGTGCCGGAAATGGAAAATGACTCCGTGGAAATCAAGGGCATCGCCCGTGAAGCCGGCGTGCGCACCAAGTTGGCCGTACACAGTAGCGTTCCCGGCGTTGACCCGGTCGGTACCTTCGTGGGTGGACACGGCACGCGAGTAAACGCGGTGATGAGCGAAATCGGTGAACAAGAAAAGATCGATATCATCGTATGGGACGAACATCCCGAGGTATATATTACGAACGCCCTGAGTCCTACGAACGTGACGAGCGTCACGGTTGACGAAAAGGAGAAAAAGGCCAAAGTGATCGTCCCCGAAGATCAGCTAAGCATTGGTATTGGCCGCGGCGGGCAGAACGTACGCTTGGCCAGTAAGTTGACCGGCTACGAAATTGACATTGCCGCCAAAGACGGCACTCCGGCCGAGGAAGCCAAAGGCACGGAAAGCAGCAAACCGGTCGTCCAAAAGCTCAAGAAGAAGAGCGAACTGGAAAGCTCACTCCTGGAAGCCATCGACGAACACGGCGAGTAGGCGGTGTCCTTTTCTTACGAGGAACCAAGTCTAGAAATGCTTGAAGAGCGGCAGCTGCTCCGCTTCAAGACATACAAACCCGAAGAAATCGAAGATGATTTGGCGTTTCTTGATGAGGCAACTAGAACTGATGCGTATTTTGAACCATATGCTGACGTAGGTGATACTTCAGAACTACTGCGAGCCGCAGCAAATCTTGCAATGTTTGCGGAAGCGGAAGAATATCGCAGACGAACCGGCAGCCTAGAACTACCAGGATCAAGCTTAGATTAGCATCCGAACAAGAGGGGTGTGGTGCGCTGCCGGTTTGCTGTCGGGTCGGATTATCGTGCCACTTGGCGTCGCGGCCATCATCCCGCTTAATTAACAATGAAAAAATAATGTTACAATCACGGTAAACATAAGCAAAGGTAATTTATGGACGAAAACGCACAAAATCAACAAAACGACCAAAACGGCGATGCCGGACCACAACGGACTGATCCCCCACAACAGCCGCAACAACAGCCGCAGCAGCCACAGCCGCAGCAACCACCTCCACCACCGGCGAGCCCCACGAACAATTCGCCACAGCAACAGCCCGGATTCGTGCGGCCACAACAGGCGCCGAGCCAACCCGCGCAACCCCAGCCGCAAGTATCACAGCAACCCAATGCGCAAGCGCAACCAATGCAGGGTAATGCGGTAGCGGCCGGGCAGAAAGACTACTTGGCAACATGGCTTCTTTCTTACTTTTTGGGCATATTCGGAGTGGATAGATTCTACCTGGGTTACACCGGGCTTGGCGTACTGAAGTTGATTACTCTCGGCGGATGTGGCTTATGGGCATTGATCGATTGGGTTCTAGTGTTCGCCGGCGTCATGAAAGACAGTGAAGGACGACCGATGAAAGATCGCGAGAAGAACTTCAAGCTTACCGTGATTCTGTTTGTCGTATTCTCGGTACTCGGCATCTTTAGCTCTATTGTGAGCGGTATTACCAGCGCCTAAAAATTATGTGGAAACTGGCCAAGGAAGTTATCGGGCTACAAACCCCCCGAGGTAGAATGAGTGCTTTTTTATTGGCAAGTTTCGTAATTTTTTTCAGCCAATATCATTGGTTTGAAAACTTGTCGCTTTGGAAAAATCTTGGCTGGGAGTCCGCGCCATCCATTGGTCTTACCAGAGCCTATTGGCTTCTTTTGCATGGAGATGTCCAGGCGGCATGGGAACGAAATTGGTTAATATTCCCGGTTCTTTTGATATTGGCGATGATATTCATGCGTGATTTATACAAAAGAGTAAGAGGTGAGTGAGTACTGGGGCAGGCTTGATCCGGGTCGAGCCTGCTAACCCCGCCTTATCGCACGGTATTTGCTAACTACCTTGTAATTAGCACTCTTGACGGGCAGTCAAAAATGCTGAGCTTTATCACTGTCTGGCACACTGATTACCACCTATTGCGGTTCTTTTTCTTCCGGTTCAGCTCACTGTAGCAACAGCTACAGCTCACTCTAATCCTCAAAAAAATAACCACACTAGCCGGCACTCAGAATACCAGCCAGTAACAAAACTAGCACTCTTGACTGCCGAGTGCTAATTGGTATAATGGAGATGTGCTGAGAGCTAAAAGCGGAAAGCCATTAGTAAACAGCAACTAAGAGAGGGTGGTAGTGAAATCTGATAAACAGCTATAAGCTACCAGCTAAACGCTAAACCATGATGCCGAATTCACCGGACTTTCAAGAATTCATCAATCATTTAACGGATAACGCTATCCAAAGCTTGAAGCATGCCGATGCTATCGCGCGAAGCTTTGGCAGTGCCTACGTGGGCACCGAGCATTTATTACTAGGAGTGTTGGCGCAGGATTCCAGTATCGGCGCCAAACTATTAAGCGATCGCGGCGTTACGCTGGATCGTGCCCGGCTGGCACTGAACCTCACGCCCAAGACCATGGTGATTAACCTTGGCGCCAAAGGTTTGAGTGAAACCGCCAAACTGACGCTCAAAATGGCCTATGATGTCGCCCAGGACTACGATCAAGAATTCTGCGGTACGGAACACATTTTATACAGTATTTTAACCCAGAAAAATGCCCGGGCGACCGTGCTGTTGCGCGATATGGACGTACAGGTCGACGCTCTGAATAACGAGCTGGAACAGTTCCTGAACAAACAACAATACGACGGTATGCGCAAGGATGGCGGTAATACGTCTTCCAAACGCGGAAAACGCAACAAAAAGAAAACCGCCCTGGACTTTTTCGGTACCGACTTGACCCAACAAGCGCGTGAGAAAAAGTTGGATCCCGTTGTCGGCCGGGAGGTGCAAATTCGCCGCATGATCACCATTTTGAATCGCCGGACTAAGAATAACCCCGTGCTTATCGGTGAACCGGGTGTAGGAAAAACCGCCATCGTGGAAGGCTTGGCTCAACGCATCGTGGCCGAGGACGTGCCGGACAGCTTGCTGGAAAAACGCGTTATTTTACTGGACTTGGCCGGCATGATTGCCGGAACCAAGTACCGCGGTGAATTCGAAGAACGTCTTAAAAAAGTTATGGCCGAACTGGAAAAAGATGCCAATGCCATCGTGTTCATTGACGAGTTGCACTTAATCGTCGGTGCCGGAGCGGCGGAAGGCGCCATGGACGCCGGGAACATTTTGAAACCGGCTTTGGCGCGCGGAAAAATCCAAGTTATCGGCGCGACAACGACGGACGAATACACCAAGCACATCGAAAAGGACGCCGCGTTGGAGCGGCGCTTCCAGCCCATCCAAGTTCCGGAAGCCACGGCCAAGGAAACGCTGGCTATCCTGAAAGGTTTGCGCAAACACTACGAAGAATTTCATAACGTAAAGCTGGACGATGAAGTACTGGAAGATACCGTGGCCTTTGCCAAGCGCTATATCAATGATCGCTTTTTGCCCGACAAAGCCATTGATCTTTTGGACGAAACCAGTGCGCACCTTCGCGTGGACAAGGGCCGCACCCCGCCCGAACTGAGGAAATTGCAAAAAGATCTTAAATTAGTGAACTCCCGCATAGAAGACGCGGTGGACGCCGAAGATTACGAAAAAGCCGCCAAACACAAACAAAAGGCCAGCCAAATCGCCGAAAAAGTGAAGGACATGCAGGCCAAAGGCAAAGCCTCCAACAGCCTCACGGTCAAAAGTGACGACGTAGCCGATGTGGTCGCTCGTATCACCGGTATTCCCGTCTCCAAGATAATCAAAACCGAGGCCAAGTATTTGTTGGGGCTGGAAGACAGTCTTTCCAGGCACGTCATTGGCCAGGAAGAAGCCGTAAAGGTCGTATCCAAAGCGATCCGGCGAAACCGCGTGGGTATTAGCGCAGGGACGCGTCCTATCGGGTCGTTCATATTTTTGGGACCGACCGGTGTCGGTAAAACCGAACTTGCCCGCGTATTGGCTCGTGAGTTCTTTGGCAGCCAAGAAAATTTGGTAAAAATCGATATGAGTGAGTTCGGGGAACGGCATACGGCCGCTCGTTTGGTCGGCGCGCCGGCGGGGTATGTCGGGTACGACGAAGGCGGCCAGCTCACCGATAAAATTCGCCGCCAACCCTATAGCTTGGTTCTGTTCGACGAGATCGAAAAAGCCCATCCGGAAGTCTTTAATATGCTGCTACAAATTTTGGAAGACGGCGTTTTGGCCGATGCCAAAGGCCGCAAGATCGACTTCACCAACACGGTCGTAATTATGACCAGTAACTTGGGCGCCGATAAGCTCCAAAAAGAGGCCAACTTTGGTTTCGAAGCCGAGCGGCCGGAGGAGCTGGAAGATTTGAACGAACTGCACGAAGCCAATAAGCACAAAGTGCACGACGAACTCAAGAAGATGATGCGCCCCGAGCTACTAAACCGTATCGACAAGGTGGTGGTTTTCCGGGCACTGAACAAAAAGAGCCTAAAGAAAATCCTCGATCACCAAATTTCCGAGTTGCGCGACCGGCTTTTGAAACACGGAATCGGCGTACGGCTGACCAAAACGGCCAAGGAGTACTTGATGAAACACGGCTATGACGCCAAAAATGGAGCCCGCCCCATGCGCCGATTAATCGAAGACACCATCGAGGATCACATCGCGCTGGAGCTGCTTTCCGAGAACTATCACCGGGGTGACGTCATACGCGTATCCGCCGGAAAAGACAAGCTGCGCTATAAGCCGATTCGGGAACCAAAATCGTCAAAAAAACTGGTAAAATAATGGCATGCACAATCTAAAGCGGTTCATATCGTCGGTTTTGCTTATCGCCTTGGTGGGCGGGGTATTGCTGGCGCTGTGGCACAAGCAGGATGTTTATGATTGGTATCGCTTGCGTGATTACGTGCCCTCGGCGGAAATTGAAGCTTTGGCGGAAAATACCGCCATGTCGGATTACGGCCGCAAGCTTTTTTACGTGCACGATCCGCGCCTGGAAGACAGGGAGACTTTTAATCGAACGTGCTCGCATTTTGAACAAACTATCGTTTTGGGGTGCTATAAATCCCACCAATCCATTCACGTTTTTGACGTACAAGACGAACGCCTGGAAGGTATCGAAGAAGTCACCGCGGCCCATGAAATGCTGCACGCGGCCTATGACCGCCTGGACGACTCCGGCAAAAAGCGTATCGACCGCATGGTGGTATCTCATTATGAAAACGTCAAAAAAGATTTGCCGCGTATTCGTGACACGGTACTAACTTATATCGAATCCGATGATCACGGCCCCGAAGTGGTTAATAACGAACTACATTCCATTATGGGAACCGAGGTCCGTGAACTATCGCCGGAGCTGGAGGAGTACTACGGCCAGTACTTTGAAGATCGAACCCGTGTCGTCGAGCATGCGGAAGGGTACGCGCAAGTGTTCGTGGAGCAGCAGAATAAGATCGAAGACTTAAGAGGCCAAATTCAACAGCTGGAAACCAAACTGCAAGGCCGCCGCGCCGAGATTGAAAGTGAAGGCCAGTCACTCCAGGAAGAAGCCCGGCGCCTTACCGAGCTGCGAGCCAATGATCAAATCGAGGAATATAACGCCAGCGTACTTCCCTACAATCAACGGCTAGACGCCTACCGTGTAAAAGCCGATCAGTTTAACGCGGACATTCGCCGCCTCAACGACCTCATCGAGCGGTTTAACGAACTGGCGGTAGAGCAAAAAGAGCTTAACAATGCCCTGGATAGCAGCACCCCGAACCTATAGCCGGCGTACTCCCCACTGATCTGTTACACTGAATATATGGCTAAAAATAAAGTCCGATACGTGTGCGCGAACTGCGGAGCCGAGAGTCCGACCTGGAGCGGGAAGTGCATGCAGTGCCAGGAGTGGAACACCCTTGAAGAACAAGTGCGCGTCGAGCAGTTTTCCACCGAAAACAAGTCTCGGCCGGGTTCTACCTTAAAGCCGGTCACTATCGGCAAGGCGGCCGCTACCGATAAAAAACGATTGGCAACCAAGTTTTCCGATGTCGATGGCGTACTGGGCGGCGGGTTCGTCTCCGGGAGCGTCAACTTGATTGCCGGGCAACCGGGAATCGGCAAAAGTACTTTACTGTTGCAGTTGGCTCACGCGCTTTCCAAACAATGCAGCGTGCTGTACGTCAGCGGGGAAGAGTCCGAACATCAAATCGGCCTGCGGGCCGAGCGTTTGGGAGCGACGGGCAAAAAGCTACAACTGGCCACCAGCACCAACGCCAATGACATCGCCGCCACGCTCAGCCAGAATACCTTCGACATCGTAATAGTGGACTCGGTGCAAACGCTCAGTTGTAATGAAATAAGTTCCTCCGCGGGTACGGTCAGCCAAATATCCAACTCCACGCGCATCTTAACCGCCGCCGCCAAGGCGACGGATACCGCCCTGGTGTTGGTAGGACACGTCACTAAAGAAGGCTCCATAGCCGGCCCGAAGGTGCTCGAACACCTCGTGGACGTCGTATTACAGTTGGAAGGTGACCGCGTGGGCGGATTTAAAGTGCTCCGGGCGGTAAAAAACCGCTACGGGTCGACCACCGAAGCCAGTATTTTCGAAATGAAAGACACCGGGCTTTCGCCGGTAAAAAATCCCAGCGCGGCATTACTTTCCGAACGCCAAGCGACGGACGGATCGATTATCCTGGCCACCTTGGAAGGAACACGGCCGCTTTTGGTGGAAGTGCAAGCCCTGGTCAACCCCACCAATTACGGCTACCCCAAACGCACGGCCAGTGGCATAGATTTGAACCGCGTGAACGTGCTCATCGCCATGCTGGAAAAACGCACCAAGCTGAACCTGAAAGAACAGGACATTTTTATAAACATCGTGGGCGGGATCCGTATTAGTGAACCGGCCGCTGACCTGGCAGTTTGCATGGCCATCGCGACGGCTGCGAAGGGAATGCAGCTCAAACAAAACGCCGTGGTGTTCGGTGAGGTCGGTTTGAGTGGCGAGGTCCGGCATGTACCACTCATTGAAAAGCGAATCGAAGAAGCCAAGAAACTGGGGTTCGAAGGTACTATCGGCCCGAAGCTAAAGGGCGGCAATACGGTACGTAAAACTCACACGGCAGTTGGTACTGTGCGTAGCGCGCTAAATACATTTCTCCAGTAAGTAAATAGGTGCGAAAGTTTAAGTGTCGCTGTTGATAGTGACTGAGTCAGAACTATCTTCGTCCTCAACTCTAATAACGTATTCACCGGAGTCCGGAGGAATCACTACTTCACAATCTCGGCTGTTTGTCCCAGAGCAACCAGATACAGGAGTACCTCCATCGACAGTAACGTCGAATGGTCCGGATCCTCCCGACCAAAGCACGGTAACATTGCCGTTAGCGTCACCACTTGGTGCGGTAATGTTGATGCTTTCTACTTTCTTTTTGGCGGTAATGGCGGCAGTGTCGCTGCTTTGATACAACACGCTGTCCACGATTTCGGCGGTCATTTGTTTGGTGCCGGTAAAGTTCGGCGTATACGTAAAAGATGATTGTGTGCCACCACTGGAAACGCTCACCGACCTTACGGTTTTCCCGTTAATCTTGTAGTCGATTTTTCCGGGGAATTCGCTGCTGGAAAGCGGGTGGGTTCCTTGGCTGACCGTGGTGCTGATTTGCCACGAATTACCGCCGGTCTTGTTGGCGCTGAGCGATACGCCCGGTTTGGAATCCCCGCAATCGTGTACGTCGTCTTCCTCTTCGGTGTTGGCGCCTCCGGCTCCGCCGTCCACGAACGGATCACTGGAGAATGAAGACGCGCCTCCGCCGGAGACTCTCTCGCGTGCCAATGGCGGCGTACAGTCGGTGGCCAGTTTTTTGGAAACTTTGTCGATGGTGACTTCTTTACGGGTGCCGGGGTTTTTGGCGTACCAGGACGGGTACAAATCGGTCGAGGGGCTGGGTTCAATCGATCCGACACCAACGTGATTGCGGACAATGTAGGCCGGTAGTTCTTGAATGCCTTCCGGGCGCGGCCGTTCTTTGGGCTCCAGATTGGTGTGCACGGCGTTCATCCACCCGGTAAGGATGGGCTGTGTCATGTTTTCCATGAATCCGGAAAGCTCGACTTCGCGGTTGTGGTACCCAACCCACGTTCCGGCGGCGTAGTAGGTGGAAAAGCCCATCATCCATCCGTCTTTACTGTCGTTGGTGGTACCGGTTTTCAGGGAGAAATTATGGCCTTGGAAGTCGTGTGATTTGCGGCTTAAGTAGCTGGCGCGGGGGTCGGACAGTATATCGGCCACAATGTAAGCGGCTTCCGGCCGTACGACTTGTTCGCCTTCTTCTTGCTCCCATTCGTAAATGGTGTTGTTGGAGGCGTCCGTCACTTTCAGCAAATAGCTTTGCGGTAAGGTTTTCCCGTTTCGTGAAATTGAGGCCAGACCGTGCACGTGCCGGTCAAGTTTTAGGTAGGCGCCGTCGCCGATCGCCGAGGACGCGTAGCATGGGGCGACATCCGTGAGTTGATCGTCGTGGTAACAATTGTAGCCGTTTTTGTAGACTTCCTCCGGTGCGCCGGGGTCGGCCATGAGTTTTTCGGCGGTTTCAATGGTGGTGTCAATGCCGGCGATTAACATGGCTTTCACGGCCGGGATGTTTCGTGAACCGCCCAGCGCGTAGCGCAGGGTAAGCGGGCCGGGTTCGCGGAAGTCATAATTCGTCAAGCAGTTTCCGCCCCGGCGAGCACCCGTGGTACACGGGTAACCTTCCAGGGGAGTGACTTTGTCATACAATACCGATCCCGCGCCAAACTGATCAGTGTTATCGATCAGCGATACGTAATCGTACGGTTTAATACTGGAACCGGGCGGGAGTTTTTCCCGGGCGTAGTTGTTTTGCCCGTACGTATCATTAGAAAAGTCCGTACCGCCGACTAGTGCCACCATCTGTCCGTTACGCACGTCTTCCGCGGCGAAGGCGATGGAGTCGCCGCCTTGTGCTCGCACCTGCGGCAAGCCTTCCTGGACTTGCTTCTCGGCTTCTTTTTGTAAGTCCATATTCAAGGTGGTTCTGACTTTCCATCCGCCCACTTGCGCGGTATCGATGAACTTTTCTTGCAATTGTTCCTTGGCGGTGAGCACGAAATACGGTGCTTTTATGCCGTGATATTTCGGCTGGCGTTTGACCAGTTTATCCAGGGTCTCGACTTCTTTGGCTTTATCACGCTCCTCTTCGGTTATGTAGCCCTGCTGAGCCATCAAATCCAGCGTGTAGTGCTGCCGGCCGACAAGCTCCTCTTTATCGTAACGAGCTCCGTACGGTGAATAAATTGTCGGTGATTTCGGCATGGCCGCTAAAAATGCCGCTTCGTCATGAGTGACATCCTCGGCGGATTTTCCAAAGTAGTCTTGCGTGGCGGCTTCTACGCCATAGGTAATATCGCCGTACGGTGCGGTATTTAGATAGCCGGTAAGAATTTCCTGCTTGCTATAACTACGCTCCAGTTCCACGGAAAGAATCAGCTCTTTTACTTTGCGCGTGTAGGTGCGTTCTTCCGTCCAGTTTTGGGTGAGTTTGACAAGCTGTTGTGTGATCGTAGAGCCACCTTGGGTCGTTCGCCCTCCGGCCAAGTTGCTATAAGCTGCCCGGGTGATGCCGCCGACGTCAAATCCGCCATGATTAAAGAAGTCCTGGTCTTCCAGGGCGATGGTCGCGTCTTTGATATCTTGGTCGATTTGCTCGTCTTCCACGGGAGTACGCTTTACGGCGTCGTAGTCTTCCCACAGCAGAATCTCCCCGGTGCGGTCATAATACTGAATACTGCCGCCGATATTATTGCCGGAAATATCGCGTAAGTTAGGCAGGTCTTTACGGAAGTAGGCGAACAGGCCGACCAAAAACAAAAAGCCCACCACAATGGCGATACCACCCAGTTTGAGCGCCATCATCGCGCCTTCGCGGCTGAACCAATACCGATACATTCGCTTGGGGTGCAAACGGTAAAAGAATCGCTTTACCCGGCTTTTGGGCATTCCCGCCAAGCGCAAAGCTTTTTTGCGGGCGTTGGCGTCACGCCGCGCGTGGACTTTGTCCATAACGTTGCGGTGCAGCTTTATGGTCTGGCCGCTCTTGGTGGTGAATGTGCTCTTGGATTTACGCCCCTGTTTAGAGGCCTTTTTGGCCTTCGTGGTGGTGCGTTTTCGAGCACTCGATTTTTTCTTCGCCATTAGGTGGTTCTACCCGTATCCTTCCAAAACTCTACTAATTGAGATAAAACATCACTATTATAGCAAAAATAAGCGCTATACAAACAGATTTATTCGCCCATTTTCTTGAGGCATAGGTGGTGTATACTAAGTAGCATGACATTATCCGAAGAACTGCGGTGGCGCGGTTTCGTCAACCAAACCACTTTTGATGATATTTCCCGGCTTGATAAGCAAACTTTTACCTTTTACCTGGGTGTTGATCCCAGCGCGCCGTCCATGACTATCGGCAATTTGGCGACGGCGATAATGGCCAAGCATTTTGCCAAAGCCGGGCACAAGGCTTACCTATTGGTCGGTGGCGCGACCGGTATGATCGGCGACCCGGACGGCAAAAAACGGGAACGCGACTTAAAAACGCTCCAAGAAATCGAAACCAACAAAAAAGCCATCGCCGCCCAGTACGAAACATTATTCGACGGGATGCGGTTCGAGCTGGTGGATAACTACGACTGGTTTAAAGACGTTAATTATCTGGACTTTCTACGCGATGTCGGCAAGCACGTGCCCGTGCGCCAGATGCTGGCCCGTGATTTCGTGCAAACCCGCCTGGCGGAAGACGGCGCCGGTATCAGTTACGCGGAATTCAGCTACGTGCTGATCCAGGGGTACGACTTCGTGCATCTTAACCGTGAATACGGCGTGGATTTGCAGCTTTGTGGTTCCGATCAATGGGGTAACAGCATTGCCGGCGTGGATTTGATCCGCCGCATGAACGGCAACGAAGCGCACGTGTGGTCAACGCCGCTGGTTATCAACCAAGCAACGGGCAAGAAGTTCGGCAAAAGCGAGGGCGGCGCCGTGTGGCTGGACGAAAACGCTACCAGCGTTTACCAGTTTTACCAGTTTTGGCTGAACGTGGACGACGAAGGCGTGGAAGATTACATTAAAATCTACACCGAACTGAACAAAGAAGAGGTCGACGACATCATGCGCACTTTCCGCGAAAACCCCGCCCAGCGCCACGCCCAGAAAACTCTGGCCTACGAAGTCACCAAAATCGTGCACGGCCAAGAAAACGCCGATGCCGTAATAAAAGTCACGGATTTGTTGTTTGGGGCGCAAAACGCCAATGAAATTAACGAACGCGAGCTAGAGCTGCTCAAACAAGAACTTCCGGTCGTTGAAAAGTCCGAAGGCGCTATGTTAACCGAGGTTTTAGTGGATGCCGAGATGATGGCCTCCAAAGGCGAAGCCCGCCGCATGCTGGCCCAGGGCGCCGTGAAAATAAACGGCGATAAAACGCTGGAAGACCGGGAGCTCACCGCTGACGACGCCAAGCTTTCCGGCCACGTGCTTTTGCAGCGCGGGAAAAATGATTTCGCGCTCATAAAAATCTAGGAAATAATAAAAACATCTGTATACTTACCCGTCGATGACCAAAAAAACTACAAAACCCGCCAAATCCGCCACCAAGAAAAAGGCCGCCGATCAGTACGACCGCGGCGATTATAATTACTTGCACTACTGGCGGGAGCGCGATTACGAGCACGCCGCCGAAGAATTGGCCATAACACGCTTGCTAAAAGGAAAGCACTTCAAAACGGCGGTGGATATCGGGGGCGGTTACGGGCGGCTATGCGTCGCGTTGAGAGAGTACGCGGACGAAGTCACTTTGGCCGAGCCTTCCAAAAAACAACTGGAAATCGCCGAAGAATTCCTTAAAGACCACCCCAAGATTAAGTCGGTTCGCACCCAGGCCGACAAACTTACATTTGCCGACAAATCCTTTGACTTGATTACCATGATCCGCGTCATGCACCACCTGCCGGATCCTTCAAAAGAGTTCGCGGAACTGGAACGCGTCTTGGCGGATGAGGGCTATCTTATTTTAGAGGTCGCCAACTACGCCCACGGCCGAAACCGCGTAAAACACGCAATGCGGGGCAAAAAATTGCCGCTGGATCCCGTGGATATTCGCTCGCGAGAAAACCAGAATGATGACGAACCTGCATTCGTCAATCACAACCCCAAAACCGTTATCAAGCAACTGGCGCACGCCGGATTAAAGGTGGAAAAGACCTTATCGGTGAGTAACCTGCGCAGCCCGGGGCTTAAAAAAATCGTGCCCAAAAGCGCCATGCTCTCGGTGGAAAAATTCTTACAAAAACCCTTGGCCAAAACCTACTTCGGCCCCAGCGTGTTTTTCCTGGTGCGAAAAGCCCGGTAGTAGATTCCGCTGGCCAGCGGACTCACTACCGGACTAAGCCCCGACGGTAGATTTCGCTAGCCAGCGAGTCTTGTAAGAGGTTTGAAAGCCGAAACCGGACTAGGCGGTTTTGCGTTTTAAAACGCCGATTTTTTTCTTTTGGTCTTTGAGCTGGCCGGAATGTTCGGTAACGACTGATTTAACTACTTTCATGTCTGATTTGAGTTCGTCTACGTCCGACTTGATTTCTTGAACGTTCTGTTTCATGGATGGAATATCTTCAACGTACTCACGGATTGCCTTAAGTTCATCCATCAAGGCTTCGCCGAGTACTTTGCGTCTGGAGTCGTCATCCATATCGTGCATATCGGTTGTTATTGTACAGCACCTATCGAGAACGAGTAAAACAATTGCAAATGTGGGCTTGCGAACTCGCTTGCTATACTTTGAGGGTATGAGGCTGGATGATTCGGTTGAAAAACTCAAAGGCGTGGGGCCGCAGGTGGCCAAGAAGTTGAATATTCTTGGCGTGCGGACGGTGTTTGATTTGATTGATTATATTCCGCGGCGTTATGACGATTATTCCGACCTTCAAGACATCGCCCGGCTCAAACCCGGGCCGGTAAGCCTGAAAGCCGTGATCAAACAGGCCAAGGGGCGCTACGCCCGCCGTGGGCTGCACATCACCGAGGCCGTGGCCAGCGACGAAACCGGCAGCGTCAAACTAGTGTGGTTCAACCAGCCTTACCGCGCGGCGGCGCTCAAACCTGGAACAAAGTATTACGTTTCCGGCGAATTCGGGTTCAACTACAAACAACTGAGTATTACCAACCCCAGCGTGGAGTTGGCCAGTAGTTTTCCGGTCAACACCGCGCGGATTTTGCCGGTCTACCGCCAAACCAAGGGATTTACCTCCAAACAAATTCGTAAAGCGGTGTATGAAACCCTGCCACTTATCAAAAAACTGCCCGAAACGCTGCCGCCGTGGCTCATAAAATCCCAAAAACTTATGGCGCGTAGCGACGCTTACGAAGCCTTGCACTTTCCCCGCAGCAGTGAAGAACTGGCCGAAGCCCGCCAACGCCTGGCATTCGAGGAAGTGTTCCGCCTGAGCCTTACCGGTTTGCTGGCAAAGCGGGAAAATGAACGGGTCGACGCGGCTTCCATCCCGTTCGATGAAGCTTTGGCGCGAAAGTTCGTAAAACATTTGCCGTTTGACCTAACCGACGATCAACGCCGTGCCGTTTGGAAGGTGTATCAGGACATACAAAAGCACCGGCCCATGAACACGTTATTGGAAGGCGACGTCGGTTCCGGTAAAACCGTGGTCGCCGCCATGAGCGTTGCTATGGCCATGAAAGAAGACTACCAAACCGCTTTGATCGCTCCAACGGAACTACTGGCTCGCCAGCACGCTGATACGCTCACCGAGCTGCTGGAACCCTTGCGAATGGCCGATCGCGTGCAGCTGCTGGTGGGCGGCATGACATCCAAACAAAAACAAAACCTCAAAAACGCCATTCAAAAACGATCCGGCACGCTGCTTATCGGCACGCACGCGCTTTTGGAATCCGACGTACTACCCAAAAACTTGGCGCTAATCATCGTGGACGAACAACACCGTTTCGGCGTAGAGCAACGCAAAAAACTGATGAAAAAGTCCAAACAAGCCCCGCACGTGTTGTCCATGACCGCCACGCCGATTCCGCGCAGCCTGGCCTTGACACTCTACGGCGAAATGGACGTCACCCTGCTACGTGAAAAACCCGGTGGGCGCGAACCCGTTGAAACGCGGCTAATACCGCCGACCGATCGCACCAAGTTGTACGGGGGAATTAACCAACAGGTCCGGGACGGGCGGCAAGTGTTCGTAGTGTGCCCGCTCGTCAGTAAGTCCGATTCGCTTCCCGCCAAATCCGCGGAGGAAGTCTACGACACCCTCCGTAAAGGCGCGTTTAAAAACCGCCGCGTCGGGCTGCTGCACGGCAAAATGAAGCCGGAGGAAAAGGATCAAGTCATGCAAGACTTCGTGAAGCGAAAAATCGACGTTTTGGTGTCCACCACGGTAATTGAGGTCGGCGTGGACGTGCCCAACGCCACCGTTATGCTGGTGGAGAACCCGGAGCGCTTCGGCTTGGCGCAGTTGCACCAGCTACGCGGGCGGGTCGGACGCGGCGAACATCAGGGGTATTGTTATTTGATGCTCAGCGATAGCCAGCAACCTTCGCGCCGGTTGCGCGCCATTGCCGCCAGTAACGACGGCTTTAAACTGGCGGAGCTGGATCTGGACATCCGCGGCCCCGGTGCGATTTACGGCACGCTGCAACACGGCGCGCTGGATCTGCGTATCGCCAAGCTTACCGACGTGCGGCTGATCAAACGGGCGCGGCACGCGGCCGAAACCTTTATCGAAAAGGGCGAGAGTTTGCTAGACTACGAAGAGTTGCATAAACACATAACCGACTTGCAAAAAGTCACCCAACTGAACTAAAGAATGAGCAATGAAAATCGAGCAAAGAGCAATGAGTTATAAAAACCTGCCCCGCGGTAGACTTTCAACTTTCAACTTTCAACTTTCTACTCAGCGAGCGGAGCGAGCCTAACATGTATTCCGGCAGCACCTTAACCAAATACTCCGGGCGCGTTATCGGCGCGCACCAAAAGTTCGACCGCGTAGCGCGCAAACAACTGGGGCGCTTACTTAAAAAACAAACGGATTTTCCGCCCGCCAAGCAAATTTTGCTATTCGAGGGTAAAAACGGCCCCGACGCCATCAAGCGAAAAAGCCCCGCGCAGCACGAACCGTGGCACTATTACAGCCCGTTCGACGAGGAAGATTCCCAGTTAATCGAACTGATAGAGGATCATTACGAGCAACTGGTGAGCCAGATCAAAAAGGGCAATCAAGAGAGAATAGCGTTCGAAGCCGCTTGGCTGGCGCATGCACTGGTGGACGGCCTCACTCCGGCGCACCATTACCCGTACGAGGAAAAGCTCAGCGAAATCCGTGGGGAGGAAAAAGAAACCCGCACAACGGTCAGGGAAAAAATCATCCCCAAAGGAGTGACCAAACGCGACACGTTCAAAAAAAGCTGGAAAGTCTACGGGCCGAAAGGCCTCATGACCACGCACGGCTTGTTCGAAATGGGGATTGCCGCGATCATCGCGCCGCTGGGATTCGGCGAAGCACACCCCACCCGCGCCGATATTGAGCGCATGCTGGAAATCGGCCCGACCGAGTGGTTCAAACAAAGCTCGCGCGAAATCGCGGTACTGGACATGTACGAAAAGTACTACGACAAAGGCTGGACGACCCGCCTGGCCAACCAGGTACGCCACAAACTGGCGCCGACCATCATTAAAACCGTTTCGCTTACCTGGTACAGCGCGCTTCATGATGCCGGAATCAAAGTGCTCGATGAGCCGGTTAAAGCGAAAGCCAAAAAACGAGGGCGTTCGTAAGTAGTTTTAAGGGAGTTTTAGCGGAATGCGTATCACCAGCGGAAAACTAAAAGGCCGGCAATTCGACGCCCCGGGCGGGCATAAAACCCACCCCATGAGCGAACGGCTCAAAACCGCTTTGTTCAACGTACTTGGCGATATAGAGGGGTTGAATGTGCTGGACGCCTTTGCCGGCAGCGGGGCTTTGGGGTTCGAGGCGCTCAGCCGCGGCGCCCACTCCGCGCTACTTTTGGACAGTGATCGGCGGGCGGCCGCGACGATACGGAAAAATATCGAAACACTGGGTCTTTCTGAGCAATGCAAAGTCACGCAAGCTCCCGTCCCGGCGTGGTCGGAGCGCAACCAAGAGCAACGGTTCAACTTAATCTTCGCCGATCCGCCGTTCAATGACGTGCAAGGGCCGAGCCTGGCGGTGCTGGCCGGCCATTTGCTACCGACCGGATTGTTGGTAGTTAATTATCCCAAAGGGCAAGAACCGGCCGAGCTCAGCGAACTGCCGTTACTCAAGCAAACGACCCACGCCGGCGCCCAGCTTTTGTTCTATAAACCCTAGAATTTTGCCCGAAAACAGGGTAAAATACGCTTCGTTCCTCACCCACATGCCGGAGTGGTAGAGTTGCCTGTCCTCCGAAGCCTCGGCGAAGGAGGGGTAGACATTTACCGGTAGTAAATTTTTGATGGCGCGGTGGTGGAATTGGTAGACACGCTAGTTTTAGGAACTAGTATCGCGAGATGTGAGAGTTCGAGTCTCTCCCGCGCCACCAAAACTTGACTACGGGACACGCTAGTCCAAAACCGTAAAAACCTTAAGATTCAAATCGCACTTTGAACCGAACTCCGAGTTAAATCGGAGTTAACTCGGAGTTATGGTATGGTGTCGGTTTTTTGTTGGATAGTTTGCACAAAATTCAGGAGTGAAGGGGAATTCTCAGTATACGAACTAAAACAAGGGTCAGCATGTTAAAATACGGTTAATATGGCAAATTTGTTTGGTAAAAACAGGCTGAGTGAAAAAGCAGCCGAGATTAATACGGATGAGATTATCGATTTTATCGAGATCGTCAAAACATGGCACGCTGATTGCCATGACGGTTCGCTCAAGAATGATAAAGAAACTTCTCGGGAACAGGAATACAATCAGTCCTTTTTCAAAAACATTCTCGGCTACAAAGAAAAACCAACAGTCCCGTATAACTTTGAGCCAAAGGCGACAACAAAAACGGGCCACTTGCCAGATGCGGTCATCAGTTATACGGACAAGTCCAATGACATAGAAAATATAGCTGCCGTTGTTGAGCTAAAAGGTGCATCGGTTGATCTAGATCGTCCGCAGCGTCGCGAGGGCAATATGAGCCCCGTACAGCAAGGTTTCAAATACAAAACGCTATACCGTAACTGTCCATTCGTAGTCGTTAGTAACTTTTGGGAGTTTCGCTTGTATCACGACAACTTGCTCGACTACGAAGTCTGGACACTGGACGATCTCGTTAACCCCGATGACGACTACATTCTGTTTAAAACTTGGTACACGCTACTAAAACGAGAAAATTTTACTGCCAAAAAAGGTGCCAGCAAGACAGAAGACCTACTGAGTGATATCCGCATTGAGCAGGAAGAAATAGGAAAAGATTTCTATAAAGTCTACAAAAAAGCAAGGCTTAGCTTACTCAGAGACATTATTGAGCAAAACCAAGTCAAACGAGGCGAAATAGACCTGGCTATAGAAAAAACGCAAAAAATCATTGATCGCATTGTTTTTGCTTGTTTTGCCGAAGACAGAGGATTGTTCCCGGATGATACTTTGCGCAGAGTTATAAAATCAGCGGATGAATCCGACTTTGATAGCTCGCTATGGTTTACGTTCAAGGCATTTTTTGAATCCGTTAATAGCGGTAGCGAGAAGTTAGGGATAGCGGACGGTTACAACGGCGGCCTGTTCGCACATGACGCAGAGCTAAATAACCTGAAGGTTGGCGATCGTCCTTTGCGCCAAATCGCAGAGCTTGGTGGGTACAATTTTGTTGAAGACCTGAGCGTTACCATTCTTGGTCATATTTTCGAACAGTCCATCAGTGACCTCGAAGAGATTAAAAACAAAGTCAATGAAAAACAAGGTCTAGACGCAATTCAGCAAAGTAGGCGCAAAAAAGACGGCATTTTCTACACGCCTGACTATATTGTCCGTTACATTGTCGACAACTCACTAGGGGCGTATCTACGTGAAGCAGAGGAACGGCTTAAAGACGAGTTCAGGCTTCACGGCGACATTAATGAAAAAAATTATGAAAAACGCGAACGTCAAGCTTACGGTAAATACCAGGATTTCCTGCAAAACGTTAAAGTGTTAGATCCGGCGTGTGGTTCGGGCGCGTTCCTCGTGTATGTGTTTGACTACCTGCTTGCAGAGAACAAGCGTGTGGCGAGCATTCTTGGCAATAGCCTGTTTAGCAGTGAAGATTATATAAAAGATATTTTACGCAACAACATTTATGGCGTAGACCTTAATGAAGAATCAGTAGAGATAACTAAACTCTCACTATGGCTAAAATCCGCCCAAAAAGGTAAAAAACTTACCTCGTTGGACGACAACATAAAATGCGGTAACAGCCTTATAGACGACCCAGAAATCGCAAGCGACAAAGCTTTTGACTGGCAAAAAGAGTTTCCTAGTATTTTCGCAGACGGCGGTTTTGATGTCGTTGTCGGGAATCCACCTTGGGTTTCACTAGGTGGAAAGCACGGTCAAAAAGTAAGTGACGATGAACTTAAATACTATATTGAGAAATACAACGGCAACACATACATGCCCAATCTGTTTGAATACTTCATAAATCTTGGCATCAATCTTTTGAGTACAGACGGTTATTTTGCGATGATTGTGCCAGATCGTTTTGGGATAAACGGTGTGTTTAACAAGTTACGTAAGCAAATATGGCAAAAGCATACCCTTGTTGAAGTCGTGTACAAGTGGGATTTTCCGTTTATCGTTACAGATACCATGACTTTTGTCATTAAAAAGCAAGTTGCGAACAAGCAAAAGGTGGCGATCAAGGCAAATCCAAAATCAGACTCAATATTCCTTACAAATAGCGAGATAGATGAAGATAGTTATGGGTTTAAGGCATTCAAATCAAAGCAGTCCAAAAAGCTTATTGATAAAATATTGGATGGCGGAGTTTCGTTATCGGAGGTTGCAAAAACCACTTCTGGTTTTGGTGGAAGATCAAAACTTATAACCATCAAAAGAGTGTCTCCAGAACAGAGAGAGATCTTGAAGGGTCAATCAATAGGACGTTATTTAGTCAAAGATAGGCTATATTTTGAATTTACTGACGAGAATGTAACCGGTAGAACGAGAGATGAAAATAAGTTAAGCGCAAGACCAAAAGTACTACTCAGAAAAACTGGCTCGGAAATCATTGCCAGTTTCGACGACACTGGCGCATATCCAGAACAATCCCTTTACTTCCTATACTCATTTGCTGATAAAGTGCAGCCACTTTATATCTTGGCACTACTTAACTCAAGGTTAATAACTTGGCTTTTTAGAAATAACTACATAACTAACGCGGATAGTACTCCACAGCTAAAAAACATTGATTTAGATAAGTTTCCCATAGTAATTGCGGACAATAAAACGCAAGCGCAAATAGCAGAATTGGCGTCTGGCATAGTCGAAAAATCAAAAACTTTGTACACGAACTCACAAAAACTAAATAGATTAGTGTCTGTGGAATTTTCTTTTGATAAGTTACCAGCCAAACTCAACAGATGGTGGACGCTTGACTTCGCAGACTTTGCAAATGCCTTAAAAGTTAAACTTTCGCTCCAGCAAAAAGACGAGCTTCTGCAACTCTTTGAAAAATACCGCACAGAATGTGCCGAACTCGACGCCCAAATCCAAAAAACCAATAACGAAATCGATCAACTAGTGTACAAACTTTACAACCTTACCCCCAAAGAGATACAGATTGTTGAAACTGGAGCTTAATGGACGGCTTATTTAACCATAGAGAGATAGCCGTAGGGCTGTGGTTAGCAGTACTTATAGTCTTTGCTGCTAGTAAAAAGGTAGTGCGCTCATCGTTTGTAGATGTTCTTAAAGCATTCTTCATGCCAAAAATAATCATACCGCTGTTACTGTCATTTGCGCCTATCTTGCTGGTAGTGTGGCTGTTGGCATACTTCAATCTTTGGGACTTATCTGTACTTAAAGAGACAATCTACTGGGTTATTGGTACGGGAATAATAATGTTCGGTAAGTTTAATGATGTTAAAAATGTAAAGACACTATACAAACAGACAGCAAAAGAAACTCTAGCGTTAGTGGTCTTGCTGGAGTTCGTTATTTGGCTTTACGTATTTCCTTTATGGGCTGAGTTGATATTAGTGCCGTTTGTAACCTTAATAGTACTACTGGCGACAGTTGCAAAGTATATGAAAACAGACGGTATAGGATTAACACGCAAAGTGCTAAATGGTATGCAAATATTCATTGGTCTACTTATACTACTATTCGCATTCATCGGCTTTACGAAAAACCCTGCATTGTTATTCACCTTTCAAAACCTAGAACTATTCTTATTGCCTATAATTTTGTCGTTGACCTACGCGCCGTCAGTGTACCTCATAGCGTTATACAGCAAGTATGAGTTGGTATTTAATCGCATCAATCACTATATTTCGCCAGAAATCAAAGATAAACGGTCTATCAAGTTAGCTTGTATTAGACGCTGCGGTTTAAGCTTGCGCACAACTAGTGATATGACACGACACTTAGCGATTAACTTAACTAACGAGACAACAACCCCACAAGCCCTTAAATTGGTTCGTGATTTTTGACCCGAAACAAAAAGAAGCTTTGCTCGACACTAGCGCGTAGTGCGGCGCCTTTGCCATACCAGCGAAGCTCCAACACTTTTGTCTTTTATGACAGGCGAACCTTAAAAAACACATAGCTGAACCTTCAGGCGATAAAAGAAAAACTGCCCGGCTCAGACCAGTAAAAACATTAATTTACCAGCTTCTTCACCGAACTCCGAGTTAAATCGGAGTTAACTCGGAGTTCGGTGTCGTGTACGGATTTTCTTTAGTTGGTTTGCGCGAAAGTACAGAGTAGGGCGGGGTACCGCAATCCGGGGTTTAAAGCTCGCTACAATTACCAAAAGCGGAGTCTAATATAGTATGGGCGGATGCACTCATTTGACATTCGATCAGGACGGGTCTATTCTTACGGAAGGTGATATAAAATATGGGTCTTGCCCGGCAAAGTCTAAAAAAAGTCTCTCGTCAAAAAAACAACCAAAAGGGGTATCTCTATGGCAAAGTCAAAAGCCAAAAGAACTAAAGCGTCACGTTCCAATAAAAAGAAAAAGCAATCATTCGCCCAGAAATTCATGGGCCTCCCCAAAACGGTACTTTTCATTATTGCTTTTGGGCTGGTGGGAGTCGTTGGTCTTGTTATTGCAAGTGCCGGCCCGAATTACAGTATGTCCCACAAACATTTAAATACGGAAAAATCAGTCAATGCCACAAAAGTTAAAGAAACCCGTGACAGCAAACGAAATGCAAAAGTAGTAGAAATAAAAAATAACTCAGAAGAGTCCGTTGCTAAAGCAACAATTTCACGCGACGTACCAGCAGGTACCTACGAAGTTTGTCTTATTGGTGTTGCTCAATCAGGTAGCCCAACGGGTACGTTCAGTGCGCGAGAATTTACTACCAGAACGGGTAATGATCTAGGGGTGACTACCTACACGGCAAAATCCGGAGGTGATTACGAAGAACTAGCATGTTTAAGTTTTGAGCATAAGGAAGGTGATAGCTCGCATTTGGCTCTATATGTCACTAACACGAATCCAGACACTTCGCTGAGGATAAGTGTCATCTCAGTAGAAGAGGTTGAAGGCAATGATACGGACGTGTCAATTGACGAGGAGCCAACTGATCCTCCGTCAACTGACCCCGGCGATTTGACTACCCTCTCGGGCTCACGGGCAATAAAGGCTTCATGCAATACGAAGGCACAGTACAATGGGACAAACCCACGCAATAACTTCCCAACGGATATTACGACCGGCCCGGAAGCCTCCGGCATCAACGAAGAGGCTTTACCAAGCTCAGGCCACTCCGGATCATGGACTATTTCACGAAACGGCGCAGTTGTTGACGGTGTTTTCCATAACGGCAGTATTAATGTCAAAGCAGACAATGTAACAATAAAAAACAGTGTCATCTGCGGTAACTCAAGCATAATTGTTGACAACGATGGCAAAAACTTACGTATTGAAAATTCAATAATTCGAGGCGAAGATAACGGTTCAGGTGACTGTGGTGCTGCTATAGCCCAAGGAAACTATAAAATGTACAACACAGAAGTAACTTATTGTGCTGACGGTGGTAAGTTGAATGGTGTTGTCGAGATTTACAACTCATGGTTCCACGATTTTTTCACTAATCGCTACGGGAACGGAGGAGGTACTCACAACGATACCTTACAGAAAAACAAAAACCCAAGTCTCGACCGGCTAATCGTTAAAGGCAATAGCATGTATCAAGACCCTTGTACCAGTAACCGACACCTGCAAATGGGTGGACCGGATGAGTCAAGTCTCACGATTCCTTACTTAAGGTGGGAGGACAACTTTATGTATGGCATCAGAGGCTTCTATAAAGATGACAACGTGCATGTAAGCGATGGTTTGATCTCTGGCAACACATTTGCAGGTAGTGCAACCAAAGGACCTTTCCCTACAGCTGGTTTATACAGCTGGGGTAATGGAACGCCAATACCGCGTAATGGAAATCTGTTCGAAAGTGGGCAAAATGCTGATGAAAATCCAAGTAGAAGTTCATATAACTGCACGAACATTTAAACTACAATAAAGTTTTCATGAGTCGTTAATCTTGCATGGTTTACTGGGCTTAAGTAACCAAGAGTCATTAGAGATGCTTATATTGCGGCCAAAGTGCGTAAGCGTGAGTATATGTTTTCCGTACGGAAAACGCGTGGCTGAGCTTTCAGGCGATAAAAGAAAAACTGCCCGGCTCAGACCGGTAAAAACATCAATTTACGGACTTCTCTACGAACTCCGAGTTAAATCGGAGTTAACTCGGAGTTCGGTGTCGTGTACGGATTTTCTTTAGTTCGTTTGCGCGAAAGTGCAGAAGAGGGGCGGGGTATTGCAATCCGGGGTTTAAAACCTGCTACAATTTATGCAAATGAGCGAAACACTTAGGAAAACGGAGAATCCCGAGCATTTCGATGTTCACCATGAAAACGGTGAAGCTTTGATGTGCATGTCGAGCGAAGGCGAGTGCCGTGTCCTGGTAGAAATCATGTCGGGGTATACGCCCGAAGAACAGCAGCAGCTTACGGGCTCTACCACCGGCGCGCTTGAAGCCATTGATCGCTTTACGGACGGTAAAGCCGCGGATATTTTTACCGGTTTGCATATAAAAATTGGCGAGGACGTAACGGAAGGCGGAGCGAAAACAATCGCCGAGGAAAACCAAGTACTGCTCAGTGGTAGAAAAATGCTTTTGAGCATTGACGAAATGCGCCACGTAAGCGGAGCGTACGGCAGCGAAGAGCTTACCGACTTTCCTGACGCACACCGACCTGGCGGCGCACTGGAATACACCCTGGTTCACGAAATAGGGCACGTTCTTGACGGCCAAACCCAAGCCGGCGAACCGTACCACCGCGTTTCCGCCAAAGAAAGCCCTACGAAGTACGGACGCGAGTCCGACGAGTGGCACGACAATAAAAGCCACGAAACGTTCGCGGAAGGCTTTGCGCACGCAGTTTACGACATGCCCATAAGCGAACCGCTGGAAACCGCCGTACGCGACACAATCAATACGAGGTTACAAGAAGTCACCAAAACCTAAACCAAATTTAAAATCTACGAGCGGAAAGAAATAACTAAAACTGCTAGAGTTCTTCTTTCCGCTCAGGCCACTCGTGATACGGATATAGTTCTCGTAACTTAACGGTTTTGTCGCTACTGATTATAACGTCAGCATCCAGACCATCCTCGAGTCTACTAAACATAAAGAGTCTACATGCACCGCACGGGGGCAAAACATAGACATCTTTTTGAGGATTATTATTCCAAACGGCGACAATCTTTTTTACTTTGTATTCTTTGTTAGTAAACATTTGAGCGATTGCGGTTCGTTCCGCGCAAGAGCCCACGCCAGAGCCATCGTCAACGCACGCCCCTTTGTAGATATTACCTTTGTCGGTGACTAGAGCCGACCCCACGTCGCCAATCCAGTCACCCTCAATCTCAATGGGATTAAGTACATCAACCGCTAGTTTTATCAGTTCTTTATTCGATATTTCATTATCCATACTACAACTTTAACAGATTTATCCATTTTACTCCGTTGTGTACGTTTCAGTAACTGCTACAGGGCAACACTCTAGGTCTTGTGAGATACCAGAGCTTAACCAAACTTAAAAGCCTACGTTAGTGAAGTCGGGCATGCTTCGGAGCCAAACCGCAGCTCTTTCTCCGTAACAGCAACCTCAAGCACTCAGGGTATATTTAGCTTTTCTTGTTATAGTAGGGAAGTGAACTTAAACGAAACCGATTTACGTGAACTGGAAAAGTTAGAGGAATCGCTTTGGGAGCGGAAAACGCGATTTGACAATGACTACATGAGAAGCGTTTTGGCCGATGACTTTTTGGAGTTTGGGCGTTCCGGGAAGGTTTACGACCTTGAAGAGTCGTTGTCGGCCCCCGACCAAGAAATCAAAGCAAAGCTACCTCTTAAAGACTTTTCAGTGCACCAAATTGACGAGACCGTAGCCTTGGTAACCTACGTGAGCCAAGTAGAGTATGACAGTTTAGAAGTTAGCAACCGAAGCTCTTTGTGGCAGAACACCGGCGAGGGCTGGAAACTCAAGTTTCATCAGGGCACTCCAGTAAATCCATAGCCGTGTCTAGCTTTTGATCCCAAACAAATGACAACTTCTCGCAGGGCATCCCCCTAAAAACAACCCACCGAACTCCGAGTTAAATCGGAGTTATGGCTTGTCGTCAGGTCTGTTCGTTGGTTTTTGGGGTTCAGCCACTACTTAAGTGCTCGTGAATAATCTGCCAGTTGCCATCAATTCTTTGTAGAACATTAGTGCCACGACCTGTGTACACTGGTTGTTTGTTATTTACTTTGCCGTCTAAAGTAAAATCATATACGCATGCGGCGGTATCGTAGTCTCGCGCGAGCCACACAATGTTGTTTATCTTGTATATTCCATCCTGAATATTTTGGTAGATGCTCTCAAAGGCTTGCCGGATTGATTTGATACCGTGGTAGGTTCCATTCGTAAACCAAAAGACCGCGTCTTTGGCAATCATAGGGGCAACGTTCTCAAAATCACGTGAGTTGACCGCTTTCTCGTACGCTTGAAGAAGCGTGGTCAGTTCATTGTGAACCTCGGCGTCGCCGTTTGTAGTTATGGGTTCACCCTTTTTAATTGTTCGAGCGGCAACATCAGCCATTCTTTCTAAGTCCTGGTACGTATTGGCTTTATCTTCAGCGTGATTTACATAACGGCTTGGGCCTCGAAACAAAAAGCGCTTGCCCCAAAATGAATGCACATAGGCGTGTTGGCTTTTCGGGAGCAGCTTAAAGTCTGCTTTGGTAATTTCGGTGAGCTCGTATGGCACTACTACCTCGTCCTTTTTGAAGTCACGATTAGCTTGGACGCCTTTGCCTCGAAAACTGCCATTTCCGATACTTACGTTATCCATGCATAGAATTTTAACAGATTTTACCTGTTAAAATTCTATGCTAGCGAGGCCTGGATTTATTTGAGCTGAACGAACTTTATCAAAAAGTATTGCACCGAACTCCGAGTTAAATCGGAGTTATGGTATGGTGTCGGTGGGTTGGGGTATAAAAACCTTATGCTAAAACGAAAGGATGAATCATATGGGCGCTCGAAAAATGGGTGAGCAACACATTCGCAGCCTCACGCAAAATAAAACGGGGACGTATCAGGTATCTTTGCCGATACGCGTGATACGGGAAATGGGCTGGCGTGAACGGCAAAAGCTCACCGTAACCCGCCAAGGTAAAAAACTAATAGTCCAAGACTGGAACCCCCAAACCTAGTAGTTAGTAGATGGTATTTAGTACTTACTTGTTAAGGGTGCTGTGAAGGTTCTACGAAGGTTTTCGCTATTGCTTTTGTTATATAAATATCCGGTGTAATATTTATGCATGTCAGCTGAAACGTTAAGATCTTTCGAATCAAGCGGAGAAGAGGTCTTTGATGAGCTAATGGTGGACTACTCTGAAGCAATGCATGATTATCAGAGAGCATTGCGCGGCTACATCATGCTTAGATATGAAGAAAATGTCTCGGCGCATACAACAAGACTCGAGGATATCGACTTAAACACACCCTATGCTCAGCAACCGGATCAGTTGGCAAGGGACGCACTAGCTGTGTGGATTCACACTGAAAAACTGAGTATGGCGCAAAGGGACTTGCATTCTATGGAAAGAGAGTGGGATCAGGAGCATAGAGATGATATTAGCGGCCTGCTTGGCAGAAAGGTCAAGGTAGCTGCAATCGATCCAGACAGGAGCTCTATCGGCACTAGCAAACTTAATGAATCTGGTGAGTACGATGGTCTTGGCCAGTGGCATGATACTGTTGCTGGTAGGCTTACGGGTCTTAATCTTGACCTCGACACGGGTGGTGGTGTAGTTGTAAAGAAACCTTTTAGCAAAAAACACTACAGTGCCTATCCATTGCTAAGTCCCAATACTGCATGTGAGCCACTGTATAAAATAGAGTTCTTGGATTAGATAAAAGTAAAATATGGCTGCTCACCAGGCTTCGTGAAGCTCGCGCCGAAATTTAAAGTAAACAGGCAACTTCATGCCTTAACTGATATCCCAAAGTGCTGTCTTGGAAGCAATAAAAAACACTATTGCTTTGAACGGATTAACAACGGGTGTAAAAATCAACTTCGGACGGAATCCTTGGCTTTAGCTTCACTGCTGCGTGCCCACTCGCGGTCTGTTCTTACGCTTTGCCAGTACAGAACTATACCCATTCCAATCGTTCCCAACCCTGCCACTTGAGAAACTCTTCCAATCACATTAGAAGTGGTTGCGCTGCTTTCTTGCGCCTCAAGATCGTTCTCAGCAAATTCCAAGGCCCGAGCATGCCCAACAGATAGCTCAATGTCCTCACCTGCAGAAATAACGACGTCTCGACCTTCGTAGTCAGCTGTAAAGTGCCGGTCAGAGTCTTCAATAATTGCATTCCCAAGCACTAACATACCTAGGTCTTTTTGTTGTTGTTCGGTCAGCTCCGAATACTCTGCCACGTCGTCTCTCAACTCACGCGCATCTGTCACATATTCTGGGGTACCTCCACCTGCATTCTCACCGCCAAAATATACCATAAACCCGCCTATACCAACTACGCAAGCCGCAAGTTTTGATTCTATAGCCATATTTACTCCTTATGTGAAGTAATTATACAGCATTTTCTGGCGAAAACTTGTTTCCAAGGAGGCTCCTTGGAAATACTAATAGTCCAAGACTGGGAAGCGTAGCGGGCGCTACGCGCATAGATGATAGATGATAGGTGATGGATGGAAGTTGGTAGTTGGAAGATAGTAGTTAGTAGATCGTATTTAAAAAGTCGGGATTTAGTATTTTTTGTTTCTGAGGTGCCACCCAAGGGAAGTAAGTTATTGCTTAGTTCAAGTTCGACAGTTAGCCTAAAAAGGGGTAGAATATGCTGGCAATGACACACAATACTGACCTAAACTTGCATCTGCATATGTCGCCTCGTAGAGCCGGCTAGCTTTGCTTTTGTCTTTGATAAACAGCGCCCCGGCTCTCCGGGGCGTTTTTATTTATCAGAAACATACTATAATGGAGGAAATATGAGTTTATCCAAGCAACCAATTAAAGGCGCGCGGGATTTTTATCCGGAGGACATGCGCCAGCGCGAGTACATCTTTGCGGTATGGAAAGAGGTGTGCGAGCTATTCGGCTACGAAGCTTACGACGCGCCGATTTTGGAACCCACCGACTTGTATCTGACCAAAGGCAGCGAAGAAATCATTAACGAACAGACTTACAGTTTTAAAGATCGTGGTGATCGCAACCTTACCGTGCGCACCGAAATGACGCCCAGTGTCAGCCGTATGGTGGCGGCGCGGCGCCAAGAGTTGGCGTATCCGCTGCGGCTGTATTCCATTCCGCAGTGTTGGCGCTACGAGCGCATGCAACGCGGCCGCGGGCGGGAATTCTACCAGCTGAACGTGGATCTCTTTGGCGACGAATCGCTGAACGCCGAGGTAGAGATGATTGAAATTTCCGATACGGTTTTGCGTAAATTCGGTGCCAAGCGTTCCATGTACGAAATCAAACTTAATAGCCGAAAACTGATCGATGGCTTTTTAACCGATGAACTCAAACTGGATAAAACCCAAGCCGACACCATCCGCCGGCTGATTGACCGCATGCATAAAATGGCCACGCCCGCCTTTACCGCTCAGGTGGAAAACACCTTGAGTCCCACGCAACGGGACGATGGCGCGCTGGACAAGCTTTTGGCATTTTTAAAGGCCGATTCGCTTGAGCATTTGCCCGGCAGCGTGCGCTCGCATCAATCGGTGGATGACCTAAAACGGCTTATGCGGGATCTGGAGGGTCTCAACATCACTAACGCGGTGTTCGACCCCACGCTGATGCGTGGATTCGATTACTACACCGACATTGCTTTTGAAGTGTTCGACACCGATCCGCAAAACAATCGCTCCATGTTCGGCGGCGGCCGTTACGACGGGCTGGTGGGGGCGTTCGGTGTAGATCCGATACCGACGATCGGCTTTGCCATGGGCGACATCACTTTGCAGAACTTTTTACGCTCGCATGGGCTTGCCAAGGAAATTCCTTCCACCACGGACGTGTACTTGTTTTCCGTGGGCGATACGGTTGATGAAACCATGGGCGTAGCCCGCGAACTGCGCGAAATGGGCGTGGGCGTAGCAACCGACGTGACCGATAGAAAACCGGCCAAAAAGATCAAAAACGCCGTAAAAATGGGCGTGCGTTACGCCTTGATCGTTGGCGAGGACGAGGTGCAAAACCGGCAGTACACCCTAAAAAACCTAAAATCCGGCACCGAAGGCAAGTACAGCACGCAACGAATCGTCAGTATCGTGGAAGATTACCGTGCGGGTTAAGTTTTTTGCGGAAGGCGGAGCTCCCGAGCTTATGAAAGCCGCAAAAGAATATGCTGCTATTTGGGGGCAAGATGGTCGGAAAATCATTAGCACGTTAGAGCGTATCACCGGGCTTACATTTACCGACCAAGAAATTGAGGCGACCGTTTTTGAAGGCATAAGCCAGTCGCACCCTTTGAAGCTACGGGCGAGCTACGAAATGGATACAAAGCGCAGCACCCTGGTTCACGAGCTCACCCATCGGCTGTGTACAAAAGAAAACACAAAGTTCGATGATCCGAATGGTGATCAGAATACCGAGGTACACAAAATCATATTTTTAGTTTTATATGATGCACTTACGGAACTTTACGGGGAGGAAATGGCGCAAAAAGAGGTCGAAACGACTAGCGGCTATTCCCAAAGTTATCGTGACGCGTGGGATTTTGTTCTTGGAATGAGTAAGCAAGAGCGGGCGCGAGTCTTTAAGAGCCTGCGCATAGCTTAGTTGGTAGACTTTAGTGTTCGGCCGTGTTTATCGTATTGGGTTGGTGGGCCGAATGGGATCTCATCCACCTCTTTAAACGGGCAGTCGTCGTCGGTGTGAAAATCAGAAAAATGCAAAACTGAACTTCTAATTCCGCTTAGGGCTACCAGATATGGCTCGACTTGTTCTGGGGTAACGTGCATATCAAGTTCAATATTGTAAGCTCGGCCTGGTAGTGTAAAACCCTCGCCGTGGCAAGTCGGCTGCACGCTGATTGTATCGTCGTTGACCGCTAAACGGGCGAGCAGAAACGTGGCAGGTTTATGAAAGTCGGTTGTAACTGCATCGATATGTAGATACTTAATCTCCATGGTATGCATAGTATACAGTACCTACAGATACAAGTTGCAAGAAATTGTAAAAACTGGTGTAATACACGTATTGTGGAACGAAAATTAGTATTCTTAAGTGGAGTAGGTAGCTCAAAATCATCTGGCGAGAATGTTGTTAATGCTGCTGTTAGTGAGGGGTGGGTTGATGATGGCGATGCTTATACCCCTCGGCAAGCCAAAAAAATGTCACCCGATAAACTTCGCCAGCGTATTCAGATTGGCGGCGTGCTGTGGACTCACTCGGCCGGTATTTTATACGTGCCTAGTGAAGTTAAAGTGCACGAAGCGGCAATTTTTGCTGGCCCAGAAAAGCGTAGCGTGCCTCGGTTACTTAAAGGTTCAATGCAAAAAACCTGGGATCATATTTTTGCGGAAACCGACTATTCACGCCGTGAGCATCTTCGAGTTGCGGCGCACACCACTGCTTTTGCCTTGCGTGATGTGCTGAGTTTGCCCGAAATTGCCAAGTTCTCTACAACTGAGCACATTGCGGCAGCAACCCACGTAAATCCAGAAAATACCCGTGTTTTTAGTATGTCAGAAGACAGGTTCTTCCCTGGCAGCCACAACATTGCTGCCCCGGTTTTACGCAACCTTGGCTGTCATGTTCAGGAAATTGAGGGTGGTCACGACGATATGATGGTTGACCCTTCTGCGGTTCTTCAAGTTGCTGGCCTTGCCCAAAAGTAGAAGCCTTTGAACCCGCACTACCTGGATATTTATTGTTTAATCTGTTAAAGTAACAGTCTATAGTCTTGCTGGCTATGTGTCACTTTAAAGCTACTTTACTATGAGACACATAGAAATGAGTCTGATGCGCGTCGAAGAGAAAAGTATCTAAAAACGATTGCAGGGCGCCAGGCAATACGTAAAACGTTGCGTGAATAATTAACAGTTGGCAGGACTTAAGTCAACAGAAAGGCTACTACCGGGTATGCAAGTAAAAATTACAGATAACTCAAATACCGAATCGGTGATGAGCGTCATCACCAAGCAAGAAGAATTAACGCCAATTAAAGATGCCGTGGTGCAAGCCATGGGCAAAAACGTGAAAGTCCAGGGCTTTCGCGATGGTAAGGCTCCGTTGAATCTGGTTGAAAAGCAGCTCGACCCGCAGCAACTGCAACAGACCTTCCTGGAAGAAGCCATTAACCAGATGTACCCGCAAGCCGTGCGCGAAAAGAAGCTCCGGCCGGTGGCCAACCCGGAGATCAAGATAAAAAAGTTCGTGCCGTTTACGGAGTTGGAGTTCGAGGCCACCATACCCGTGGTGCAAGAGGTCAAGTTGCCGAATTATAAGCAGATCAAGCTGAAAAAACCCGAGGAAAAGGTCGCCGCCAAAGAGGTAAACGACGTGGTAGAAAACCTACGTGAACGCCTGGGCGAAGAAAAGGACGTGACCCGCGCCGCCAAAAATGGCGATAAAGTATGGATTGACTTTACCGGCAAGGACGCCAAAGGCCAACCGGTAAAAGGCGCCGAAGGCGAAAATTATCCCTTGATCTTGGGCAGCAACAGCTTTATTCCCGGGTTCGAAAAAGAGCTCGTGGGTGCCAAGGCGGGAGAGGAAAAATCTTTCACGCTGACTTTTCCCAAGGATTATGGCGTGACTTCCATGCGGAATAAAAAGGTTACCTTTGACGTAAAAGTCAGCAAAGTACAAGAGGTCATTAAGCCCGAGGCCAACGATGAGATGGCCAAAAAAGCCGGCCCGTTCGAAACCCTGGCGCAATTAAAGGACGACATTAAAAAACAACTGCAGCAGGAAAAAAATCGCCAGGCGGGCATGAAGTACGAATCCGACCTGGTGCGCAAAATTACCGAAAAAACGGAAGTGGAAATTCCCCAATTACTGATTGGCCAAACCGTGGACAAGCTGATCAACGAGCAAAAGCAAAACTTGACGCACCAAGGGCAAACCTGGAAGGAATTTTTAGAGCAACAGGGAAAAACCGAGGAAGAATATAAAAAATCCCTGGAGCCGACCGCCAAAGAACGCGTCAAAGCCAGCCTGGTGCTCAGTGAAGTGGCCGACAAAGAGGAGTTGGACGTCACGCCGGAAGAGCTGGAAACCCGCATCCAGGCACTAAAAGGCCAGTATCAGGATCAGCAAATGCAGGCCGATATGGACAAACCGGAAGTCCGGCGAGACATCGCCATGCGCATGCTAAGCGAAAAAACGGTGGCCAGGCTCGCGGAATACGCCCAGAAATGAAAAAGAATCCCGAAAACGACTTAATAACACGTGAACCTTCGCGCATGGAACGGGTAGTCAGCCGTTTGGTTCGTCCGCTTATACAGCCAGTGGTGCGAATAAAAGAAACTGAAGCCGATGTGTTTGTTGACCCGCCAGCGCTCGAACAGCAGTTATCACCCCAAGAGCAAGAGCGACTACGTGAAGTTGGCAAAGAGGCTTTTTTTGCAAGCCCCGCACTCGGTATGGCGGTTCACGTACGAAAAGAGCCGGACGAGACAAGGGAGTGAATTAGCACTCGTACTTGACGAGTGCTAATCGGCGTATTAAAATCCTTATTATGAGCGATAAGCCATCAAGCGTTTTGATTCCGACCGTTATTGAACAGGAAGGCCGCATGGAGCGTGCCTACGATATATATTCGCGGCTATTAAAAGACCGCATTATCTTTTTGGGCGATCAAGTCAACGAACACACCGCCAACTTAATCGTGGCCCAACTTTTATTTTTGGATAACCAGGATTCCGGGAAAGATATCAGCCTTTACATCAACAGCCCTGGCGGTAGTGTTTACGATGCCCTGGCGATTTATGACACCATGAACTTCGTAAAAAGCGATATTAAAACCGTGGGTATCGGGGTGCAGGCTTCCGCCGCCGCGTTTTTACTGAGCTCCGGCACCAAAGGCAAGCGTATGCTTTTGCCGCACGCCACGGTGATGGTGCACCAGCCCTCCAGCGGTACGCGTGGGAAGGTGACCGATCAGGAAATTGATCTTCGCGAGTCTTTGCGCGTCAAAGGATTGTTGGAAAACATTATGGCCCAAAACACCGGCCAAACCGCCAAAACCATTCACCGGGACATGGAACGTGACAAATGGATGGACGCCGAAGAATCCGTCAAATACGGCATAGCCGACAAAGTCATCAAAACCCTCCCCACTAAAAAATAGCTCAAAAACAACTCACTACTTAAAGGAACCCCCCGTCTAAGTTAAGTCAGTTGAAAGTAGTTAGTTAACAGTCAACAGCCAAAACCGCCTGGAATTGTCTAAGCAGTTTTTGCATACTACTAGCTAATATTGTATAGTCTACTATTAGAATGAGTGAGTTTAGCTATCGTGGGCTTGAAGATTTAGATCTCTGGGACGAAGAAGATCACTTTCTGAGCGATTTATCGGATGCTAGGATGTTAGAGGAGGCTCGGAGCCTGGGCTTAGGGTACTTGTCAGACGAGCATGACGAACTGTTAGCCGAAGAAGCCGAGACTGACAAATTGTTTGAGGAAACTCTTGCAAAAATGAACCAGGCAGCAGATCCAATGTCATTTGACGTTTCCGTGCTGCCGGGTCTACTAGACAACTGGATGGGTGGACGCATGGATCCTGAAGTCGCTGAGCAACTAGCAACAGCGGCCAGAGAAGCCTGGCGTGAAACTTTCCAAGAAGTTGGCGAGTCACCAGACAAGCTCGATGCTTTTAATGATCAACAGGTTGTTGAAATGATGACAAGTTGGCTAAAATGGCAAAAAGGCGAGCATGACGGCGCCTGAGCATGAACCGAGGTTTTTGGATACCGAGCTGGACGTGTGGTACGACGACACGGAGCGTTTGACCAAGACGGTTGTTTATTCGGACTTTGACGGAGGATCTCCTGAAAACACCAATCACTTGTCCGACAGAACGCGGTATGTGGTGGCAGGAGAAGGTGTCATGACGATTTCCGGGGTAGAGATTGCGTTTACGGAGGGTGATGAAGTAATCGTGCCCAAAGGCGTTTCCTCGGTGGTAAAGGGTAAGGCCAGTATGATTACTACCTTTGAGCCGATTCTTGCTCCGCGTTTTGTTACTTTGGGGGATGAAAAGTTGTCGCGAAAAAATACAAAGTTACTTAAAAGTGCCGAGAAAACAATACGACGGGTGCAGAACCCCCTGACAATGGAATCGGTAGCAGCGTCCGTGTTGCGTTATGAGCGACTGTTTTCTCACATCAGTGAGGGCATGGACAATCAACGAATGGCATGGCAACTGAAAAGTTGAAGTAAACATGCCACCGACAAAGTCACCAAAACCCTCCCGAAAAAGTAAATAGCAAATCAATCAAAATTATTGTATAATCGTTTGTTGATGACAAGTCCAGAGCAACGAATTCCGGAAAAAAGCTACCTTGATGGGATATTGAGTACCCACTTTGATGAGTGTAGTATTGCGGCCGCGGATGCCGCTCGAAGTGCTGCCGAATTCGTGGAAAGTCAAAGTCGTGTTAATCGGAGCTACGAAGTTCAGCCAATCGGAAGACTTGAACACAACGGGACGCAAACATTTACGATAGGCAAGCTAGCGAAAGCTGATGTCGAACATGCTTTGATTGCCGATAACGAAGTTATGTTTTCGATCGCGAGAGACGATCACGTGCCGGAAGCGCCCGCCAGCCTCGTGGCCGTTTTTAATCATGATCTCATGCTTCCTATCGCGACTTTCGAGCCCCGGACTGACGGACAGTGTTCTTATGTGCAAATCGGCCAGGAGATTGATGAAGACAAGCTGGTAGCTACCGAAGAACGTTCCAGCCGCATGGACACCGTAGAAGATATCAGGCGACTTATCAAAGAGGATCAGGTAAGCGAATCAATCATTGAACTCGTAAGGGCCGAAGCTGACGAGTATTACCCGGAAATTTTAAGTTCGCTGGAAAGCGCGTGCGTCCGAGCGGCGCGTAGATATCTTGAAGAGAGTACCCTGGAAAAAGGAAGAAAAGACATTTCCGTGGTTAACGAAGAAACCGCTGAGGTCGAGCAATTGCATAATTTTAAGCATATTCGTGTTCCGTTTTTTTCGGTGGAATCCGGTAATGAGCTTAACGGCCACGGGGTCGGGTTGTTGCTCGGTCAGGCAGTGGTAGATAGCGAGTATGAAAACGTACAGCGTCGCTTTTTGCGGCGGGATCTCGTGTCCGTTGAGGAAGTGACCGAACCGGCAGGCCCACTACAACTTTTGTTTGTGACCAGAGGGAACGTTGCGCTTTGTTTGGGAGAATTTGACGAAGAAAAAGGAGTCGTAACGTTCGGTGACGGTCAGCTGGAACATGATTCCTCAAAGCTTATCGGCTTGCTGGGGTTTTTCTCGGGTTCGCAGCAAGGGCATGAGTTCACTGAGAAATTAAAGGACAATTATGACAAACTTTTCTTTCACTCGGTACCTGATGAAGAAGACGTTGCTTTTAATCCGGCACCCGTTTCGTTTACGTTGGGTAGACCAGGGCGGGATAGTCGTGGCTATGAGCGGGACCATGTCTTCCTGAAGGCGCGCGAAGCCGGATCTTGGGACGAATTTATCGAAAGTGCTGCTGACGAGATTTCCAACGAACGGAGATCCCGGGCATCAAAAGAAGAACACGACAATGCCATACGGCTGCTACGTCAAAGAAACGACCGCAAGCAACGGACCATGATCGCAGGCCTGGACGTTTCGGAGCGATTTGGTGAAATTTTGGATCACGGCAGTTCAGAACACGAGGAATTTATTTACGATGCCGTTAATGTACTTGATAAAGACACGGAGCTTAGTCTGCAAGGAGTGCTGAGTGATCGTGCGGTGGGCAAAACGAAGTCAGACATTGATACTACGGTAAATCTGCGCCGTGTGGGTGACAAGCTACAGGTATTAATAGAAGGGCGGCCAACCTCGCTCGAAGGGTTCCAGCCCGCGGTACTGTTTTCCGAAACGTTCTTTCTTGCTCGAAAGAATTCTGACAACGTCGACACTGAAAAGGTTAAAGAAATGCACGCGGTTTTACGAGAAATAGCAAAACAAAATAACTCAAAAAGGTAACGCTTGAATCCACAAAATTAACGGGAACTCCGAGTTAAATCGGAGTTAACTCGGAGTTCGTCGGTGTTTCTTATGATTTTAGTGCGAAACGGGTGCGAACCAGGGTGCTTATGCTTGCGTATTTAGCGGGGTTTGGGGAAAATAAAGCAATATGAGACAGATGGAACACGACATTGAAACGCCGCCCCGTCGACTAAAAGCTTTGAGCAGGACGTTTGGTCTGCTGTTGCTTGGAGGTGGGCTGTATGTAGCCGGTGAAGGGTTGGAGGAGTTGGCCGAGCCGACCCCCCAAGATGCACATGTGATCATGGAAGAAGCCAGAGATCACGGTGACGATGTTGTGAGGGGCGCCGGGATGACAATCGGTTTAATGGGTATCGGCGTCACGGCAATGGAAGTTATGAACCGGACGAACCGGGAAGATTCGTAGAGGCCTTTACGAATGCATTTAGAACAGTTCTCAAGATTAAAATCACCCGTGCAAGCGCATCATGCGCATGACGTGGTGTGGCGTTCGGCGGACATGCTAGAAGTGAAAAACCCGGGCGCACTGGAGCGCTATGCCACGTACAATAAATCTTTACGCCACGTTACCCGGTTGGCCGGTTTTGGCGAAGGTTTTCAGGGCTACTTAGCCAAAGAACAAGAAGGAATCCACGTACCGGCCATTGGTATGGTCACGGTTATACTCGGCCAAACGGCAAGCTACCTTGACGAGCGCGCTGAAAATGGCGAGGGGTCGGTGCACGGCGCAACCATTGATTATTGGCTGGAGCCGGGTAAAGAAGCCATGCATCAAGCCATGGGCGAGCGAGTTATAGGGGAAGCGAACAATTTGCTGTATCGCCACTGCGTTGAAGCCTACAAAGACGAAGAAACGGCCTCGCGGGCGCTTGAGCACGCTGATATTTTTACGGTAGAGCCGGATATTGAAGCAGTGCCGCCCGGTTTCCGGCCGTACGTCCGCCCCATACTACCGGAACCCGCCGAGGTAGAACATACGCGGGGGAACCGGCATTTCGACATCGTCCCCGAAGGCGACGCGCAAATTTTCGTCGTCGAAAAAGACAATTTATCGGTATAATATAGAGTATGAGCTTCCCTGCAGATACTTTTAAGTACCACTTGCCGCAGGGCTCCGCGAAGTCTTACGCTGCTATTGCAATCAGGGTACTCGGGGAGTTGAAAAAGCACTTTCCTGAGCAGTATACAAAAAACTTTCGGGCGCCAAGCGAAGTCTTAACGCTTAGCGGCGTCAGAAGCTTTGATACATATTATGACCTAGGCGAAGAAATATCAGAAAAAGAGGTTGCCGAACTGCAACGCCTCTTACTCGAGCATAACGTTCTTTTAATTGAAGAAACATTTCTCGTGAACCAAGAAACAAATCGAGAGCGCCGCTATTCATTGGTTCATATGGAAGCTCTTCATGACATTCCAGCGCAGTATGGTTTTGCACCCGAGTGGACGGCCCCGCAACTTTCGAACGGAAACCAAAGTGACTTCTTTTTATGGTGGTTACTGTGGCAGCAACACCTGAATACCATGAATCCCGATAAAACACCCGTCAACATACAAAAATGGATGCGGAGCAGTTGGTTCGGACACAATATGAGTTTTGGAATGTTACTGGGCTATCCGGGCGAAGCGATTGCCTCGGTCTTGGAAAGTGAAGCGACGAATAGCTTTGAACTGACTGCCGCGGATATCAAGCATGCTAATGAGTTTGACGGCGCGCATCCGGTTTACGATTATCACCCGGAGCTCGCTGATAATAGAAACATTCTTGCTCACCAGGAACTGTGGTCACGGATTCTGGACGAAGTTTATAGCGTTATTTGAGTTAATTGTTGTTGACTTGCGGTTTCTTTTCGTTCACAATGGACTATTAAGAAGTAGTGTACCTGGGAGTATTTTGTGGTGATCAGGCAAAATACGAAACACACCCAGCGTAGTTTTCTTCGGGCGAAACAGAGTCCTTTTTGATATTGTGGCTCGACCAAACACCAACAGTCACCAATTATTAACGTGGGAGCATTATTTTTATGGCGAAATCCGCAGCCAAACCTGCTACCCAGCGCACGTATTTTACCGATGTTGACGATGTGCTGGACCTACCAAATCTGGTAGATCACCAAAATCGGTCGTTTCAATGGTTCATTGAGGAGGGCTTGGGCGAACTGCTGTCCGAGATCAGCCCGATTGACGACTACACCGGAACCAAATTATCAATCCGCTTCAAAGATTATCGCTTTGAAGAACCCAAAATGAGCGAGGGTGATGCCCGCGAAAACAACATAAGTTATGACGCGCCCCTAAAGGCCACCGTGGAGTTGACCAACAAGGTCACCGGTGAAGTCAAAGAACAAGAAATCTACCTGGGTGACTACCCCTGGATGACCGAACGCGGCACGTTCGTGATTAACGGATCGGAACGCGTGGTGGTGTCCCAGTTGATCCGCTCCGCCGGCGTGTTCTTCCTGGCCGATAAAAGTTCCGGTGAGCCGCTGTACGGCGCCAAAGTCATTCCCGGCCGTGGTGCTTGGCTGGAATTCGAAACCGCCAGCAACGGCGCGGTATTCGTAAAAATTGACCGTAAGCGCAAAATTCCGGTTACCACTTTGCTGCGGGCGCTCGGTTTGTCCGAAAAAGACATGAAGGAAGCCTTCAAGCACGTGGACACCGGCGAAACCAACCACCTGGACGCCACCCTGGAAAAAGACACCGCCAAAGGCGTGAACGAATCCCTGATCGAGGTGTACCGCCGCCTTCGCCCGGGCGACCTGGCCACCGTGGATAACGCCCGCGGATTAATCGAAAACATGTTTTATAACTTCAAGCGTTTCGACTTTTCTCGCGTCGGCCGCTATAAAATCAACAAGCGACTGAACTTGGACGTGCCCAACACCATTGAAAACCGCATTATGCGGATCGATGACCTGACGGCCATCATTGCCGAGGTGATTCGCTTGAACAACACCAAAGAACCGGCGGACGACATTGATTCGCTGGCCAACCGCCGTGTCAAGCTGGTCGGCGAGCTGGTGCAACGCCAGTTCCGTATCGGACTGCTGCGCATGGAGCGTAACACCAAAGACCGCATGAGCATGAGCGAAATCGAGTCCGTGACACCCGGGCAATTAGTGAATGCCCGCCCTATCGTGGCCGCGGTGCGCGAATTCTTTGCCAGTTCCCAGCTTTCCCAGTTCATGGATCAGATCAACCCGCTGTCCGAACTGGCGCATAAACGGCGCCTGAGTTCCATGGGGCCGGGCGGACTTTCCCGTGAACGTGCCGGGTTCGAGGTGCGTGACGCGCACGCTACCCACTACGGTCGTATTTGTACGGTGGAAACCCCGGAAGGCGCCAACATCGGGTTGGTGTTGAACTTGGCCGGGTACGCCCGCATTAACGACTACGGCTTTATTGAAACTCCTTACCGCGAAGTGATTAACCACGTTACCGCCAAGGAAGCCGCCGGCCATATCGCCCGTGTCAACCTGGAAGACGAGGACGGCAAAGTCATCGTCAAAAAAGACGCCAAGATTACCGCCGAACAAGCCAAGAAATTGGCCAAAGTCAAGAAGCAAAAGACCTGGCCGGTCAAAGCCCGGGCCACCACCAAAGTGGTGTATCTGGACGCCGCCGAAGAAGAAAAATCGGTGATTGCCGCCGCCAGTGAAGAACTGGACAAGGACGGTTACTTTACCGAGGAACGCGTGAGTGCTCGTTCGCACTTGGCTTCCGAAGAAGTCGATGCCGACGAAGTCACCCACATGGACGCCTCACGCAAGCAAGTCATCGGCTCCAGCGCCGGGCTGATTCCGTTCATTGAAAAGAACTACGTCTACCGCAGCTTGATGGGCGGTAACCAACAACGGCAAGCCGTTCCGCTCATTAAGCCGGAAGCACCGATCGTGGGAACCGGCGTGGAATCCACCGTGGCCGAAAACAGCGGCCAAATGGTGCTGGCAGAAGCCAAAGGCGAGGTCGTTTCCGCCGATGCCGCGGAAGTTAAGGTCAAGTACGGCAAAGAGACTCGAACCTACCGCCCGCTACACTTCATTAGAAGCAACGAAGGATCCTGCATTAACCAAAAAGTGGTAGTCAACACCGGCGACAAACTGCAAAAGGACGACGTAATCATTGAAGGCATGTCGATTGCCAACGGCGAACTCGCCCTTGGAAAAGATTTGCTGGTGGCCTTTATGCCCTGGGCCGGCTACAACTTCGAGGACGCGATTGTCGTATCCCGAAGATTGGTACAGGACGACACTTTGACCAGCGTGCACATCGTGGATTACATGGTGGAAGTACGTGAAACCAAGCTCGGTCCGGAAATCGTGACCCGTGATATCCCTAACGTTAGCGAAGACGCTTTGCGGCACCTGGACGACGACGGCATTGTCCGCGTCGGTGCGGAAGTGCATCCCGGCGACATTTTGGTCGGGAAAACCACACCCAAAGGGTGAGCAAGAGCTATCCAGGCGAGAGAACGCTGACCTGCGGGGCCATCTTTGGCGAAAAAGCCAAGGAAGTTCGCGACACCTCACAACGCATGAGCAACGGAAAACACGGCAAAGTGGTCGGCGTGAAGGTGTTCTTGCGCCAACGGGGCGACGAACCGAAAGCCGGCAGTGATGCATGCAAAATACAGGTGTTCGTAGCCCAAATGCGCAAGCTCGCCGTGGGCGACAAATTGGGTGGACGCCACGGAAACAAAGGCGTGATTGCCCGCATACTTCCCGAGGAAGACATGCCGTTCAACGCGGACGGAACCCCGGTCGACATCGTGCTCAACCCGCTGGGCGTGCCATCGCGTATGAATATCGGCCAGTTGTACGAAACGCACTTGGCCATGGCCGCGCAAGTCTTGGGTATGAAAGTGGCCACGCCATCATTTGACGGCGTATCCGAGGAAAAGATCAAATCCCTGCTAAAAGAAGCCGGCTTGCCGGAAGACGGCAAACAACAGCTGTACGACGGACGCACCGGCGAAGCCTTCAAGGAGCGCACCACCGTCGGCCCGATGTACACCATTAAGCTCAACCACATGATCGCCGATAAGATCCACAGCCGCTCTACCGGACCGTACACCATGGTCACGCAGCAGCCGCTCGGGACGGTAAGGCGCAAGAAACGGCGGCCAACGCTTCGGCGAAATGGAAGTCTGGGCGCTGGAAGTTCAGAGACAATGCGT
>JAXHNE010000008.1:0-105603 GCA_034520885.1 Candidatus Saccharimonadota bacterium
CTTTTGACCAGTTTTCCACCAAGTATATGCGGGTTTTTTGGAACTGGTGGTTTTTGCGCCGGATTCGCCGCCACCAGGATTTCGTGGGAATCAACTATTATTTTACCGATTACTTTAAAGGATTCATGAACCGCGAGAACCCGGAAGTCCCGGTCAGTGACCTGGGGTGGTACATGGAGCCGGAAGGTTTGTACCCCCTGATGCTGCGTACCTGGGTGCGCTATAAAAAGCCGATTTATGTCACGGAAAACGGCCTGGCCGACGCCAAGGACGAATACCGCCGCTGGTGGATAGAGGAAACCATCGTGGCCATGGAACGCGCGCTAAGCGAAGGCGTAGACCTGCGCGGCTACTTACACTGGAGTTTACTGGATAATTTTGAATGGAAATACGGGTGGTGGCCGCAGTTCGGGTTAATTGAAGTGGATCGTAAAACTATGAAACGCACCGTCCGTCCCAGCGCCCAATGGTTCGCCGGCAGAATTGCGGAATTTAAAGAAAAATAGCAAGCCCGAAACAAGTATATTGACAAAAACGCTAATGTTTGCTAAAGTAGTTGACATGAGTAAAGATAATAGAATCGAAATTCAACCCGAAACTGAGATTACCAGGCGAGACGCCCAGGAGGCTGCAAGGTCTGAGCGTCGCGGAAGGCTCGGCAAACTTTCAGCCGTCGCGCTAGCGTCCTTGCTAACAGTTGCCGGAGCTAAAAGTGCAATCGGTGACCATGATCCGACCTCTGTCACTGATGGACAGGAGCGAACCGAATACACAACTCCCGATGGTGGGCAAGTGCAGGTAGTAGACGATGAATACCAAGACGGTCCACGATATGACGTCACGCTAAACACTGGCGACGACGGGAACATTGAAATTGGGCGTGCCGATAGGATAGATGCAGCAGAGATTACCAGCGATAATGCAGAAGGCGGCCCAGACCAGCCTAAATAAATAGCGCACCAGCCACTACTTGACCCACCACATTTAGTGGTGGGTTTTTATTTTTGTCAAATCTGTGGATAAATAAGCAAATTCAAGAGAAGAAAATAATAAAAAGGGTTGCAAGTGGAGTATTGTGGGTAGTAGACTGGCGTTAGTGGGTAATCGTGGGTAATCCAAAATAGATTCCCCTCGATCTAAACACGAACTTTCACATCTCGAAGAAGCGCAAGGCGATTGTGAAGCGCGCAGTAAGCCGTATATACATACGGTGCACGAGCACTGGAGCAATCAACACAGCGATTCTCGGGAAGCAAACAGGGTGGCCAACTTTGTTGGGCAACAGGTTTGCGGTGTGGAATTCGTAAAAATAAAAACCACTAGTAATTTAAAACGAAGCGGTAACAATGGCCAGGATAGATTACTTTCAGCGCAAACTCGACGAAAAACGGCGGTTGACCATACCGACCGAACTACGCGACGAGTTCGAAAGCGGAGTAGTCATTACCCGGGGCTTTCAAAATTACTTGCACATGTACCCGAAATCGGTCTGGGACGAGTTGGTCGAGCCGAAACTCGAAGGGGATATCCTTGACGAGCGTGTGGCCGATATTAACGTAAAGTTCAGGATGGGTAAGACCGAGGCGACCTTGGATGTCAAACAGGGGCGAGTGTATGTTGAACAGCATTTACTCGACCACGCGGGCATCGATAAAGCGGTCGTAGCGGTTCGGGTCGGCAAGTACTGGCGCCTCATAGCAGAGACCGCTTAGTCGTTCATTAACAAAAAATAGCGAAGCTAGTAACTGGCAATATGCAAAAAGCAACAAGCAACAAGCAACAAGCAACAAGGCCAGGGACTAGAAACTAAAACCTAGGAAGATTTGTATTTGAAAAAACACAAATCAACTGGCAAATTCATGATTTTGCACCAAAACTGCAAATAAGTGAAAAGTCACGGTTTTGTGCTTAATAAAGCATAAGGCCAGGTCATGGTTTTTTGCTTGAGTGAGATAGCGGGGCGAAAGTGAAGGGCACAGCGAGGCGTACTTAATGTACGGTGAGCGAGCACTGGAGCTTTCAACACGGTAGCTCGCCAAGAGCAGCACTTTCAATAAAAGCAAACTAGTTTTGTTTTATGAAAGTGATGCGGCAAAAAGGCATGAGAATCGAGGTTAGCTATTCGGCAGTCAACAAGTGGAATCTAGGTAACCACTCAAAAAACCTAAGAACCTTACACCAAAACACCTCCCAAAACTCCACCTCACACATAAGTCTCTCAAAACTTAAAAAAAGAGAAGTAGGAAGTTCGATGATTTTTTAAATCACAAAATACCTTCCACTCATACGGCTCTTTTTTACACAAAAACAAAAACACCACAAAAAACAAAAAGTTGACTGCTGATTAGGTGACCTTGCAACCCGCGGTTACAAGGAAAACTAACGAACATGGCGCGAAGCCCAGTGTCTTAGTCTTCCGAAGTAAACGCGTTAAAACAAAAATACAAAACAAAAAGTCACCACTCGTTCGCTCGTCAGCGAACCAGCGGGACAGGCAAGTAGATGCACCAAAACAAACACAAATCCGGTAGGAGATCTTCGTCAGCGAGCGAAACCTCACTACCCGGCAATCACACACCGGTTCTTTTACAAGAAGTACTGTCATTACTGGATCCCCACGCGGGAGAAGCCTATTTGGACCTTACGGCCGGATACGGCGGACACGCGCGTGAGATTTTGGCACTGACCAATGCTCCGAAAAAAGCCACGCTCGTTGATCGGGACGAGAATGCCATGCGGTATCTCGAAAAGAACATCGATGCGTCGGTGACGCGACTGCACGCTGATTTCGAATCGGCCGCGGCGCGACTAAAAGAACAAGGGGAAACATTCGATATCGTGTTTGCCGACATTGGTGTGTCGTCACCGCACCTTAACGACGCGAGTCGTGGTTTTAGTATACGCGGGGAAGGCCCGTTGGATATGCGTATGGACAAGCGCCAAAGCTTAACGGCGGCGGACATCGTCAATACGTATGACAAGGACAGCCTGACACGCGTACTCCGTCAATACGGAGAAGAACCCAAAGCCGCGCGGGTGGCCGGAGCCATCATTGATGCCCGTCCACTCTCTACCACCACGCAATTGGCGGATATCGTCAAACGATCGTGGCGGGGAAGAAGCAAAGTGCATCCGGCAACCAGAACGTTTCAGGCGCTTCGTATTGAAGTGAATGACGAACTGGGCATGTTGGAACGCGCGTTGCCGCTATGGGTCGATCTGTTAAATCCCGGTGGTCGCCTGGGCGTGATTAGTTTTCACAGCCTGGAAGATCGCATCGTAAAGCAGTTTTTTGCCGAGCGCGCCGGTCATCGTTTCGATGCCACGTTGCGAACGCTCAATAAAAAGCCGCTTATCGCGTCAAAAAGTGAAATAGTTTCCAATCCGCGATCGCGTAGTGCCAAACTGCGCGGCGTCGTAAAAATAAAAAGGAAAGGGTAGTAGCTCATGCCAATTCAGGTAAAAAGCTCATCCCGCGCCTATAAGGTACGCGTCCGCGTGCTGCATTAGGCAAAAAATAGCCCCGGTGCCGCGAAAACCGGTACCGGGGCAAAAAACAAACATAAAAAATGGGAAAAACAAAAACATGACATACTCAAGTTCCATTGCTCTCGGACGGCAACGCTACGGTGGGAAAAATCGAAACCTCACCGGCCAGCGTAGCCAAGAACGCACACTCGGCCCGGTAAGTAACACCGTGTTATTGATCGTGCTGGCCTGTATTTTGGGCCTGATTTATTTAACGCAAGTTACCAAGACCAACGCGTTCGGTTACCAGATTAACGAACTTCAGTCCCAGCAAGCTTCATTGCAAGAACAACACGATGAATTGTTGGTGTCGGAAGCGCGGCTTCGATCCTTGGATCGCGTCGAACAAAGTGACGTCGCCAAAAACTTGGTGACCGTCGCGCCGTCTGATACCTTACAGCGGTAACTCGGCCGTTTACGAATTATTATGATTCTACGCAGGCAACTTAGCTCATTACAACGCGCGCGTATCGGATACGTCGTGATTTTGCTGGTTTTTAGCGTATTTTTGGTACGTTTGTTTTATGTGCAGGTGATTCGACATGATGATTTCACTCAATCCGCCCTTACCAAGCAACTTAAAGAGTACCAAATTCCCGCACAGCGGGGCATTATCGCCGCGCAAAGCGGTGACGATGAAGTGCCGATTGTCCTGAACGAAGTGAAATATACCGTTTTTGCCGACCCGGTTTACATTGAAAACGTGGACGATGCCGCGGCCAAAATAGCGGAAGTACTGGGCGGTTCGGCCGACGATTATAAGGAACCGCTTACCCGGGATACGCGCTACGCGATTTTGGCGAAAGAACAACCCGAAGAGGTGAAGCTGGAAATCGAGTCCCTGGAACTCAAAGGCGTCGGTGCCCGGGAAGCGGTGTATCGTACTTATCCGCAGGGGTCGCTGGCTTCACAAGTGCTGGGATTCGTAAACAACGAAGGCGAAGGCCGCTATGGCGTGGAGGAAGCCTTGCAAGACCGGCTTAAGGGCGAACCCGGGTTAGTGAAAGCTATCACCGATGCCCAGGGCGTTCCTTTGGCCGCCAACGAAGAAAACACGCTCATTGAGGCCGAACCGGGAGACAAAGCGGTGCTCACCATTGATATAGGCATGCAGCAACGCCTGGAAACGATTCTAAAAAAGGGCGTCAAGCAATCGAACGCGCCCTCCGGAGGGGCGGTGATCATGGAAGTGGATACCGGAAAAATCAAAGCCATGGCCAACTATCCAACGTATAATCCCGCCAAATTCAGCGAAGTATCGCAAGATAACCAGGAAGTGTTTCAAAATAATACCGTCAGTAAGCCTTTGGAGGTCGGCTCCATAATGAAACCGCTCACCATGGCCGCGGCGCTGGACCAGGGCGCCGTGCAGCGCAACACTACCTACAACGACCCGTACCGTTTCGTGGTGGACGAAGCGGAAATCACCAACGTGGCCGAATCGGGCAGTCCGGGCACGAAAACCCTGGACGATATATTGCAGCTTTCGCTTAACACCGGTGCGACCTGGCTGTTAATGCAAATGGGCGGCGGCGAAATCAATCAACGAGCCCGTGAAAACTGGTACGACTACATGACGAACCATTATCGGTTCGGCCAAGAAACCGGGGTAGAGCAGGGGTATGAAGCACCGGGGCAGATTCCCGAGCCGAACGAGGGCTTCGGGTTGAATATTCAGTATGCCAATACGGCTTTCGGGCAGGGGATGACCGCCACGCCGTTGCAAATGGCCGCGGCTTACACGAGCGTTCTAAACGGTGGCACGTACTATCGTCCCCAACTCGTGGAGTACTACGAAACTCCCAGTGGGGAAAAGCAAGACGTTAAACCCGACATTATTAATGATAACGTTGTCAGTGACGAAGTGGGCAAAACCATAGCGAATCTTACGGAGTATGTTTTCGAAAGTAATCATCACTTTTACGGCATGCCGCAATTACGCCAAGAATATCGTATTGGCGCTAAAACCGGTACTGCCGAAGTCCCAAAACCCAGTGGTGGTTACTATACCGATCGGGAAAACGGGATGTTCGCCGGTTGGGTCGGTGGTGACTCCCCGCAATACATGATCATCGTACGTATAGACACGCCGAAAGTTGCTGGTTACGCAGGGTCTACTGCGGCCGGTCCGGTGTTCGCGGATCTAGCCAACATGTTAATAGATAACTTTGGTGTTTCACCGAAGACCAGGTAGCGTATAATGGAAAGGAATTTATGATGACCGACATACTGACGATCACCATCGAAACCGACACTCTCATCCGATTGCTCGTATTGGCGTTCTTGAGCTTTGGCGTAAGTATGTTGATTACGCCGCTGTATACGACTATCGCGTACAAATATACCTGGTGGAAACGCCAGAGGAGTGATTCGTGGTCCGGCGGAGCGGCCTCGGTGTATAAAAAGCTCCACGCCGAAAAACACCGCCGAAATATTCCGACCATGGCGGGGTTAATTTTCGTTATATCGGTTGCGCTAGTGACGATTTTAAGCAACTTGGAGCGCAGCGAAACTTGGTTGCCCTTGGCCGGCATGTTGGGCTCCGGGATGATCGGTTTGATTGATGACTGGATGAATATCCGCGGCAAAAAGGGCGGCATTGCCGGGATGCGCTCCAAGATTAAATTCGGCCTGCATAGCCTGGTGGCAGTGGTCGGCGGGTGGTGGTTATTTTTCAAGCTGGACGTCAGCAGTTTACATGTGCCGTGGCTGGGGGAGCTGGAAGTCGGAATTTTGATGATCGCCGTATTTTGGTTGGTGGTGGTAGCCACCGCCAACGCCGTGAACATTACCGATGGACTGGACGGGCTGGCCGGCGGCCTGCTTACGTCCTCCTTCTCGGCTTACGCCATCATCGCTTTCACGCAAGAGCAGTTCGCTTTGGCGGGCTTTTGTTTGACCATCGTGGGCGCGCTGCTCAGTTATACCTGGTTTAATATTTATCCGGCGCGTTTTTTCATGGGTGACGTGGGCTCGTTCGCGTTGGGAACCGCCCTGGGAATCATTGCCGTGCAAACCGATACCATCTTTATTTTGCCGATTATCGGGCTGGTCTACGTGGCGGAAACCGGGTCGGTTATCATTAATCGTACTTCCCGGGCGCTTCGGGGCGGCAAAAAGGTGTTTAAATCCTCGCCGATTCATCATCATTTCGAGGCCAGCGGATGGCCGGAAACCAAAGTCACCATGCGTTTTTGGATCTTCGGGCAGGTGGCCGCGGTTATCGGGTTGATTATCTACTTACTCGGGATGAATATATGAGCCGTTTCGGGCGACAGCGGAGCATCGACACCAACGAAGGCCGTCGCCATCGTCCGGATTATTTACTGGTAGTTATTGCCGCCGCCCTGATGGTGGTGGGGCTGATTGTTATTTTCGCGATCAGTCCGGGCTTGAGCGAACAGCAAGGTGTCGGGCAGGGCTTTTTCGTGAGCAAACAGCTGATTGCGATCGGCGTGGGAGCGCTCACGTTCTTGGTGACTTCCCGGGTGCCACGTTCCGTCTGGAAAAAACTTACCAAACCGTTGATTTTCGGGGCAATTTTGGTAACGATCATCGCTCTTATTTTGCCGGTGACACCGGATTATCCGGCACATCGATGGATCCGGCTGGGCGGTTTTTCACTCCAGGCCGTGGAGGTACTGAAGTTCGCCGCGCTTGTCGGGTTTTCTTACTTTTTCGCGCATCGCATGAAACAGGGGCGAATCGGGAGTACCAGCGAAACTTTCAAGCCGCTGCTGATTTTGCTCGGCGTTATTGGCGTGGTGGTGGCGGTTCTTCAGAGTGATCTCGGGTCGGCGGCGGTTTTGATGGCCATGATCGGGGGAATGGCGTTCGTGGCCGGACTGCCCATGACACGCGTCGCGTTGGTGGTCGCCGTGGTGGCCATCGCCGGATTATTGGCCATTTCGGCCAGTGATTATCGCCGCGAGCGGTTCGTATCCTACTTGAATCCGCAGAGTGATTGCCAAGACGAAGGCTACCAAGCGTGCCAAGCGTTGATCGCCATTGGTTCGGGTGGTTTGACAGGTAAAGGCTTCGGAGGCGGAGTGGCCGGATACGGCTACGTGCCGGAATCGGCCAACGACTCGATTTTCGCGGTGTATAGCGAAATGTTCGGCTTCGTGGGCGTGGCGATGTTGTTAGGCCTGTTCGTGGCCTTGTTTTCCCGGTTAAAACATATTATGGAACGCGCACCGGACGAGCAATCCCGCTTGCTGGTGGCGGGCGTGTTAGCCTGGCTGGGATTCCAATCGATAATTAATATCGGCGCCATGGCCGGGCTGTTGCCGCTTAAAGGTATTACGCTGCCCCTGGTAAGTTACGGGGGTACCAGTATACTTTTCGTGAGCGCGGCGCTGGGGATGGTGTTTCAGATTTCACGTTACACCAGTTTTACGGTTTCGGAAACGCCAGAAAGGGGAGCGCATGCATATTCTGCTTACGGGCGGAGGCAGCGGGGGGCACATAACGCCCCTGTTAGCCGTCGCGCATGAATTAAAGTCCAAACACCCCGAATGCAAGCTGAGCTACATCGGGGAAAAAGACGGTTCGTTCGGCCGCCTGGTGGTCGAAAGCGGCTTGTTCGCTCACGTTGATTACGTGCGGGCGGGCAAATTTCGGCGGTATCATGACGAGTCATTGCTCCGGCGCATTTTTGACGTAAAAACCAATGCGCTGAACGTGCGTGACGCGTTTTACGTGTTGATCGGATGCTTTCAGGCTTTCGTTTCGTTGCGACGCCGGGCACCGGACGCGATATTTGCCAAAGGCGGGTTCGTGGTCGTGCCGGTCGGGGTGGCCGCCCGATTACGCCGTATTCCTTTTATGACGCACGACTCGGACGCCGTTCCCGGCCTCGCCAACCGAATCATCGGGCGCTGGGCCGCGCACCACGCCACCGGGTTGCCGGTTTCGTTTTATGACTACCCGGAAGAAAAAACCTCGTTCGTGGGCGTCCCGGGTGCCGCGGATTTTAAAAAAGCGACGCCGGCCATGGTAAAACGGGCCAGAAAAGCCATGGGAATCCCCGAAAACGCCGAAGTGGTGTTGGTAACCGGGGGGAGCCAAGGCTCGCAGCGGATCAATAGCGCCGTGAAAGCCATTGCCCGGCAACTGCTTGGGGAGCGGGAGAACGTTTGGGTGGTTCATCACTTGGGATCGCGAAACCATGCGCTTTACGGAGACTTCACGCACGAAAGGCTAATAACGGCCACGTTTTTTGATAACTTCGCGGAAGTGGCGGCCGCGGCGGACGTGATTATCACCCGTGCCGGCGCTAACAGCATGACGGAGTTCGGTTTGCTGGAAAAAGCCACCGTAGTGATCCCCAGTCCTTTCTTGGCCAACGGCCATCAGTTAAAGAACGCCCGCCAACTGGCGGAAACCGACGCCATCGTGGAGCTGGACGAACCCGAAATCACACGGTCTCCCGAGGTATTATTAAAAGTAACCCGTCGGCTGCTTGATGATAAAAATGAGCGCCGTCGCCTGGCGAGCAATTTACGAAAGGCCACCAAGGCCGATGCCGCCGCCGCTATTGCCCGGCTGGTGTATCAATTGGGTAAAAAGTCACATGAAGCTTAAGTTACGTAAAAAAACTCCCCCGAAAAGCGATGATACTCAGCGTGAGTCGTTGCGTGGGAAAGTGTCCCGCCCGGAAGCCTACAATTATCACGCCAGGCGGTATCAAAGTGAGCGGGGGAACGACCGGGGGCACCCCCGTCCCGCTCCAAAAAGCGGTGATTCGCTCGGCCGCCGGTTGGAGCGACTTACGAGCACTATACTCATCGGGGTTTTGGTGTTTTCGTTTTTGTACTTATTCTGGCTGGATATGTCGCCACGTGTGCGGCTGGCAGATAATCCCACTGCCACGGAGCCCCGGGGCTTGTTACGTGAGCCCGCGGAATACGAGGCCGGTATTCGCGACATTTTGGACGATACGCCGCTTTCCCGCAGCAAGTTGACGATCAATACGGAACGAATGCAAGAAAAGATATTGCAGCGTTACCCGGAACTGGCTTCGGTTACCATCACGCTTCCGCTTACCGGACAAAGGCCGATTATTGATATCCGCCCCAGAGAATCCGCACTGCTGCTTAATTCGCGTGTCGGCGGTACGTATACCGTGGATCGCAGCGGCACGATTATGGGCGATGTGTCCGAGATTCCTCAAAGTGAGCGGTCTCATATCGAGTCATTACCCCTGGTTGAAGACAATTCCGGCGTAGAAGCTCGCCCCGGCCAACAAATTGTGACATCGGAGACCGTGAACTTTCTTCTACAATTAACGCATCAATACCGGCAAGCCGAAGCGCCGATCCGGGACATAACGTTCCCCCGGGATAAACCCAATGAAATACGCGTAACGGATAGTGGAAACGAGTTTTTCGTAAAATACATTGTTACCCGTACGGCCGCCGAGCAATTCGGTGCCTACCGAGCCGTATTAGAGCGTACGGGAGGGGAGGGGGTCGAAGAGTACGTGGATGTTCGGGTTCCGGGAAAAGCTTTTTATAAATAACGGAATCGTCCGCGTGCATCATAGTCTACGATCCGTAAACCGGACAGCGGTTGTGCTGAGCACAACGTTGCCGAAAAGAACGCCCTCCACCCCGTTGTTCCCTGAGTGTTCGCAAAATGTTCACCACTGTGCAACGTTGGGTTCGTGAGAAAAAACTATATCAACATATGAAAGTGGGGGAATGTCAAAAAATATAATACACAAACAAAAATAGGGAATTGCAAATATTTATAATGAAATGTCAAAAAAGCAAATGTTTTCACGCTTAGCTGTGGAAAACTTGTGGCATAGTCGTGATTTACAACACGCCCTGGAACACCCGGGCAGAAACCGCTTATGATAAAACAAGAGGACGTATGTGCGGGGCAATAAAACGTTTTTATACGTGTCCGTAGCCTAAAACGCCAAAAGTCCCCCGTTCGGGGACGACCCTTTAATTGGCTTATTACCAGAATGTCGAGTCGCAAAAGATACATTGTGCGACATCACGTGTATTGCTCGAATGGGTTCTCTGGCTTCATGTGTTTGTGCTGATTATTTTGATTTTGTCCGCCCATTTTTGTTTTTTGGTTTTTACATTTTTATGTCGCCCGCTCTTTTTAAGCTTTTAATGGGTTTTTGCGCGTTTAATGCACTTTTTATCAAAGCTTGTTATATAACTAGTTATATAACAAAATCATGTTCGCAAAATGTTCAGTATGCATATAGTTAAATCGTATTGCGCATCGTAGAGCACTTGCGGTTTCCGGCAACGCAGCTTGACGTTCAAACATTGAACTACCTATGCTCCGATAGTAAAGCGAGCATGAAGCCGCAGTGCGCCAGGTCTTGCGCCGCTGATAAGCTACCTTCCTGACATTTCCTTTGCTTGTGACTAACCAAAAGTCTGGACTCAGTAGCGCCACGATTCGCTTGACACCTAGTCCAGTGTCTTGCTTATAGCCCGAACATAATAACGTATTGCTATCGACACCGCTTCTAATGGTCACATGGACAAAATGAACGTACCTGACCAGGAGCTGTAAAGAAAATGTGTTTCATGAGGCATTTCACCTTGCACAAGGCTTTACCGGCAGGGATGAAGACCATAAAATTCGCCATTTGCCTCTTTGAGCATGTGCGCAATCACGGTTGTTCTGGCTAAGACGTATATCGAACTGGGAGGATGCCGAGTGTGATGAGTTTGGTACTTCGGGGGCTGTAGTGTTCTTGGGCGTGTTTTGTACCGGGTTTGACATCCCTCGATAGCACTGAGTTATTAAGCTTCGGCTCGAAGTAATTAGGCAACTGACGCTCTGTATCGATTGTGGCCTGTTTCTTTTCTAGATCGGTATTCAAGTCATGTAATCTGGATAATATCGCTGTTTTAACATCCTCTCTTCGCGCTGCAGACTCAGCAGTAACAGCTCCAGCAATTGCTGCTTCGCCAATTTGAGGGGAGGAGTTTCGGAGTACGCTTTCTATGTCGCTCGCAGCTGTCCAGGCAATAATATCTTCGTTATCTACTGATGCTGTAGCCTGAAACGATGTTTCATTTTCATTCATGTAAGCTTATTTGTCCTTTCTAGTTCAAGACAAAAGCACGTTTAGGGGATGTTTGTAAGCTTCGTAGTACTACTAACTTTACTCGGCTAAACTATACGTGGCTTTGGCGACGCGCTGGAACTGTTGTTTGCCTTGGAGGTTCAGTAAAATCGTGGTTTCTTTGACCTTGCGGCTTTTTAGCACTTCGCGGACGATATCGTCGCGGTGCATGGGTTCGCCGCTATTTTTAAGGACCTCGGCGATGACGTCGGCTACGGTACCCTTGTTAAAACCCCATTCTTTCAAGGCGTAGACGCCGCGTCCGATGAGCACGAAGCGCGGATCTTTAATAAGTTCGTTATGAATCGCCTGAGTGGTAACGTCTTTGCGTTTAAATTCGCTGGCTTTGATGGCTTCGGAAATTTCGTTGAAGTGCATGTGTTTGCCGGCGTCATGCAAAATCACGTAGATTTTGTCGCGGATATTCTTGGGGTTGACCATCGGCCATTTAATAAGTCCCCAGCGGTCGTTTAATGTGGCCAGTTTTTTGCTGACACTCGCTAGAGCTGCGGTGTGGTTGTGGTCTTCGTGCCCCGCCGCGGCGGCAATGCGCTTGATTTCGGCCGGTTCACCAATGGCCTTGACGGAATCAATCACCTTGTTTACCAGCTCTTTAACGGTTTTATCGTCGTGTACTTCACGGATGGCCACGGAATGGTGATAATGATCGTTTTCCTCGACGTAACTCAGGCGCGGGCATAGTTGTGCCAAAAAGGCGATACGGGACTGCCCTACTTTGCTTGTATCGTCGGAAAGCCGATCGGTGAGCTTGCTGACTCGGGCGACGTGGCCTAAGGCCTGTAGTTCCTTAATAAAGCGTTGCTGCACCTCCGGGATATGTGGGAGCTCTTCCCCGCTCGCCTGGGCTTTGAGCCGGGCGACGATGGCTTTTTCCAGTTGGCGAACGCGTTCGCGGGTAATACCCAAGAGTTCCCCGATCTGTTCCAGAGTTTCTTTGCGGTCGAACAAGCCGAAACGCCGCGAAATAATTTCGCGTTCTCGGTCGCGATCGATCGTTTTTAGAATGTCGTTAATAATTTCTTTGGTTTGCAAAGAGGTTTGCTCCTCGGCCATAGTAATTACTTCCTCACTGTGTTGCTATTTGTATAATTTTAAAACATTGAACTTAAAAAGTCAAGGTACTTTCCCACTTGCCTTATTTTAGCACATATTAGACATTCGTGCAGAGACTTTGGCTATTAATATCACTACGAAACAACTTGCTTAAGCTCAAAATTGTGGATAAATACACAAAGCTAATTGATTAGCTAGCCACTACTCCCTGAGCACTACAACCTAACCCTTATTTCTTGCGGACTTGGCGGCGTTTCTTTTTGGCCGGGGCTTTTTTGATCATTTCTTTGGCTTCGTCCTCCGTGATCTTTTTGGGGTCTTGGTCTTTTTTGATGCGCACGTTCTTTTTGCCGTCGGTGACGTAGGGGCCATACGGGCCGTTTAGTACTTTAATGCCGGATGGGAATTCGTTGATGTGCTTTTCTTTTTCCTTTTTTAGTTTTTCGGCGTAGAATTCGCGGGCTTCTTGCTCGGTGATTTTCATGGGGTCGTGCGGCTTTATGGAGACGAACAGTTTATCAACTTTGACGTAGGGGCCGAAGCGGCCGATGTTAGCGTAAATGTCTTGCCCGTCCTCGGTTTTGCCGACGTGCCGCGGAAGTTTGAACATTTCCATGGCTTGCTCAAAAGTGACGTCCTCTAATTCCACGCCTTCGGGCATGGGGGCGAAGTCCGGCTTTTCGTCGCTATCGGTTTCACCGCGCTGCAACATGGGGCCGTAGCGGCCGTAACGGGCAATGACGGGTTTGCCGGACTTGGGGTCATCACCCAAACGGCGGGCCTGGGAGGTTTCTTCCCGGCTGACATCGGCGGCGTCTTCGACTAACGGGTGAAAGTTTTTATAAAAGTCTTTGAGCATGGCTTGCCACTCTTCGCCGCCTTCGGCAATACAATCAAAGGCGCTTTCTACCGTGGCGGTAAAGTCATAATCGACAATCGGCCCGAAGTGCTTAACCAAAAAATCCGTGGTAACGTTGGCCAAGGAGGTCGGCACCAGTTTATTTTTGTCGGCACCGTAGTTTTCTTTCGCGGTTTCTTCCGTGATTTCATTATCTTTTAAGTGTAAGTCCAGGGCGTCGCGCTGGCTGCCTTCTACGTCGACCTTTTCCACGTAGCCGCGAGCTTGCACGGTGGAAATGGTCGGGGCGTAGGTGCTGGGGCGGCCGATACCCAACTCTTCCAGTTTGCGCACCAGGCTGGCTTCGCTATAGCGGGCGGGCGGCTTGCTGAAGGTTTCGTGGGCGTTCATTTCCTTTAGTTTAAGCGAATCCCCTTCCTGGAGTTCCGGCAGCAGTACGTCGTCCTTGGTGCCACCGTACACCTTGAAAAAGCCGTCAAATTTTAAGATTTCGCCCTTGGCCAGGAGTGATTCTTGGCGTCCGCTGATGGCAATGTCAATCTCCGTGCGATCAAACACCGCTTGCGCCATTTGGCTGGCCAGCGTGCGCCGCCAAATAAGCTGGTAGAGCTTTTCTTGGCCGGCATCGTTTCCGGCGGTTTCTTTACTGAAACTGGTAGGCCGGATGGCTTCGTGCGCCTCTTGCGCGCCCTGGCTTTTGGTTTTGTACTGGCGGACTTGGTGGTAGTTTTCGCCGTAGTTCTTCTTTATATAGGTTTCCGCGGATGTAATGGCCTGGCCGGAAAGCGTGGTGCTATCGGTACGCATGTAGGTAATGTGGCCGCTTTCATATAGTCGTTGGGCGAGCGTCATGGTTTGGCGTACCGAAAAGCCCAATTTACGGGCGGCTTCTTGTTGCAAGGTGCTGGTAGTGAACGGCGCCCCCGGGTTTCGTTTCCCCGGTTTTTTGGTAATGGAATTTACGGAGAAATCCGCGGTTTTGGACGCTTCCAAAAGCTCCTTGGCACGTTCGGACGAATCCAGTTTGTCGGGAAGTTCGGCGGGGAGTTCGCTGCCACTCGCGTCGAATTGGGCGGTGATCTTAAAACTGCTTTCGGGCGTGAAATCCTTGATTTCGCGCTCGCGCTCCACGATCAAACGAACGGCCACGGATTGTACGCGGCCGGCGCTGGTGCCGGGGCGAACTTTACGCCACAAAACCGGGCTGAGTTCGTACCCGACCAGCCGGTCCAAAATACGCCGGGCTTGCTGGGCGTTGACCAGCTTCATATCCACGCCGCGCGGGTTTTCAATGGCGTGCTCGATGGCCGGTTTGGTGATTTCGTGAAACACGATACGCTTGGTTTTTTTGTCGTCCAAGTCCAAGGCTTTACAGAGGTGCCAGGCAATGGCTTCCCCTTCGCGGTCTTCGTCGCTGGCCAGCCAGACGGTATCGGCCTCTTTCACCGCGGATTTGAGTTCGGAAATGGTCTTTTGCTTGTCGGCGTTAATCTTATAAGTGGGCTTAAAATCTTTTTCGATATCAATATTCAAGCCCTTTTTGGGCAGATCACGTACGTGGCCAAAGCTGCTTTTCACCGAATAATCTTTTCCGAGATATCGTTCAATGGTTTTGGCTTTTGCGGGGCTTTCGACTATAACAACGTTTTTTGCCATGTATGAGATTAGTGTACCTATTAATATGATTTCGGCAAGCGAGTGTAGCGTATAATTATGAATAAGTAAAAATTATGTGGTGGAGTTTGAGGGATAATGTCAACATTTGAAACGATGCCAACAATGCTTGCTGAAGCTCAGCTGACTGATTTTGGTGAGTTTTACTACGATGCAAATAACCAAGATTTTTTTATCGCGGGTGAAGTTGTGGCGATGGCGGACAAAGACGTATATAATTGCCTCTTATCCCCTATGCCTGAAAAGTCCGCTGAAATTTCAAGAGAAGTAGGTGCTTTCATCACTTCGTTCGGAACAATAATTACCACACCTCTCGTACATAAGTGGCTCAGACTTAACGGGGAAGAAACTAACTTTAACGACGTCAATAATGTACTGCGCTACGTGTTTGAAGAGAAACTTGATAAGCAAGATGACGATACTTCGGTTGGCGGTCAATTATATGGTTTTAGCTCCCATTTCGTACGTGAGGGCCAAGTAAGACTAAGCGTTACGGGGGACTGCGCCTGCTGTGGCCCGAACTTATTCGGGACTTTTGTGGAAGAGCACGAATGGGAAACAGGGTTTGCAGAGTATGAACTACACAATATCGACTTCCCCGCTCAACACGTTGCGCTACTTGCGGGGTTGGGCCACTTAGCGCTTACTGCCAAGAACGCACAGCTATAGACGCGTGGAGGTCAAATGGTAGCCGCCGCAATGCGGGCATTTGTAGCTTCGCCGGGGTTTTTTGTTGGCTTTCGTGGGGTTAATTCGCTTGATTGCCGCCAGCGCCTCCGTATCGTTTTTAAACCGGCGTTTGTTTTTGCAGTTTTGTGAACTCTTGGTGGGCTTTTTGAAAAACATAACTTTAGTCTACGCTATTTTTACGACTTTGGTTTACGATAACGTCCACTGTCCGCCGCCCTGGTTTCTTATTTTGCCATTGATTTCTAGCATTGTGAGGGTTTGGTTAAACTGCGTGGCGTCCAACTCGCTGGCCTTTTGCAGTTGATGTGTGTCGTGAATGCTATCGGCGATGAGTTTTAGGAGCGTGGTTTCCTCTGGCGTATCGCCAAAGAGCTCGGTTTGCCGCTGTGTGCTATCCATTCCCAGAGCCGTGAGAATGTCTTCCGCTTCGGTAACCGGCACCGCGCCGGCTTTAATCAGATTGTTGGTGCCTTGGCTGGTATGGCTGGTGATGTTGCCCGGGATCGCCATGACGGTTTTTCCTTGGTCCAGGGCAAAATTGGCGGTATGCATGGTGCCGCTTTTGGCGGCGGCTTCGGTAATCAGCACCGCGTCGGAAAGGCCGGAAACCAAGCGATTTCGCTCCGTAAAGTGTGGCAGGAGCGGCGGCTTGCCTTCGGGGTATTCACTGATGAGCGCGCCACCGCTTTTTAGTATCCGTTTTCCGATGTGAAAGTGGCTTTTGGGATAAATTTCATCCAACCCCGCGGGCATAATTGCTACCGTGTAGGCGTTGGCTTCCAGGGCGGCTTCATGGGCGAGTCCGTCGACTCCGAGCGCCAACCCGCTTACAATCCCGACGCCCTTGTCCGCTACCTCCCGGATTAACCGGGACGTGACGTCGCGCCCGTAGCCGGATACTTTGCGGCTCCCCACCACTGCCAACAGAGGTATACTTTCCGCTTGCAGTATCTCCCCTTTTGCGTATAATCTTTTGGGCGGCGAAGGGATTTCACGCAGTTTCCGAGGGATATCGTTACCGGTAAGCGTAACCACCTTGCCTTTCATATAAAAATGTTTTTTAGTATTGACATAAGAAAATATATTTGTTAATATGGCAACTTGTAAGCGTCATTTCGATAGCTTACGCACCTTATACCCCCAATTCTAACATCTTTGGACATCTGTCCGTTTCTCATGTAGAAAATACATTGAGTACGGGAATGCGATGCCCAAGGAAACAAATGTTAGGTTGTTTTAGAGCGTGTCATAAGAAAGTTGTTACCCTCCGCTTTCTCCTTGGTTGACCCCTTCGGGTCGGCCAACCGTTCTAAAACAAACTAACCCCTTTAACCGCAGGTGTTTTCATCTGCAATTCAACGGTGAATATCCAGTATTCTCTGCCTTTTGGCGGGGAGGCGTGACCCTCGGTAGTTAGGCGTACACGCTTCACCGGGTGTGGGTTGAAGGGTGGAATCCGGGCACGTCTCACTTTTGCGAGATGAGAGGTGCCCACTGATGAGCCTCCAGCGGTGCCCACCCCCTCTGGAGGCTCGTTTATTATGTATAAGATACTTGCTCCTTTCGGAGGGTGCGAGGTTCTTACAAAGTGTTTGTTACCAAATATTGGCCAGTGCTACTTTGGACAAAGCATGTACGTGTTCTGCATACGTATGTTTCCTTGCTTCAGTTCCCAACACCTTCATGAGTGAGAAAATTGGCATAGCTCGAGCTACGGTTATCTCACCGGGCTTTCCTTGGCTTAAAAGTCTAATTTGTTCGTCGATGTCTTTTTCTTCGGATAAGGGGTTTTTTAACAATAGGGATTGCGGATAGTCCCAATTTTTTACAACGCGGTTTTCTTCACTTGGTCGATTTTTCCTGCTCACGAATCGATTGACCAAGCTTTCGGCGTGGAAGACTTTATGTACCTGTAGAGCAGGTTGCTGAATTCTTTCGTTTTCCGGTTCGTGAATACCAGGAGCAGAAACAATACCAGCCGATGCTTGTATGTGCATCGTGTTTGCTAATTTGTCGCGTTCTTCGGCTTCCTCGACCACCAGACGATATAGCGGCTGACCATAAGCCATCATGGCATATTCTTGCCCGAGTTCTTTGCTCCCAAAACAGTCTTCAATTTTCCCCATGCATTCAATGATGCTCCGTTTTAATAATTTTGCAAGCACAAGGGTTTTATACTAAAAAACTACGGGTTTCGGGGGTGAGTTCGCCGCTGTAGATGATTTCCGTCAAGATACTGCTGACCTCTTTTCGGAGGTTCGGGAGCTCTTTTCGCTCCTTATCCGATAAATTGGCCAGAACGAAATCGCTGCTGTCCATTCGGGCGGGCTTTTCATCGCTGCCAACGCCAATGCGGACTCGGCCGAAGTTGCTGCCAAAGTGTTTTATGACATCCTTAAGGCCATTATGCCCCGCCGGTCCGCCACCCATGCGGGTGCGGATTTGCCCGAACGGAATGTCCAGCTCATCGTGAACCACGAACGTATTCTCGGCGGAAATCTTATAAAAGTCGGCAATGGCCCGCACCGCTTCCCCGCTGCGGTTCATCATGGTACTCGGTTTAAGCAGCATCACGCGGGTTTCACCCAGGGTTTTTTGGCTGATATACCCTTTCATGTCCTTTTTTTCGATCCACTGCGGAAATTCATTAGTGTGGGCAAAATAATCCACGCACATAAACCCCAGGTTGTGACGGGTTTCGAGGTACTTTTTGCCGATATTGCCCAAACCCACGATCAGCACGGTTTTATTATGGCCAAAACTGTACATTTGTTTGCCAACATCTTGCGTGAACGGATTTTTCTGCAAAATTCCCATGTGCTTGTAGTGTAACGTAAATCGCGTAAAAAGCCTGAAATTACGCGGGGAGGTGTGCCGTGACGCTCCCGTAGCGACGAATCACCGGTTCATGAAGGGTTTTAGTTTTGCGAAGAGTCGGTTTCTTGAACTTTATTTCGTTCGGAGCGTTTGGGGTCGCGGCGGTCGAAGAACCAAAACCGAATGGCCGTGCCCTCAAAACCAAAGGTTTCACGGAAGCTACGCTCCATGTGGCGCTTGTAGGACCAATGCAAGAACTTGGTGTCACTGCCGAACACTTTAAAGTTCGTCGGGTTGTCGCTTTCTTGCATGATGTAGTGCAGTTTGGGCTTTTTATTTTTCAACCCCGCCGGCGGGTGTGAATCGGTGGTTTTTTTGAGCCATTTATTAAGCTTCGCGGTTTTAATTTGCGTTTGCCGGCGCCCATAAATTTCAAGCGCGAGTTCGAATAGTTTGGTGACATTTTGCCCGTCTACCGCGCTGGTGAAAATAAGCGGCGCCCAGGGTACGAAATCAAATGTATGCATAATGTGTCGCCGGGCTTGATTGAATAAATCGGCGGCGCTTGCCTCGTCGGAAGTCCGTGACCTTCCTTCGGGGTCCCACTTGCTCACTACCAGTACGAGTCCTTTATTTGCCTCCTTGATCATGCCGGCGATTTTTTGATCCAGGCTAACGCCGAGTTCATTGACGTCAATAAGTAATAAACAAATATCGGCTTGTTCAATGGCCGCCAGGGAACGAATGACACTAAAATGCTCGATTCCTTTGCCGATTTTGCCGCTTTTACGGATGCCGGCGGTGTCCATCAAATGCATCTCGCGGCCTTCGTAGCGAACGTCAATTCGATTCACGTCCCGCGTGGTGCCGGCCCGTTCGGAAACTACGGCCTGTTGTTTTTTGGCCATGGCGTTAAACAGTTTTGATTTGCCGACGTTCGGCCGCCCCAACAACGCAAGATTTATTCGCGTATCTTCACTTCTTTTTTGCCGTTTGGGGATAACCTCGATCACTTCGTCCAGCAGCCGGTTAATACCGCCGTTTTGCGTGGTACTGGTTAAGACGATGTCTTTAATGCCGAGTTTTTTGTAATCATTTTCGGTGGCCTTTTTGGCTTTATCGGCTTTGTTGGCGACCAAAAACACCGGTTTCTTGGATTTGAGAGCCAGTTTGGCTAAGCGACGGTCTTCTTCGGTGATTTTGGTGTCGGCTTCTATAACCACCCAAATAACGTCTGCGCTGTCCGCGGCCTGGGTGATCTGTTCCTGAATAGTGAACTCGAAATCATCTTCCGGTGTCTTGACCCCGGCGGTGTCCACCAGCCAAAATTGCCGGTCATGATGCTGTGCAATGGCGAAGATACTGTCCCGGGTGGTACCCGCTTCTCTTGCCACTATCGCTTCACGGCGGCGTAAGACGGCGTTGAATAGGCTGGATTTGCCGACGTTGGCGCGACCAACGATAGCAACAATCGGCAACGACTTACTCATCACACCTCCAGAAACGGAAGATGAAAATCGAAAAAAGAAAATAGTCGCTGCAAAGTAGGTAGCTTTTACTCATCCAGAACATTATATATTAATTTTTTCAAATTTTCCAGAGGTGATAGTGCCGAGTTTATGGGGTCCGAACTGGGTGCGGTGCAGTTTTTTGACGCTGTAACCGAGCGACGCGAATGTGCGGCGGATTTGGCGGTTGCGGCCTTGGTGCATACTTACGTGCCACTGCTTCCCTTTCCCGGAAAGTTGCAAGGAAGAAACGCCGTCCTCCAGCGCGACCCCTTCCTGTATCTTGGTTCGGTCACTTTCTGTAAGTTCTTTGTCAAGTGTTACTTCATAAAGCTTTTCTTTTGTAAAGCTTGGGTGTGTCAGTTCGTGGTGCATCTGCCCGTCGCTGGTAAGTAACAGTAAGCCCGATGAATCCTTGTCCAAGCGGCCGACCGGTTTTAAATGTGTATATTCTTCCGGGAGTAGTTCGTAAATGGTTTTGCTTCCCTGCCCCCGGCGTGAACACACATAACCTTTTGGCTTATGGAGTAAAATAGTGATGTCGTTTTCCGGAGAGGTTATGATTTCTCCGTCTAATGTTACGACATCATCGGGATCTACCTGGGCGCCAATATGCGCGACGTGCTCGTTAACGCGTATTTTACCTTGGCCGATCAAGTCGTCAGCCTTACGGCGGCTTAGGCCACTAGCATGGGCAATGAACTTATTTAAGCGCATATCATTAGCATAACGCGAAAAGGTTATAGAGCGATAGAGTTCGGATCGTTGTTATCGTTGGGCCGGATGGCCGAACCTGACTGTGGGGGTGGGGTTTGTTGCTGCTGTGGTGGCTGTTGTTGCTGCTGTTGTTGCTGATTGTTTGGCGATACGACGGGTTGTTGGTCCGGTTTAGAAGCGTCGGAAACGGTCGGTGTCTGCTTGGAAGCTTCTTCTTCGGCTGCCATTTTTTGGAGATCCAGTTTTTTATTGAGATCGTTCAAAGGCTTTATGACCTTCTTTTTACTGCTCGCGGCTACCGGATTGGTCGTGGTAGAGGTTTCGTCCTTGGATTCGGCTGGCTGGGGCGCGGGAGCCGTTTGTTGTTGATCGGCGCCGGACTTCTCCCCTTTCTCCAGCATGTTGTTCACGGTATCGGCCAACTTTTCGGCGGTTTCCGAAGCTTTGCCGGTTTGGTCTTCACTGCTTTCAGTTAATGGCGCCGTCTTTACCCCGATATTGGCGACCTGTTGCTTTGATTCTTGGCTTTTAGGGGCCTCGGAGGTAGTCGGCGCCGGGGTGTTCGGAGCGCTCGCGGGTTGTTCCGGCGGATTCTCGGAAGTTTCCGGTGTTCCGGCGTTTTGGCTGTTGGTAAAATCTTTGATCTGTTTGTTTACCACTTGTTGTTCGTGGGCGGAAGTATCGGCCAGATTGTTCGCCTCGGCATTACCGCTGGAGGCTTCGGGAGTTTTTGCCGGTTGCGCGGAAGTGGAAGTATCGCTGGAAGGGGGCGAGGCCTGTGCTTGGCTTTGTTGCGCCGCGGAATTGGCAACCGGAGAAGAAGCGGCCGCGTTTTGAGTTTGCTGAGGTTGGGGACTACCGGAAGCTTGTTCGCTGCTTCGTGAGGGCGAAGCAGGGCTCGCAGCCGCTTGGGGCGGATTTTGTACTGGTGGCTTTTGCTGCTGAGGGGTTGTCGGTTGTTGCGCTGGTGGTTGTGCCGGCGCTTGTGATGCCGGCTTAGCTTTTGGGTCCGGCTCGGCGGAAGAAGAAGCCGCTGGGGGGCTTTTAGGTTCGGTGGGCGGTTGTGGTTCAGGTTGGGTTTGAGGCTGCGGAGCAGGTTGATTAGGTGTTTGTTGTGAGGGTTGTTGTTGAGGTGTCTGTGCGGGGGCAGTTTGCTGCTGTTCGTTCTCTTGCTCATTGGCAGGTGTTTGCGTTGGCGCCAGAGAGTTTGGTGTATCTGAGGTCGACCAGCCATTCGTAGACGGTGTTTGTGGCTGAGGAGTTGATTGCGGCTGCACAGGTTTTTGAGCGGTTTGTGACGGTTGCGTTGAAGGAGTTTGCGTGCTGGAATCATCGTTTTGCGCAGGCTGGACAGGCGGAGTGGCAGGCCGTTGCTGAGCAGTTTGTTGATTATCTGAAGCTTGTGGGTTGTTTTGAGCTTGGTCGTTCCCTTGATTTTGCGCGGGCGCGTTGTTAGTTTGCCCGCCGCCGTCTTCGCCACTGAGTACCTCTTTGGCGACGTTGGCCACGTCTTCCAGCGTTACCTGTGATTTGACCAAGTAGCGATCGGCACCGAGCTTGTCCGCGCGGTTTTTATCTTCGGCTTGGGACAGAGCGGTCATCATGACTACCTTGGTATCTTTGGTTTCCGGCGTACTTCGCAAGATATCCAACATATCAAAACCGCTAATTTTCGGCATCATAACGTCGGAGATAATCAAATCCGGTTTTTCTTTTACCGCCAGTGCGAGCGCTTCCTCGCCGTCCTTGGCGGAGACAATTTCATGACCTTCCGCTAGCAAACGGGCTTCGTAAATCTCACGTAAATTGTTGTCGTCCTCGACGAGCATTATTTTTGACATGTGCTATTCCTTGTTTCGTACGCGCTTAATTACTTGCATTGATCCTATTGTACAACATGCTTTTGCTTACCGCTACCCCGCCTTCGCCGTGGTGTTGGCGGCCGGTTGTTGGGCTTGGTTCAAGGCGATAAGCTCGTTGGCTTTTTGCGAGGAAAGTCGCGGCAAATTGATATAAAACGTACTTCCCTTTCCTTCCTCACTCTCTACCCAGATGCGACCTTGGTACAATTCAACGATTTTGCGGCAAATGAACAACCCCAACCCCGTGCCGCCCACGGTGCGCGTGGAGCTGTTATCTACCCGGTAAAACTTTTGGAACAAGTGCGGTACGTCGTCCGCGGGAATGCCCGGCCCGGTATCTTGAATGTAGAGTTGAACCACCTCTTTGTTGCCGGTGAGGCCGATGGAGATTTTGCCGGATTCGGTGTATTTTACGGCGTTATCGAACAGGTTGGTAATGACTTCGCTGAGCCGGTCGGGGTCAACTTTTACGTAATATAAGGGCTTGACGACTTTTTCGCCGCCAGTAGTTCCACCGGACGCGCCGATTACGAAGTCCAGCAATAACCCTTTTTTCTCCGCGGCGAAACGCAGCGAATCGGTAAGGCGTTCCATGAACTCGCCCATTTCCACGGCTGTGGGGTGGCTGACTAAGCGCCCGTCTTCGGCCTTGGCGCTGGTTAACAGATCCTGGAACAGTTTACCAAGGTGCTGCGTGGAAGCGTGAGCTTTGTCCAGGTAGCTGCGGGCTTTTTCGTCAATGCTGGAGACGCGGGCGTTCATGGCCAGCGCCAAGTACCCTTCTATGGCCGCGACGGGCGTACGCATTTCGTGGCTGGCGGTACTTATAAAATCGGCCCGGCGTTTTTCTTCCGCCCGGGTGGCGCTCACGTCACGCATAATGGCAATGGCACCGGTGACCTCTTCGTTTTTGTCGGCCACGACCGGGGAAACCACCAAGGATACGATACGCTGGGCGCCGTTACGGCCGATCAATTGCAAGGTTTGTTCAATCGGCTTTTTCTCCTGGAAGACGTTGTCAAAGGGGTTGTCGGAGGGAGCGATGTCTTCTCCGTCTTCGGTTTGTAATTTGACGACCAAGTGTACGTCGATACCCCCGGCCTCCTCCACCGTCCATTCGGTGAGTTTTGCCGCCGCCGGGTTCATGAGGCTAATGGCCCCTTCGGGCGTCACTACGATCATGCCGTCGGCAATGGATTGAATTAACAATTCGGCCTGCTGCTGCTTGGTTTGTAGTTGTCCGGTTAACTGGCGGATCTTTTTACTCTCGGCGTCAGTGAACTTCATGCGCCACAGTAAGTACCCAATGAACCCCGCGGCGTACGTTCCCCCGACCGCTCCGAGAGCCACGAAGGACAGTTGCCCGCTGGCACTCGGTCCGGTTTCGATCAAAATGTAATAAATGGTAACTAGGAAACTGCACCCGATCACGCCGTACAAGCCGAAAATGCCGCTGGAAAATACCGTAATTCCCCACACGATCAAGTACCAAGAATGCAGCTGCCCGGTATTATGGATCAAATTAATGACGTTCAGCGACAAAAGCATGGCGCCGTACAGCGCGGCGGCCCAGGGGTTGCGGCGAACTTCGCGCCGAAATAAAAAAGCACCGTAGAGGATATGCGCGATGGCGAGCCCGAGCGTGAGGGCCGAAAAGCCGGTGTCCAACTCCAGTTCTTCCAGGGGCGGAATAAACCAGAAGGCCAAAATCGCCACGGCCAATAACGCGCTAAACGTGGTCGCTATCCGGTTATGCCACTTATAGTAAGCGTCAGCGACCAGCTGCATGGATTCCTTGCGTTTTATTGTGAGCAGCGGTTTCGTACGTCATTAAGCCCCACATTACTACTTTTGGTTATCTGGTAAACAGTATACGAAAAACGCGCGCAAAACGCTAACGCTGATAGTTCGACAGCCCGCCCCTGTTATGCTATGATTATTCGCGAGCTAAATGCTATAAGCTTTAAGCTAAAAGCTAAACGTAGTCCCATCGCCCCGGTAGTAACATCAAAGATGTACTACGGGATACATCTAACGGTCAGGCTTGCCCACCAAAGCTTCAGCGACGGCGGGACATCAGGCAGTCGTAATAAGGCTTATCCGTTTATCGAAAAAAACTGGGAATGTTTACAGGAGGCGGGTCGATCCCGAATCGAACCCCACACGTACGTTACAATAAACCAAGTCACGGTCCCTTCGTCTAACGGTCAGGCTTGCCCGCCAAAGCTTCAGCGACGGCGGGACATCAGGTTCTCTCCGCTGAAGAGCGGACTGAAAATAAGGCGGCTCGATTCCGAATCGAACCCCCACACGTACGTTACAATAAACCAAGTCACGGTCCCTTCGTCTAGTGGTCAGGACATCAGGTTCTCATCCTGAAAACACGGGTTCGACTCCCGTAGGGATCACCACTCGACTCATTACATTCGCTCATGGCAAGCCATGGGCGTTTTTATTTTCGAATGACTCTGAGCTTGTCGAAGAGCCGATGCGTTTCACGCCCCGTAAGGTCGGGTATTTTTCATCGGTGGTTTTCGCCGGCAGTTGCGAACTCTGTCAATCGTCCAGTGTCACTTACTCGGCTTCCGGGAGTTCCGCTGGCGAGGCTTCGGCAGTTCTTTGTCGTTTTTTTATCATTCGGCGGCGTTGGCGTTCGGAAGTGCCACCCCACACGCCGTGATCAATTCGTTCGGTTACGGCGTAATCCAGGCACTCTTCCTGTACTAGGCACTCTGCGCATATCCGTTGCGCTATTAGCACGCCGATTCCATCGCTTGGAAAAAATGTTTCCGGTGGGTGGTCCCGGCAATCCCCGTCTTCCATCCATTCCGTACCCAGCTTCTCTGACATGAATTAACGATACCACATTATCACTAATTTACCAGTGGTATATCATCCCAATCACTGACGTAGCGGGGGCTTTTGATGGTTTGCCTGGATTCCCAGGCGCTTCCCATAAGTTCCGTGGCGTAGCGTACGGTGTGTTTGCCGTAGCGTTCGTTCAGCGTATCCACCGCGCGTAAACGGCGCTCCGCGCTTTGTTCTTTTTTAACGTCGACCGCACCGAGTATATCGGTTTGTAGGTGGTCTTCCGGTACAAAATCCCCTAGCAATACCCCGGCGCGGTGGTAGGCATGCCCCGCCCGGTAACAGCCGTCCAGTAGTTCCATGGCGGCGTTAATGAGCTGGCCGGTGTCGGCGGTCGGCGTTTCAAAGTGAGCCTCCCCGCCCCAGCGGCCGTATCCCGGTTTATGCTGGTTGGTAGTAATAAAGATTGACAACCCGTGCGTGCGCAGACCGCTCATGCGTAAACGAAAAGCCGCGGCGTGCACGAAACTGGCCAAGGCGGCTTGTAAGTCCTCTTTTTTGTTGGTATCCCGGCCGAATGTGCGAGTCCGGGCGATGCTTTGGCGCACGCGCTTCTCGCGCTCCAGTGGAAAACACGACGTCCCGTTGAGTTCGGCCACCGTTTGCCGGCCGCGAATACTCAACAGTTGCTGGGCGTGCGCGGGACGCATACGAGCGTAATCCAAGGCGTTCATAACGCCTTCCGCCTTAAGTTTTGCCGCCAGACGCCGTCCCACGCCCCATACGTCTTCTATAGGAATCCGCAACAAGTGCTTTCCAATCGTTTGCAAGGAGGCTCCTTGCAAACTGAGGGCTCCTTCAAGGTTCGGGGCTTTTTTGGCGCGCTCCACGGCGGCTTTGGCCAGGGTTTTGCTCGGCGCGATACCGAAGGACACCGGTACGCCGATCCAATCCAGAATGTTTTGCCGCACGCGCCTTCCCCATTGCTCGTAGTCTTTTGTGGGGAGTTCGCTCAAATCCAAAAACGATTCGTCAACGGAGTAGATTTCAATTTTGGGCGTGACGGTAGCAAGTAAGCCGATGATTCGCCGGGAAATATCGCCGTAGAGCTCAAAATTAGCACTGAATGTGACTATTTTGTGTTTTTCGAACAGATCCCGGTACTTAAAAGCCGGAGCACCCATAGGGATGCCCAGAGCCTTTACTTCGCTACTGCGGGCGACCGCGCAGCCGTCGTTATTGCTCAGAACGGCTACCGGCCTATCTTCCAGGTCCGGCCGGAACAGTCGTTCACAGCTTACGAAAAAGTTATCACAGTCCACTAAAGCAAAGACGGGTCGCTTCATATCCGGACTCCGTAATTCCCGGTGCCCAATCCCCGGTTTTTATTCAACAGCCAATTCCTAAATACCAATCGGCCTATTACCGCATTGATCATTGATAGCAAAATTGAAAACCGAAACGTTTGAAAATTCATTTTTTTGGGGTTCCAAGTTGGCGTACTACCCCGGTCAACGTGCCCCATACCGCACGATCCATTGCGACCCGGTGCTTGAGTGATAGGCGAAAGCTCTCCTCCTCCCACCAAATCACCAGGTCGTTTTTACCGGCGGGGCGGGCACGATCAATTACTAGAATGTCCCCGCGTAAAATGCCGTACTCCCGCCAGTCGTTGTTATGGGCACGGAAAAAGTAGGTGCTTACCGAGTTTTTGATTAAAAGTTTATTAAGATCAAGGGTTTGGATGGCGGTGTCCGTGGCGGCATTGGGAAAGCCGTCGTGTACGGCCACGCCCTTGGGCTGTTGAAAATACATGGCAATTACTCCGTAATTTAGAGGGTAGACGTTAGAGGTTAGAAGTTAGTGGAGCCACTTTTAGTGGCTAAAGTCATCCGTTCTGGCTTTGCGCGAAGACGGAAGACGAGTAATTGCTTGTAAAGCCCGTGAGTAGATGGCCGTTAGACTCATACCCACGCTGCCGACTATTATTATACAACGCTCAAGCTAACTGGTCGAGGAATTTTACCAGCTGCTTAGGCGTGACTTCGGCTTTGATAATGTAACCGTCGGCTTGTTTTTCAATGGCAGCCCGGTCTTCCTCGGACTGTTCCAGGTTGGTGGTGACGATCACTTTGGCGCGCACCGGACTGGCGTCTTTGCCGCGGAGTTTCCGCAAAATTTCAAAGCCGGTAAGCGAAGGAATCATGATGTCCAGCAAAATGATGTCGTAGGTGTCGGTCAAGGCCTCCTGCAGGGCGTCTTTCCCGTCCACCACGATCTTGATGTCATAGCCGGCTTTCCGCATGGCCCGGGCGTAGAGTTCGCTAATAAATCGTTCGTCCTCGATACAGAGTATCTTCTTGCCGTTATCCGGCGTTTTTGGCGGTTCGTTTTGCATAAGCTCATTGTAACACTAGAAATGAAACAAAAAGCACTGGCCTCTTCACCTTCTCTAACCCCTAACGTCCAACCTCCAACCTCTAACCCCTAACGTCTATAAAGTGAGTGGTTTTTAATCCAGCCGTGCGCGGTGCGTGTCATACCGTCATTGTCGTCGCCGGCGTTTTCGGCCATGTCATACGGTTGCAGGCCGAACCCGAACGTGCTGCCCTCCTCCGGCTTGGAAGATACCCAAATTTGGCCTCCGTGAGCATTAACCAGCGACTTGCAAAGGTATAGTCCGAGTCCGCTGCCACCCACTTGGCCTTTGGTGCGGTGATTACGGTAAAACTTTTCGAAAATGTGCGGGACGACACTTTCGGGAATACCCACGCCGAAATCTTGCACAGTCGTTTCTACCAGCCCGTCCTTGCCCATACGGGAATTAATGATGATTTTCTTTTCCTCGCCGCTGTATTTTATGGCGTTGTCCACCAGATTGTTGATAATCTCGAACACGCTGACTTTATCAATGGCCACCTCCGGGAGGTCGTCATCGATATGTAGCTCCAGCGTTTTGCCGTTCGTCTTGGCTTTGCTCTGGATTTCGCCCACGATTTCACTTAACGTATCCTTCCAGTCGGCCTTTGCCAAGTGAAGCGTGAGGGCGTTTTCTTCCACTTTGGCGACGTTTAGAATATTGCCCACGAAGGCGTTGAGTTGGCGGGCGGAAAGATCCATTTTCCGGAGGAAATCTTTCATTTCGTCGTCCAGCTTCTCATCCAGTTCGTCCACGAAGACTTCGATGTAGCCGCGGAGCATGGTCAGCGGCGTGCGTAATTCGTGGACGGCCAGTGCCACGAAGCCCATGCTGTTATCGTCTTGCTGATACCGTTCGGTCCGGTCGAACATGGTCACGATAAATTCCGTACCGGCCGGATTGTCTTTGTTATAGTGCGCTGCCATGTCGCAGCGGCGATATTTTACGTCGCTGCCAGAGGGTAAAACGATGCGCACCCGTTCCCAGTAGGCGGTATCGGTGACTTTGTTTTTCATGCAACCCTCAATCCAGTTTTCCAAGGTGTTTTCGCTGGGAAACTCCAGATTGACCGACTCGCTCAGCACTTTGCCGAACAGTTCCGAACTCTCCAGCCCGCAATACTCCAGCCCGATGTCGCTGGCGTTGGTTACCAATAGTTCTTTATTGAAAACGAACAGCGGCAAGGGCATGTGGCTTACGATGTTGGCCGATTGAATGGTGGTATTCCGGCGCGTGCCGCTACTGCCTTCGCTTTCCTGGACGCTACTGGCCAGTTGATACACCTGGGCAACCAGATTGCTTACCAGTGTCCGGCCGATCTTTAAATCTTCGGCTCGGGGCGGCGACTCGTTTTGCGTTTTATCGGAAAGGTGCGTGACCGTACGCCACAGCACATACAACGGGCGCAGAACAACCGAGGAAAGGATCGCTCCGGCGAGAACACTCAAAATGATACCTATCGCCACGGTGATGCCGGTGGCCGGCACCAGCGAAAAACCGAGCAGCCGCAAGCCGCCGAACGCCCCAAGGCCAATTAAAAACACTGCTACCATCACTACACCGATAAGGCCGCCGATTCGCCTGCGCAGTGCCGTGAAGTGATCCACCTTAACTCCTTATTTACTAAAACTAATATCGCCCGCGGTGACCATAGCGATCCAGGTTTGCCCGGGATTTAGGGCCAATAATTCGCCGTCCTTGGCTTTGAATACGTAGGGGCTTTTGCGGTTTTTCTTGGACCACGTTCCTACCGTGGCTTTGCCGTCCTGAAACACGGTAACCTTCCCTTTTCCGGTGACGCCGTATATCGAATAAATTCCGTCTTTACGGTAACTCGTTTCCAGGGCGATAACTACTTCCGGCGTGATTTGCTTGCCGGATTTTTCATCGGTATGCGGTTTATTGGCCATATTTCGTTTATAGGAATTGGATTTTTTATGGTAGGTGTAGCTGCTGTTGTAGTTAAAGCTGGAAACGTCAATGTTAATTTTGGTGGCCGATGGTTTTTTGGCCGGATCGGCCTCTTTACGGGCGTAGCCGTCGAATTTACTGGAGGTGAACCCTTTTTCTTTATGCAACTGCAAAAGTTGTTTGCGATTGGTATAAAGGTTATGCGGTGAATAGCGATTGTTGGTTCGTTGGTAATAGTTGGGGTGATGAGCTTGGTCCAGATCCTTTATCCCCTGTCTTCTGATTTCATCCAGGGCTCGGGCGCTTCCCCCCGCATGAGCAATCGCGGCGTCGAACGGTGCCAGAAAGTCAAGATAGTGCGTCCGGGCGGAGCGTACCGGTCCGATGGTTTCCGGCTGCGATTCCTGGTACAAAGCCAAAAATCGGGTTATGCCGCCTTCGGCGAGGGCCTCAAACACCACTCCGGCCTGCTCCAGGCCGGTTTGCGGCCGGGCTTCGGGACTGTTTTCGATCATCACCCCGGTTACCGGTAGTTTGGTTTTGGCAATTGACACTTCAACACCGGTCAGGGGTGAGGGCGCGGTAGTCGGCTCCGGTTCTTCCGGCGGTGGGATGTAGGCCGGGACGATCGGTTCGGGCTCTTTGATGATTACCCGCAAAGCCGCGGATGTGGCGGCTACTAAAAATACCCCTATGGCTAGCAGAATAAGTACGCGGTATTTTAGATCCAAACGCTGCCACGGGGCAATGAGTTCATGCCACTTGGCCAGCCATTTGTTGCGATGCGGAATATGCCCGTTGGTGTTCCCCGCCCGCGGCTCGTGCTGCGGTGTTTGTTCTTCCATTTCGATTATTGTAGCAGGATTTTACGAATTCTCTAATGCTTTGACGGAGGTTTTTAGCCGGGCAAAGGTTTTTTGCTTTCCCAGTACCGCCAAGGTCTCCGCTAACCCCGGACTGGCCGGTGCCCACGTGGTAGCGATACGAATCAGGCTCAGCAGTACGGCCGGTTTGTGACCGGTGTCTTCCAGGAGTTGATTGAGCTTGGCCTGCAGGTCATCGGCGGAAAAATCGCTGGTTTCCAGTGCGTTTTCGGTGCGTTGCAGTAAATCTTTTAACTCCGATGTGTCAAACTTCTTTAGTTTTTTATGATTTTTTATGAGTGACATGTCAACCGGCAAGTCAGTAAAGAAGAAACGTGTCAACTCTGGCAGTTCCGCAAAGTATTTCATGCGCTCCTGTACAAGGCCGAGCACTTGTTTTTTATAAGCTTCACTCGCCTCATCTGCTTCCGCCGGCCAAAAGCTTTGCCCTTCTTCGCTCTCTGTTCTCCGTTCTCCTGTCTTCAATCCTCTTTGCCCGCTTACGAGCTCATAAAGCTCGTCGAGCTCCATCTGGCGGATAAAATGGCCGTTGGCCCACAGCAAACGGCGCTGATCAAAACGCGCGCCGCCTTTTTGCACGCGGTCCAGGTCGAACTTGTCGATCAGCTCTTTCGTGGTAAATATTTCTTGTTCGGTACCGTCATTCCAGCCCAGCGTGGCGATAAAACTAATCAGTGCCTCCGGGAGATAGCCTTCTCGCAGGTAATCCAAAATATCTTTGGCACCGTCGCGTTTGGATAACTTTTTATTCCCCTGCTCGTTCATGATCGGCGGCATAGTGGCCAAGATCGGGCGTTCCAGCTTTAAAGCTTCATAAAGGTTTAAGTAATTCGGTACGCTGGCCAAAAACTCCTGCCCGCGGATTACGTGGCTAATTCGCATTTCGGCGTCGTCCACGATGTGCGCGAAGTTGTAGGTAGGAAAGCCGTCGGATTTTATGAGCACGAAGTCGTCGACCACTTCCGGCCCGGTGGACATTTCGCCCATGACTTCATCATGCCAGGCGTAGGCTTTGGGATCGGACTTAAACCGGAGTGGCACGCCGCCGCGCCCCGTGGCGTATGCTTTGGGGTTCCAGGCGGTGTCGTTTCTTTGTTCTTCGGAAACGAAGTTACGATACAAAAAGGCTTTCTTTTCTTTTTGGGCTTGCTCGCGAAATTTTTGTACTTCTTCATTGCCGTACGGATCGGCGTAGGCCCGCCCGCTATCCAGGAGCTTTTGTGCCCATTTTTTATAGATATCCAGTCGTTCGCTTTGCCGGTACGGGGCGTAGTCGCCGGGCTTATCCGGCCCTTCATCGTAATCCAGTCCCAGGGCGCGTAAGGAATCGCTAATGTGCTGAGCGGCGCCCTCTACTTCCCGCTTTTGGTCGGTGTCTTCCAGGCGCAGCACGAACTGCCCGCCGGCTTGCCGGGCCAATAACCACGCGAAAAGCGCGGTACGAATACCGCCAACATGTAAATAGCCCGTAGGGCTCGGGGCGAATCGTGTACGTACTGCTTTACTCATTACAGGCTAGTATGCCACAAACAGAGGTAATTTGTCACGAGATGTACGACGGGGGTGTTATATAACTAGTTATATAACACCCCGAAAAACACCCACGTGAATAAGCGTGGGTGTTTTTTACATAACTTAGCTGTTATTCTGCGAACAATTTGTTCGGAAAGAGTTTGGAGCTCACTCGCCACCCATTTTTTACTTATTACTTTCCCCATCTTCCATCTTCTAGCCGTTGCATTCAATCCCCATTCCCCAATCTTCCATCTGTCATAACTATCACCTATTATCTATCATCTATTAACTATTAATTCTCACCTATGCGGCTTTGCCGCACTCACCCATTGCGACGAAGTCACTTGCCATATTCCATCTTCTAAATTCCATCTTCCAACTACTAACCCCTAAAGACCGCTGGCGATTCGTAAAAGCTGGTCGGTGTTCAACGAGGACTCGCCTTCTACTTGAAACCAGACGCCACCGCTGACCCAAGTGGCGTTGTTGTCACCGTAAATATAAATGGTTTTGCCTTTGTCCTGTACGGTTTGGAACGGCCGGTCGGAAGCTTGCACGTAGTTTTCCAGCAGTGCCTGGCTGTTCCAGTCGGAGTTTTGTTGCACGATCTTAAAATTGCGGTCATCGGCGGAATTGGATTGGTAGGAAAGCGCGATTTGTCCGGTGCTGTATTCGATCGGTCCGGACAAGTCAAAGCCGGCCGGTTCGTAGCCCGGTAACTTGGCTTCCACGCCGGCCCGTGTGGCGGCTAGTTGCACCGCTAGCGTGGGAAGGTGCTGTTTGGCAAAAAGCCCGCCAACGCTCAGAACCAACAAAACGCCCAGTCCGGTGGACAATGCGCGCGGGCTAATACGTAATTTCCGGGAAGCTCGCTCCCGGAAGGTTAACTTGCTGGGAGCCGGTTGTTCGTGGCTGTTGGCACGCTGCAAGGCCATGTCGAAGGGCGAAAGCGGCAGGACGCTCCGCTTGGCGGGCTCTGGTTCCGCGCTCGTGTCTTGTGCTGGTTGTTCGGGCGGCGGTGATTTGATTTCCATCGGCTGGGTACTGGTTTTGGCCTGAAACTTGGCCACGTGCGGGTGTTTTTGCACTTGCTGAGCGCGTGAAACGCGAGCTTGGTCGGGCTGCATGGTTCGCTTGGCTATCGGCCGGGACGGCGTAGTGTTTGCCTCGGATGACAAAGCCGGCTTTGCGAGACCTTGCCGACGCAAAGTTTTGGATTTATTCACTTTGTTGTGTACGGCGTGGGAAGGAGTCGGCGTTTTCGGCGTCACCGTTTTTTGTGGTGCGATGCGGCGCACGGGGGTGAACCCATCGACCGAACGCGGTTTGTCGACCCCGGCGTTATTAGCCACTCGCCCCAGTTGCTCGCCGGTGCGAGCGTCGTACTTATATCCGTTTAATTCAATTGTATCGTTTTGTGTTGTCACGTTTCGCCAGTACCCTCTTTGCGCTATTAGGTGATATCTTATCGCGAATAGTAAGCGATAGCAATACTAAAACAGGGAGACATGATGGAAAGATCGAACATTTTCCAGTACAATAATGGTTAGGTCATGGACTTTTTAGATCCGAAAAAACGAAAAAAACATAATAGAAGAATTCTCGTCGGCTACGGGCTGATTGCCGTATTGATAGGGATGGTTTCTATTCTATTGCTTTTGCAGGCGTACGGCTATACCTACAACGTGCGCACCGGGGACGTTTCCCAGAACGGCTTACTGTTCGTTGACGCCCAACCCCGACCGGCAACTTTGTACCTAAATGACGAATTCAAGGGGCAAACCGATAAACGCATGGTACTAAAACAGGGTCCTTACGATTTATCCCTGCAGCGCGAAGGCTATCACAACTGGGAGCGCTCCATGACGCTCAAAGGGGGCGAGATCGAGCGCTTCCAATACCCGTTTTTGTTCCCGGCGGAAGTTGAATCCAATGATACGGAGCTGTTTTCCAAACGCCCGGATTTCGTCACGCAGAGCCTCGATCGCCGGTGGTTGGTCGTACGATTACCCGGGGGGTCGCTAAATAATTTCGAAACGTTAGACCTTAACAGTGATACGATTGTCCCCGCCAGTTTCACGCTGCCAAACGGAGTGTTAACCTCCGCCGGCGGGACGCATCGTTTTGAACCGGTAGAATGGTCGACGAATAATCGCCATTTCATTATGTTGCACCGTTACGAAGGCGGGCGGGAATATATTTTGGTTGATCGCCAGCGGCCCGCCCAGTCGCTGAACCTTACGGAGGAAATCGACACTTCGTTTTCCGATTTGCGTCTGCGTGATAAATCACACGACAGCTACTACCTGTATTCCGACTCCCGAAACACCCTGCGCCGCTACGACTTGGACGATGACGACCTCACTCCCGTTCTGACCAATGTTTTAGCCTATCAATCGCATGGCGATGACGAGATTCTGTACGTAACCGATAGCGGGCGCTCCGACTCCGATACCGTGAGCTTGCGCATGGTGGAAAACGGCGAAACTTTTACGATACGCGACTTCCCAAGAAGCGAACGCTATCTGCTGGAACTTGCCACGTACGACGGTAGCTGGTATATGGTCGCCGGCCCCTCCGCCGAAGAGCGAGTATACGTATTTCAGGATCCTTTGGACGTATTGCGGCACAATCCGGACGCCAAAATCGTGCCCGAAGCGGTGTTACGCGTGGCGAATGCCAGTAGTGTGAAGTTTTCCCAAAACACCAGGGTGATCGCCGCGCAAAGTGGTTCCCGGGTGGGCGTGTATGACGCGGAGCGCGAAAACACCCACCACTACGATACCGAGCTGGCGATTGATAATTCCGTCGAATTCGAATGGATGGACGGGCATCGCTTAACGGCCATCGTGGACGGCACGCAGCAAGTGTTCGATTTTGACGGCACCAACCGCAGGCCTTTGGGTGGCGGTTACGATGACACCTCGCCATTTTTTAATACCAACTACACAGCGGTGTTTACGGTTGCCCCGTCTGCCGATGTGGAGGGGCGCAGCACGCTGCAACGCAGCGAACTGTTAACCGAAGCCGACCGGTAAGGCCGCTCGCTTTAAAACGGCGCGCATAGTTTTCGCTTATTAGAACAACCAGTCGGTGAAACGTTGCCATAAGGACGGCGCGTTAGAAGGAAGGACTTCCGGCTCCGCGGCGGTGGTACGTGTCGTAGCCGAACTTTGGGTATTTTCGTCGGGATCGGGCGAGATCTGTTCGGCAATCACCACTAACCGGTTTATGGCCGTACCGGGCGGGTCACAGGTAATCAGGGTCATGGTGGCCTCGCGATCGGTGTTTCCCAGCACCGAAACCTCGCTGGGTTTTACTATTTTTTTATCGTAAACTTCGTAGACGTAGCGCGTGCCGTCTTTGTGTACGAAAAAGGTGTCTCCCGATTCCAGCTGCTTCAGTTGTACGAACACGTATTTATAATCGCCCTCGTTAAAGATGTTGTTGCTGGAGTGGCCGAAAATAACCGAATTACCCCGTTCGCCGGGCTCCGGCGTGGTAGCGTAGTGCAATACGCCGTCTTCCAGGGATTCTTGCACGGCGTCCTCGGCAATCGATTCTTGATCGTATACCACCGGTACCTCAATGTTAATTTTGGGGATGATCAGTTTGGGCTCCGGTCCCACTTCCCCGCCTTCTTCTAAAATCAACGGGGTGGCGCCAATGGCGTGGCTGGGTTTTATGAACGGTACCAGGACGCGTTCGTTAAAAAACCCGAACATCATAATCGCGACCGCAATGAACCCCGAAATAAGCCCGAATTTGAGCGACGATTTATGGTGCGTCGCTTTGTTCTCGCGCTGGGAGCGAGCGCTCACCTTTTGTTTTATATCGTTTTTTATTTTGGCCGGCGTTCGCCGTGGCGGCTCGTAGGCCGGCAAAGTTTCCGGCGCGGTATGGTGCGGGCGCGAGGCGGCGGTTTGGACTTTCGGGGTTGGTTTGGCGGAAGACGCCTGGTTGTAATTGGCGTAAAATTCTTGCCATACCTGGTGTTTTTCTTCGTCGGGCAGATTTACGTAGTAGTTATGCCACGCGGTCTGGATTTCCGCCAGGGGCTTTCCCGAAACGCTTAAATCATGCATGAACTGTTGGTGTTTGGAGCGCCGTCCGTGATGAGCTTTGTCTTCGGAAAGTTCTTTTTGGGCTCTTGGCTCTTGGTCGTACAGTGTATTGAGCTTTTCACGGATCAGATTTATGGCGCTTTCGTCGCTGAGTGCCGGCTCGGTATCTTCATGCAGCGGCCGTATCACCTTTTCTTTCTTGGAAGGCAGGGCGTGGTTCTTCGGGTCGTGGTTATCGTGATCTTCGGGTGGCATAAACAGGTACGATTATAGTACAATGTCGCTTGCAATTACTAGTGAGCCGGAGTGGAAAGGCTAGTAAGTTTATCCCGTCTGGATGGGGCCGCGGTGGCGGATCCACGCCACAAATCTTGACGCTTCACAATCTGATTGCAGACTGTTTCGCTCAGGATTTGTAGCAGGATAAAGTTGCTTGTCCTCCGAAGCCTCGGCGAAGGAGGAGTATACGCGTACGACTGCCTACTCCGCCGTAGCTATGTTTTGGCAATAGCTTAACTTAACAAATGGCGCTGTGATGGAATTGGTAGACATGCACGACTCAAAATCGTGTGGGGAGACCCGTGTCGGTTCGACTCCGACCAGCGCCACCAAACACGTAAACTCCACCAAAGGGCTTCATTTAGAGCTACTCGGGATTCATTATTAAGCCGGAAGTAAGGGCTTCGAAAGGCTTATTGGGGTTTTGTAGGTGCCAAATCGCGGCCTTGGTGGCGGTTTCGTTGCGCCAAAGTTCGCGCTCATTGCTCACCTCGGTCACGCTGAGCCGTTTATCCGCCGCAACGAATACTCCGTTTCGCCTTTTTACTACTATGTTGGCTTTTGTTTCGGCCGTAAATCGTTCAAGCCGCTTGGCGAACAAATCCGTGGGGCTTTCAAAGGTCAGCGGCTCGGTAAAACCCAGGGTTTTGGCCGCCAACTGTAAATTAGCCATAGTCATGACCAGATCGGTGTCGGGTCGTTTGAGAATATCATCGGACTGCTTTAAAAGCGTTTCCAGCGCATCGCCGCTAATTGTCAAAATACCTTGGTATTTTCGGGAAAATTCCTCCAAAAGTGCCGCCGCTTCCGCGTTTCGGCTGACATCTCCAATCACTAACACGCCATCGGCCCACCCCGCCGCGTCTATCAGCACTGGGAGCGCCTCCTTGGCAAAGCTTCCCGAGGGGTTGCTTGGTGCGAATAGCGCATGTTCGAACACCCCGCCCGCAAACTTTTGGATCACGTCCGGCAAAAGTACGCGCACTTCGCCTACCCTGTTTTTGCGAGCATGTTCATATGCTTCGCCGACCGCTGAAAAACCAAAGGAGTTTCCCCCGACAACCAGTAGCTTGCCGGCCAATTTTTTGTTTTCTGGCTTACTCCAGAGCATATCCGGGAATAATGGCTTATCAGCTGACTGATGTTGTAACTGCATATTCTTTATCTCCCTTTGTCAATTCGTATACCACATTCTTGCGTTCAATAACAATTTTCCACCCCTTATCTTGTGCGTGCTTCAAGAGTAATCCGGTGGGGTTGAAGGCAATGGGTCGGGCAACCGTTTCCAGCATGGGAATATCGCTTTCGCTGTCGCCAACGGCGTAACTTTCCGAAAATGTACCCTCGTGCTTTTTTACGAGTTCACGCAAAAGCCGCGGTTTTTCTTCGCGCTTTAAAACGGTGTTTTCGCCGGTAAAATAGTTGTTTTTATGTTGATAGACGCTTCCGCCGAAATCATCGAAGCCGTAAAAGGCCGCAAAGCGCTTTACGATCTCTTGCGGAGAAGCCGAAATGGCGAACAGTAAATAACCTTCCTTCCGCAGCTTTCTTATGAGGTTTCGGGTATACGTGTATGTTTGCCGCTTATATTCGTCGAAGGCTTCGTCCATGACTTTTAAAAATTCATCCCGCGGGACGCGCCGAATGGCGCCTTCGTAGGCTCGAACCAAAGTGTTTTCGTAGGTATCGTAGGCATCCCGCCCCGTGCGACGTTTCCAGGCCATGCGGGCGTCTTTTGCGGCTCGGAAATCTTTCTCCTTGAAATGCCCGGAACGAATGAGCGCGTCACTAAGCGCATGAAATAACTGCCAGCGAACAATCGTTCCGTCAATATCAAACACCGCGAACTTCTTGCCCATACGACGCAGTATAGCAGTTTTATTGATTCGTTACGGGGTAGCGCCGGTAACGACTTCCGGGTACTGTTTTTGGTACTCTTCGCTGAATTCACACTGGTCAAGACAGGTCGGTTCGTACCAGGGCTGCGTGTCTTGCGTGTTGTCGCCGTACAAGAAACCTTCGACCACCTCGTCAGGGTAGATTACATCAACTACAAGATCGGTCTCCCCGGAGTTGACTACACTGTGTTGTACGTGAATTGTGGCAGGTGTCTTGCCCGATAACTCTTGTTGATAGTCAACATAGGGGTTGATGAGCTTGGTGCGGATTTCCTTTTTTAAGGCGTCGTCAAATTGCCCGCCGGGCGTAAAGACGACGATGGGGGTGTCGTCTTCACTGTCGCTGCTTTCAGACTCAGCCGACGCTTCTTCACTCGTGTCTGCGCTATCCGCCTCGGATTGTAGCGTGGCAACCTGCTCTTTGAGCGCGGTAATTTTTTCATCTTTGGCGGCTAGCTGTTTATCTTTCTCATTGAGCAGATAATATCCCGCGACTCCGATCACTGCGAGAGCGATAAGTACTAAAAATACCACTAAGACTTTTTTGCCTTTGGGCTTTTTAGGTGGCTTGGGCTGTTCTTTGGGGTTCTCCGGCTTTTTGTCTTCTTCTTGTGGTGGCGCTGGCGTTGGTTCCATATTTTGTTGCGTGCTTGGACTCTTCATTTGATCATTCATTGTAATCTCCTATATTTAGCATAAGCTTATTGTAGCAAACTTGCTTGGATTATGTCAGCTGTCGCAGCGCCTGGCGAATCAACTGGACGTTTTCGTGTTCGTTACGGTGACCGCTTAAAGCGGTGATTAGCTCGGCGCCCGGGAGATTTTCGTGTAAAGCAAACGCATTCTTGGGCGGACAGATCATGTCATAACGCCCCTGTACTATCGTCACCGGAGCTTTTATTTTATGAGCATTTTTAAGAACGTGTTTACTCGGTAAAAAGCAGTCGTTAGAAAAGTAATGCGCGGCAATAATCAGACCTTCCGGCTCAAAATCTTCGTAGCTTACGGGCATGAAAAAATCATCCAACTGCAAGATTTTGCCTTCCAGGTTCATGTAGTCGTACGCGGACCGTTTTTGCCGTTTCTTACTACCGTGCAGCATCTTGTCAAAGTGATAGCTTGTCGGGTCGGTTTGATGCGATTTTGGAACGGTTCGTAGATACTGCTCCCAGACCTCCGGGTAAAACGTTTTAAATAATCCCTGGTTGAGCCACTTTGCTTCTTCTTGGCTTCCCGTGAAAATGCCGGAGAGTACCATACCCTTTAAGCGGTCGGTGTGTTTGATGGCGTAAGCTAACGCCAGGCAGCTCCCCCAAGAACCGCCACAAATAACAAAGGAGCCGACTTTGCAGTGATCGGCAACGGCATTAATATCGCCGATTAAATCATCGGTTGTGTTATCGGTGATGGAGCCATATGGCAGGCTTTGGCCCGCTCCGCGTTGGTCAAAAAATATCACTCGCTGCTTGTTGGGGTCGAACAGCTTCTTGTGGCTGTCTTTACACTGCGAACCCGGACCGCCGTGTAAAAAAATAATTGGGGTTTTGGCTTCCGGGTTACCCCAGTCGTGCACCCAAAGCGTGTGCGACTTATTAACTTCCAGATGCGTTACCTTGTTAGTGAATTCGTCTTTATTCATGCTTCAAACACTTTCTTTGTTATTTCTTCCATGGCTTCCATATACTTTTCTGGAGTTCGCTTGAGTTCCTCGTATAGTTTGTTCAAGTTGATCCATGCGATCTCATCTACCTCCTCTGCTTGAAGAATAAATTCTGTTAGCCGTTTTTGCGTGTGCGCAATGTAGCACATGTTTGCACGATAGCCGATGTGAGCTTTATGCATGATAAGTTGAGATTCTTCCAGCTTCAGGTTTACGCCAAGCTCTTCTTGTAATTCACGCACCGCGGTCTCTTTGTATATGTCACCATGTTCGACAGTCCCCACTACCGAGGGTCCCCACTTACCGGGATCCATTCGATTATTCATTGAGCGTTTCGCAATCAATAGTTCATCGCTTTGGTTAAGTACCCACACCGAAATAATGCGCCAACGATCGTTGTCGTTAAGTTTGGAACGCTTTTTACTACCAATTTCATTATCTTGTTCGTCTACCAGGGTAACAATCTCTGACATTACGTAATTTCTATACTTACCGGGCAGTGGTCGCTGCCCATGACTTGATCATGAATTTCGGCTTTTTTAACCTTGTTTTTTATGGATTCCGATACCAAAAAGTAATCGATACGCCAGCCAACGTTGCGTTCGCGGGCGTTGGCCCAATGCGTCCACCAGGTGTAGTGGCCGTTGCCTTTTGTGAATAGGCGGAACGTATCCACGAAGCCGGCTTTTAACCAGTCGTCAAAGCCGCGGCGTTCTTCGTCCGTAAAGCCTTTTTTGCCTTTGTTGTCTTTTGGCCGCGCCAGGTCATCCTCGGTATGCGCGACGTTCATATCACCGCAATACACCACCGGCTTCGTTTTTTGCAGGTCCGCACAGTAAGCAATCATCGCTTGGTCCCATTTTTCGCGCAATGGCAGCCGGGTCAGATCGTTCTTGGCGTTGGGCGTGTAGGCGGTGACCACGTAGAATTCGTCGTACTCCGCGGCAACTACCCTGCCCTCTTGGGTGGCATCGCCATATCCATCGCCGTTTAAGCCGGCTTGTTTTACGAACTTTTCCGGGATGCCATTAATTACCGCGATGGGCTTGGTTTTGGTGAAAATCGCCGTGCCGCTGTAACCTTTTTTTTGCGCGCTGTTCCAGTATTCTTCGTAGTCGGGCAAATCAACCGGAGACTGACCTTGTTCAGCCGGAAGATCGACACCGCCCGAACTTTCGGGCTGCGCAGCCAGCTCAGCGGCCATCCGTGACTTTTCGCTTCGCGTCGTAGCTTCGGCTACGCCTTGTCGCGATAAAGCTCCCGGCTGGTTCACTGCTCTGGCTTCTCGCCATTTCGAAAGTTGGACAGCGTCAATCTTGGTTTCTTGTAAGCACAGAATGTCCGGTTGGTGTTCTTTTATGAAAGGTTCGAATAATTCCTTGCGGTGCACCGCCCGAATGCCGTTTACGTTCCAAGAATAAATCTTCATCCCCACAAGTATAGCATTCCAAAAATTCTCATTTTCGTGACGATCGTCACGAAAATGAGAGTTTATGGGGTAATTTTGGGCGGGATTTTTTTGTTATTTCTGGTAAACTTAATGGCAATGTATAAACGCGTACTACTAAAGATTTCCGGCGAGCAACTGGCCGGTGAATTCGAAGGCGGGATAGACCCTAAGCATGCTGGCTGGTTGGCCGATTAAGCCGGCTTGTTTTACGAACTTTTCCGGGATGCCATTAATTACCGCGATGGGCTTGGTTTTGGTGAAAATCGCCGTGCCGCTGTAACCTTTTTTTTGCGCGCTGTTCCAGTATTCTTCGTAGTCGGGCAAATCAACCGGAGACTGACCTTGTTCAGCCGGAAGATCGACACCGCCCGAACTTTCGGGCTGCGCAGCCAGCTCAGCGGCCATCCGTGACTTTTCGCTTCGCGTCGTAGCTTCGGCTACGCCTTGTCGCGATAAAGCTCCCGGCTGGTTCACTGCTCTGGCTTCTCGCCATTTCGAAAGTTGGACAGCGTCAATCTTGGTTTCTTGTAAGCACAGAATGTCCGGTTGGTGTTCTTTTATGAAAGGTTCGAATAATTCCTTGCGGTGCACCGCCCGAATGCCGTTTACGTTCCAAGAATAAATCTTCATCCCCACAAGTATAGCATTCCAAAAATTCTCATTTTCGTGACGATCGTCACGAAAATGAGAGTTTATGGGGTAATTTTGAGCGGGATTTTTTTGTTATTTCTGGTAAACTTAATGGCAATGTATAGACGCGTACTACTAAAGATTTCCGGCGAGCAACTGGCCGGTGAATTCGAAGGCGGGATAGACCCTAAGCATGCTGGCTGGTTGGCCGAGGAAGTAAAAAAAGCTACCAGTACCGGCGCGCAAGTAGTGATCATGGTCGGTGGCGGGAATTTCCTGCGTGGCGCGCAAATTGCCGGGCACGGCATTAAACGTGTCACGGCCGACCATATGGGCATGGTAGGAACTTTAATGAACGCTTTGGCGCTTACCGATATTTTTGAATCGAAGGGCGTAAAAACCCGTTGTCTGAGCAATATTTTCGCCCAACAAGTGGCGGAGCCGTTCGTGCACCGCTTGGCCGAAAAGCATTTGCAAAAAGGCCGTGTGGTCATCGTGGCCGGTGGTATCGGCCGCCCCTACTTAACGACCGACACGGCGGCCGTCTCGCTTTCGCTGGAACTAAATTGCGATGTGGTGCTCAAGGCCACCAAAGTTGACGGCGTCTACGATAAAGATCCGAACGGGCACGACGACGCCCAAAAGTTGGATGAGCTTACCTACCAACAAGCCGTGGAAGACGGCGCTATTAAAATCATGGACAAAGCGGCCATGGGGCTGGCCATGGAACATAAAATGCCCCTGGTCATTTTTGATTTATTACACGAAGGCAACGTGGCCGGCGTTATCGAAGGCCGGTCTATCGGCACGACGGTTAGTTAACAAGATCTTTCTCAAGAACCTCGAAACAACTTTTACATAGATGGTATTTATCGACCTTGCCGTGCGCATCCGGCGGGCCGAGCAAAATTGCTCCCATTCCTGTCAGTTCTTGCCCGCACTTGTCACAATTCGGTGAAATCGCCATATTTTTACAAACCTATCTATATCATTATATCAATCTTACTTAATACTAAGGGAACTACGTGCCGTCCGGTTCGTGGCGAAGTCATGTACCGTCCGGCGTGTGGCAGAGGAAGGGATGATGCGCATGAATCTGTGCGCCGAGTTTACTCGGGCAGCAGACTCATACACGAGCCCCTCTCGAGGGTTCGAATCCTTTTTCTTGCAACGAGGAGAAAAACGGCCAGAGAAAAATCTCTGACCGCTCTTCTCCTGGTTCTTCGACTCACTGCGTTCGCTCAGAATCATTCACCTTGCTGGCTTGCCATGAGCAAGCGCAGCGCGTCGAATGGCGGAGAGAGAGGGATTCGAACCCTCGGTACGGTTGCCCGCACACACGCTTTCCAAGCGTGCTCCTTCGACCGCTCGGACACCTCTCCAGCACTTAAGAGTTTAGTATATCTCGGTATTGCTGTCTAAAAAGTCTTTTGCCTTCAGTGGTTTTTAAAAACCTTTCTCTTCTTTGGGCGTCGGGTTTTAACGAGTAAGCCTCATAGCCAATAAGTTTAACCGGTTGCCTATTCTTCGTTGCTTTTACTTTTTGGTTTTTATGCTCTAAGACTCTTTGCTTTAGTTGCCCGGTCATGCCGGTATATATTTGTTCATTGCTCAGCTTAAGAAAATACACGTAGTACATAATGCGGATTATATAGGATTCGCCATGTCATGCGACATGGCGCCCTGTCGAATGACGGGGCGAACCCTCGGTACCCTTGCGGGTACACAGTCTTTCCAGGACTGCCAGTTCGACCGCTCCTGCATCTCTCCACGTATAATAATTGTAAATGAACCTTCGACCCACGGCATGTCGCCACCCCGTCATGTCGACATGGCATGGTGGCATGCACTCGGACACCTCTCCGCGCAAGCACGCATTATACGCGAAATTCGTATTTTCTTCATCCCGACGTGCCGCGCGATAAAAACGGTTGTCTTCCCTGTTAGTTTTGCAGTACACTTAAATAAATGCCAGCGAATCCAATTATTGAACTCAACGAAGTAAGTAAACTTTACGGCTTCGGCGATGCCACGACTGTCGCCGTGGATAGCGTGTCGCTTTCCATAAAAAAAGGTGAGTTCGTGGCGGTCATGGGACCGAGCGGTTCGGGGAAATCAACTTTGATGAACGTCATTGGCCTGCTGGATCGCCCCACTCACGGTAACTACTCGCTCAATGGCCGCCGTGTTTCGAGATTGCGACAAAATCGCAGCGCACGGATACGCCGCGATCGAATGGGCTTCATTTTTCAAAACTTTAACCTGCTGCCACGTATCAACGTTTTGGAAAATGTCGCTTTGCCGCTTACTTACAAAGGCATGCTGCAGTCGCGCCGGCTCAGGCGGGCGGCCGATATGCTCGAGCAAGTCGGATTGGCCGATCGTGAGTACTTTATGCCCAAACAACTCAGCGGCGGCCAAGCACAGCGCGTGGCAATTGCCCGGGCGCTGGTGAATAACCCGGAAGTTATTATCGCGGACGAGCCGACGGGCAATCTGGATAGCGCGGCCAGCCGTATAGTGATGGAGCTTCTCAGTGATTTGCACAAAATGGGGCACACCGTACTACTCGTGACTCATAACCCCGAACTCACCCGCTACGCCGGCCGCGTTTTATTTATGCATGACGGCGAAATTATCGCCGATGAACGCACCAAGGTCGGTGAGGTCCCCGAACTGGCCCAAAAGTTTTATCATTTGCCCAAACAAACGCAGGAAGATCACCTGGCCGGCATTTCCGCCTTAATGACCGCCATTCCGCAAAAAAAATCCGGCAAAAAGAAATCCAAAAAGAAGAAGTCCAAAAGCAAAAAAAGCTATAAAACCAAGTCCGGCAAAAAGGAGAATAACTGATGCTGCTAGGCGGTTACGTAAAACTGGCCCGATTTTCCATGAAAAGCGCGCGCTGGCGTAGCTTGCTCACCATGTTGGGCATTATCGTGGGGATCGTGTCCGTGGTAACCACTATTTCCATTGGCGAAGGCGTAAAACGGCAGGTCGTCCAGCAAATTAACGAGCGCGGTGAAGATTTAATTACCATACTACCCGGCGAAACCGATACCGAAAACGCCAGCACGTACTTTTCCCGCCTGAGCCCGAGCAGTTCACGGCCGAACATTTCTTTCGGTGAGAGCGACTACCAAGCCGTACGGGAAGTGCCGGAGCTGGCCGCCGTTGCTCCGTTCGGTTACGTCTCCGGTGAAGTTGCCGAACAAGGCGATGCTTACGACGATGTCAGGGTGGTGGCCACCACGGAAGATTTTACGAAAATATTGCAACGTGAAGTAGCGTTCGGCTCGTTCATTACTGGGAACGAAGCCGGAAGCGCCAACGGTGCGGTGATAGGCCAAGGAGTCGCCGAAGGGATGTTCGGAGAAAACGTACCGCTCGGGCGCTCCTTCACCATTCGCGATACGCGCTTTATCGTGCGCGGCGTATATGAAAGCTTCGAGGAGTCCTCTCCCCTGCTATCTACCGATAATTACGATGACACCATTTTTATTCCCCATCGGCTCGGACAGGAACTCATGGGCGGAAATATGCAAATTTACCAGATGCTGGCCCGCGCTCGTGGCGGTGCCGAGAATGCTTCCGTAGCTATTGAGGAAACCGAAACCGCATTAAGTGCAGTGCGCGGCAATAGCAGGGATTCTTCGGTGCTCAAACAGTCCGAAACGCTCAGCCTGGCCGAGGAAACGCTTACGCTGCTGACTACTATGATTGCCGGCGTGGCGGCGATTTCCCTGCTGGTTGGCGGCATTGGCATCATGAACATCATGCTGGTATCGGTTACCGAACGCACGCGGGAGATCGGCGTTCGTAAGGCGGTCGGCGCCACTAATCGCCAAGTCATGTATCAGTTTATTACCGAAGCCGCGGTGCTTAGTCTCATCGGTGGTATTTTGGGTATTTTATTGTCGCTGGGGACGAACTTCTTGCTCCGGGTTACGACCAATCTGGAACCGGTTATTACCGCGCCGATTATGGGACTTGCCGTTGTCGTGGCTTTTGTCGTCGGAGTGGTGTTCGGTGCCGCCCCGGCTTTCGTTGCCGCCCGTAAAGATCCGATAGATTCCCTGCGCTACGAATAATCCCGGTCGCCGCGTGTAAGTAAAACGGCGAATCGTTTTATCAACATGAACTCCGCCAAAAGCGTAAATAGCAATAAAACGGTGCCGCTATAGTGATCGGACACGAAAACGCTTACACCGGCCCGGGTCAGTACCGGCGTAACGAGGCTCACGGCGATAATGGCGACCGCGCCGATACACAAGGTGGCCAAAATACTTGGGGCCAAGGTTGGTTTGAGTTGTGGCCGTTCATTCAGAAGTTTAAGTGCTTCCAGCCAAAACGCGCTGATGATCGCCCAGAGTATCAAGTGTGTCGCGATCAAACCGATTCGCGGCCCGCCAAGGTGTCCTACGATCGTGGCTATCATGGAAAACGGGAACTCGACCTTTTCCAAAAGAGGCAATGCGCTGCTGGAGAAAACCGACTGTAAAATGCTGATATTGGCGAACCATATGGCGATCAGCACGCTGAAAACCGCGGCGATTACTCCGTATAGCGTGTTGTCCGGCCGCCCGAAAACCCGGGCGCACAAGCCCACCAGCGGATAAAATTTTTTGCCGATTTTTATAAAAGACCGCCGGGTATCTTTAAGCTCGGTTCGCATGCGGTTTCGTATAGTGCCCATTATTTTATTCCGTTCTTCCCCCATATCATAACGCAAATACCGTTTTTTTGCCCGAAAACCGTAAGTGTTTTGGTTTTATTTACAGCAACATAACTCTTTTGTTGGTGATTCATGCTTGACATACATTTTGATGCCTGTAGAATCTTTTCTTGTGTCTTGACATGCGAGGTGGAGAGACATGGCAAAAAGCGGGTAAAAAAACCGAGAATGTGGGAAGCCCGCGAAAATGAAGTAGTCGTTTAATTACAATTTAGGAACCCATCTTTGGGTGTCTTTACGTTGCCAAAACCGGCTGGCGAACGCGATTGTCAGCGATGCGGCCAAAGCGACGCGGACAAAAGAAGCCGCCGGCGCGTACAGCGCGGGTCGGTTCGCTGCAAAAGGACTTCTAAAGATGGGTTCTAAGGAGGACGTATTATGCGTATGACCGCTGCTATTGCGGCCATTGTTTTGTGTGCGGGCGTATTCGTTACACAATCCGCAACCGCGGATGCATTGTCGCCGGCGGAGCTTTCTACCATGGAAGACTCACCGACATTATTAGAAGATCTCGCGGAAAAACATGAGCGGGACAAAGAAGAAATTGAGAAGGAGTTGCAAAAAGAAAAAGAAAAGCGCGAAGAGTCAAAGCCTAAGAAATACAAGGTAAAAGAAGGCGATACGCTCATATCCATCGCCAAAGAACACGACACGACATGGAAACGTCTGTTCTACGCCAATGAAGAAGTTGAGCATCCGGACGAGCTATCCGTCGATGAAGAGCTTACCGTCCCCGACGAAAACGAAGAGCTTGAAGAGCGTGAACTTCCCGAGTTAAACACGCAATCAAGTGCCCCGGAGGGTACTTCCGGTAACTCACGAGCCGCAAGCGCTACCACGCGGAGAAACGAAAGTGCTTCGCGGAGCACGAGTTCCACGTCACGCTCAAGAACGACCAGCTCGAGCGCCGGTAACCGATACGTTCGCGGGTATTGCACCTGGTACGTTAAAAACCGCCGCCCTGACCTGCCCAATAATCTCGGAAATGCCATTTCATGGGTCTCACGAGCCGCCTCACAAGGCCTGCCGACCGGATCAACGCCGCGCGCGGGTGCCGTTGGCCAAAGCGGCAACCACGTCGTCTACGTGGAGTCGGTAAACGGTAACGGCACGGTCACGGTCAGCGAAATGAACTGGAACGGCTGGAACGTCAAAAGCAGCCGCACCGCCCCGGCCTCCAGTTTTCGCTATATTTACTAGGCCCGTTTGGATTTTTTGGGGTCTAAAGCGAAAAAGGACGTCCAAAGTGGCGGATCGATAAGTTCGTATACGCCAATGGAGAAGTTCCCTTTCCTTCGCCAAGAAAAGGATGGCCGTTAACGAGCGGCTGAGCCCGGCTCAAGCCCTCGGTCCGAACAGCAGAACTGCGACGATCACGTTTAACAACAAAGCTTCCGCGAAAGTTATTGTTGCCATCCAAGCCAGCGATCAGTAGATTCCGCTCACCTTCACTGGTGTTTTATTGCGTGGGAACGGATTGAACGTTTTGGGGGAGCGAAATGTTCACGTCGCGATATTCGTACGTAATAGTGAACTCGCCACCAGTGCCGCTGGTTTTGGCCTGGCTGACGGTTTGGTCGTCGGTGATGAACACGGTAGTGGTGGTGCCGTCCTCGGTAATTTCCCACACATTACAGGTACCGGCCGGGCAGCTTTGGCGCCCTTGGTAGTTGGCCGTGTCGCGGAAATCACTAAAATCTTCTTCGTTATAGTTGTAGTCCGGGGTTGACGGGAGCGAAGATTGGTCGCCATATTCAAAGCAGTTGCCGGCGGTACACAACACATAACGGTTTGCTGTCGTATAAAACTCTACTTGCTCGCCCGCGGTCGTTCCCGTGAAGTGGGTTGATCCGTTGCTGTCATATTCTATTTCGCCATTAAACTCTTCCCCTTCTGTGGTCGTGCCGTTCATGGTGGCCACGAAGTCTTGTCCGCTTGTCGCGGCGGGGTCGAAGGTCGGCGCGTCGCCGGATTCGGCGCTTTGTTCATCCTCTTGAGCCGTGGTTTGGCTGCCGCTTTCTTCCCCGTTATTCCGCGTTACGAAATACGCTACACTCCCGCCGATACCGAGTACGGCGACGATGATTCCGATAATCATTCCCTTACTCATTTTTCCTCCTTGCTTAGCTTTTTAGTTAACGTTTAACGTGCCGACCATGCCCAACTGGCGATGCTGGCCAATGTTACAGTAATATTCGTAACTTCCCGAAGCGTCTTTCGGTACGGTAAAAGTGACGGATGTGGTTTCGCCGGTGTTAGTGGTCTGGCTTCTTACGTCGAACTCGTCCAGGAACAAATTATGTTCGCCGCCGGAGTTCGTGAGGTTTAGCGTAATAGTGTCACCGGGGCTGGCAGTGATTTCCTCTACTGAAAATTCATAGTTACGCATATCGATGGTCAGTTCCTGATCAACGTCGGATGACTCTTCTTCGTCCTGAGGTTGGTTTTGCTCCGTGCCTTCGGTCGCTTCGCCCGGCGTTTCGTCCTCATCGGCCACTTCCCTTTGTTCCGAGGTGGTCGTGGTGGTGGCGACTTCTTCCTCATCCTGCATAACGAAGTACGCCGCACCTCCGCCAATTGCTAATAAAGCGATAATAATTCCAATAATTGCACCTTTTCTCATGACCCGTCCTCCTAATTACCGATAACATTATACGCCACACACCGTTTAGCGCAAAAACCATAACCTTGACTGTTTGACCACAAACGTATTTGCTTGTGTTATGATGTGCTCATGAGTGAAATGGGCTATCCGGCGCAATACAACGGTGAGTTTTTCGACTCGCAAACCGAGGCCGCGTGGGCGGCATATTTTGACGCTGCGGGTATAGAGTGGGAGCGCGAGCCGGAAACGTTCGAGCTTGCTCCGGGTTTTGTCTACACGCCTGATTTTTACGTTGGCCAATGGGACAGCTACATGGAGGTGAAAAACGGCAATGCTTCACTCGACACATGCAAAAAACTACAAATACTCAGTGGTAAGCTTGGCCGGGCGAGCATTTTGGCGAACGGCAAACCCCACAACCTCTCACTTTATATTTATGGGCCGGAAAGTATCCATAACGAGGTTCGGCCGGACGTATACGTGTTCGGGGAGGATTTTACTATTACTGGGCAAAAGCTTTTCAAGCCGGCCGATTTACGGGATCGCTCACCGGCCCTTCGCCACTTTTGGGGGCTCTGGAATCAATCGCGTGAAGGCTGGACGACCGATATAGACCCGGACGTCCGTCAAAAATCCAAAGACCGTAAACATGAACTGTCTAACGACCCCACGACCCTATACGACACTCCTTCGAAAAGCTAAGTAAGTGAAATTTTGAACCCCACAAGGCTATTTTTGCGGCTCGGAGTGGGCTTTGAGCCACTCGGCGATTTCTTCCACGCTTAATTTGTCAGTCGCCACCTTGACGGCAAAATCTTCCAGATCGCCCTCGTTGACTTTAGTGTCTTCGCCGTTGATTTCTAAAAACGTTAAACCACTGAGCATCCCCGTACGCTTATTGCCGTCCACGAAAGGATGGTCGGCAATGATGCCACGAATGAGTGCGGCGGCTTTGTCGTGCGGGCTTTCGTAGATTTCCGCGCCAAAAACGGCTTGCGTTTGGGTGGCGACGACTGACTCCAGTCTCCCTTGATCGCGGACACCGCTTCCGCCTCCCGTTTCTTCGAGCAACAGCTCATAAATTGCGAGAATCTGCTCCAGGGTTAAGAACTTCATCGCTCAGCAAGGTTTTTGAAGTCTTTTTTGTGTTTGCGGAGGATGTTTTGGGCGGCTTCCAACGCTTGATTGTCCGCTGCGCTGTTTTCGTTCAGTGCTTTTAAGGCTGCCATACGCAAAAAGTCGCTGCGGCTGGTGTATTGCTTTTTGGCCGCCGCGTCAATCTTTTTGACCAGTTCTTCGTCCATGGATACGTTAAATGTTTTCTTTGCCATACATAAATTATACAAAATTTGTATAAACCCCGTCAACGCCCACCCTCACCTATCACCTATAACCAATCACCTATTAATTCTCATCTATCATCCATTGCGACGAAGTCGCCTACCACCTTCCACCTTCCACCTTCCAACGTCTACCCTCTAACCTCTAACTTCTAGCATCTATCAACTACTATCTATCACCAACTCCCGCTACGCCTCCCAGTCTTCAATCGTAATCTTCCCATTCTCTTCAGTAACCACGACTTTCTGGTGCTCCCGCCAGGCCAGCTTGTTCATGATTTCTTTGGGAATGGTTACCATACAGTTTCAGTTGCGTGCTTTAGCTACTCAGAACACTGTTTTAAAAGGAGTAAGTTTAGTAGTTTTGACTATTAATTTTGTTCCAGCTATCATGAATATGAAAACAAAAAGTTAAAACTCACCTGCTTAAATCAAGAAGGGAGGTGGATTTAACTTAAACTATTAGTTGTTAAATATCTTAAAATGGAGGGAGATTATGAGCGCAGAAACACTGCTACGTTCAAGTGAAGAAGAAAAACTGCCGGAGGTTACAGGGGAGCAAGCGGCTTCGCTAGGTGAAACAGTTTTCTCGGCCTTGGCCGTAGATGCTGAATTGGCGACTAAAGGCGAAGACGGCGGATATGGTGGAGCGGAAAACTATGAGTTTACGAACTCCGTTACGCGGCTGGGCGATGGCCAAACTGTGCCCGACGAAAGATAACCAGGCGCGGTAAGGGTGGTTACTGTAGCCACCCTTTTTTATTATGTCTGAAATCGCAATTTTTAGTACGAGTTTCGATCAGCCGACTTATGGGCCTGTGGCTTCCAAACTGCATGAGCGTGGCTACGAAACCTGGGTTTATAAAGCCGACAAGGTGCTCAGCGGCGAGGATGAATTAACAGTAAGGGTTAACGATGAAGGATTTGGTCTTGTCTATAACGGCGTTAGTCGAGTTTTAAGTGACACCGGCTGCGCTTGGTTTCGACATCCAGAAGTGTACGGATTGAATTATCCAGACAAAGCAAAGCAAATGAGTATTGAGCAAGAAACATCAAATTTGCAAGAATCATTTTGGCGACAAGTTCCTGACGAAGCTTGGCTGAATCATCCTCGGCAAATGCAGAAAGCGCAGGCAAAATTGTCTCAGTTAGTCTTAGCCCAGGAGCTGGGTTTTCACGTACCAGCAACAGTTGTCTCCAGTTCTTGGGAAGAAATTGATAATTTAAGTTCTTCTAAAGAATTTGAAGACATCATTGTGAAGATGCCAAGAGGGGTTTTACACGATTCGGATGGCGTGAGAGTTCTTTATGCAACAAGGCTTAATAAAGAAAGAAGAGTGTCACTACAGGAAAATAACCCGTTCCCTGCTTTCTATCAAGAATACATGACAAAGGCACGCGAATGGCGCCTCACAGTTGTTGGAGACGATGCTTTCGGAGCAGCAATTTACACAACCGAAGATGCGAAAGATGATTGGAGGCGGCATCAATTTGGTTCGGGTGTTCGTTTCGAGAAAGACGAGCTGCCCGATAAAGAAATTGATAGATGTATTAAATACTTACGACACTTTAATTTGCTTTACGGAGCTTTTGACTTTGTAGAAGATCACGAGGGTGTACTAACATTTCTTGAATGTAATACAAATGGTCAATACCGTTGGCTGGAAGATCTTCTTGGGTTGCCGATCAGCGATGCCATTGTTTCGCAACTGGTGACAAAACACGAAAGTAACAAATAGACTACACTGGTTTATGCGTAGGTAGTTCAGTGATAAGTTGTTTTTGTCTGGGATGCCTAAGGAGTTTATTAAATGTAGCGTAGCTTACGAAACGGATCTTAATGTCAGCTCGGTGTAGCGCGGTAAACACGCTTTGGTATGTATCTTTGCTAGTTGGTTTTACCGGTTTTTGGCTGACCATCTCATAATTACTGAGCGCTCCCTGTGGTGTTGGCTGGAAGTTATCGGCCGGTACAGTGTAGATTGCTCCGCCCTTGTCTTTTTCTTTGAACGCTTGCGGCGTGGAGCAAATCACAATGTTGGGTTCATTTTCCGGACTCATGAGCGTTGGCAGGCCTTTTGGAACCAGGTACATCAACGCCATTTTGTAGTTTTTGGTCGCGAAGACGTAATCACCGATGTACTCGTCGTTGCTTTTCGTCGGTTGCGGAGTAAGTTCACTCAGGTTTTTTTGCCCCGATGCATGGTACAAGTTCATAAACTCATCATAACAAACCTCCCATCCCCCATCTTCTATCTACCACCTATAACCTATAACCTCTAACCTATCACCTATTAACTATTATCTATCATCCATGAGTAACTCCCGTTACTCCTCCCATCCCCCATCTTCTATTTACCAACTTCCACCTTCCAACTTCCACTTATCACCTATAACCTATCACCCCTCACCTATTAACTATTATCTATCATCTATGAGTAACTCCCGTTACTCCTCCCATCCCCCATCTTCTATTTACCAACTTCCACCTTCCATCTTCCAACTTCCATCTTCCAACTTCTAACGTCTAACCTCTAACTTCTAGCATCTATTATCTATCATCCATTCGAGTCGTTGAAGACAGTAAGAGGCGAGAATCTACTAAACGCTCATGGTTACCAGTTAAATACGTTGTATATTTAAGTAAATGAGTATATTTTCACCTAATACGGTAAACTTTCGAACCGATGTAAGGGCGCATAGGCAAAAGGCGGTTGATGTGGGTGTCTATGGGCGCCCAGTCCCGGAACGTGTTGATTCTGTCTTACTCGATGGCGAACCGGTGCGTTTTGAAAATCAAGATACGGTTGAACGGGTTTTTGGTGCCGCACACGAACTAGGGAAGCTTAAACGGCATCGAGCACCTGCGGATTCTTTTGGATTCGTGGCGTTATACGGTGGATACGTTGATATTAAAAATGTTCCCAGAAGATTTGATCGTTGGTTGGATATTTCGGTTAATGAGGATCCAATATCACCGTCAGATATTGATGACGGCGATACGGTTGCCATCGGAGCGCATTACCACGATATGAAAAGCCCCATGATCCGTCACGCGCTCGTGGCGGCCGAAACCAGTGAAGACATGATGTTTTTCCACATACTTGGAAGTGACGGACCGTTTGCCTTGTCCGGACTCAAGGAAGCGCTTGACACATATAAAAGCTCGAACGTCTACAATTTTGAAGAAATAAAACTTTTGGACTAACCGGACCAATCGGTAATTTTAACGGTCTTGCCGTCCAGTTCGACGACAACTTTTTGGTGTTCGCGCCAGCTCAGCTTGTTCATGATTTCTTTAGGAATAGTTACCATGTAGCTTTCGCCCTCACGGCCGGTTTTTTGTATTTTACGGATGTTTTCTTCACCCAAGTCTTGCCTGCTCATCTTTGCGCCTTTCTTTTGTTATATAACTAGTTATATAACACCATGGTAGCAAAGATGTTTAGCTCGCGGGGTTTTCTCTCTCAAGCAGTGTGCCTTTGTTGTTGAATACGAATATTTCAGATTTGTGTTTAGAGGCGTCTTTGCGAGCCGAAGCGAGAGCTTCGTTCTTTGTATTAAAAAGCTTATTGGGATTAGTCTTAACATCGGCTTTGCGTACATACCAGCCCTTGCCGTTATGTGAATCGAGATGATTCATGTATACGGTATTTTTCGGGTCCATCCTGCCTTCAAGCCGGCTAGTTATGGCAAATACGTAAAGGTTCAAGCTAGTTAAGTCGTCGCGCAAGTTGACAGCACACTTTGGAATGCTACTATAAGCTTAAGCTAAATAACGTAAAGCAAATATGGCCAAGAAGAAAACAAGTAAAAAAACCAAAGCTAAAAGGAGCAAAACCGTGGCTAAATCACGTGCTAAAAAAGTAAATCGTTCCAATCGTTCCAAACAAAAAAAGCAGAGCCTCCCCCAGAAATTTATGAACTTGCCCAAGGTCGCATTATTTGTCATTGCCTTCGGTCTCGTTGGCTTAGCAGGCCTAGCCTACACAAACGCGCAGCCAGACTACAACATGGCCCACATGCATTTAGACAAGGTAAATTCAATTAACGCCGCAAAAGTCAAAGAAACCGAAGGCAATAAACGTAACGCTCAAGTGGTAGAGGTGCCAAACTCGGCGACTTCTTCCAATTCGAAGGCTACCTTTTCAAGAGACGTGCCCACGGGAAGCTGGCAAGCTTGCGCCATCGGCAAAGCCACCAAGGGGTCGCCCAGTGTCACGCTTCGTGGGCGGGAGTGGACTTCCCAGCATCAAAACGGCATAGACTTGGCTAAAACTACTTTTACGCTGGAACAATCCTCGGACTATCAAGAAATCGGCTGCATCACCGTTGATCACACCAATAGCTCTACTCTGGCCTTCTACGTTGAAAATAACAGCCCTGACACTTCTTTGCGCGTTAGCATTATCGTGGTTAGCAAAGTCAATGACATTCCGGCTAGCGAAGTCAGTGTCTCGACCTCTTCAGCGAGTGAAAACGGCGAATTGACGTGGGCTCCACCACAACTGGATAATCCAACTACTATTGATCTCAACACCGAAAACTGGACAGTTAAACTCGATGACAGCAAAGACTACATCCTTAACATGCCAGACGAGCCAGTCACTAGGGCGCTTGTCATTGTCGGTGGGCGCGATGTAGTGATGGTTGGTGGCGAGATTGCTATACCGCACCAGGGTAGCGACCCATCTATCTCGTCACGTACCGGGCTCAAGCTCAAGAATCAAAAAGGCACCGTACACATCGAAGGTCTGTTGATCCACGGCAAGGATATTTCTGAAGGTATTCAGATTGACGCCGATGACGCGATCGTTCAATTACAAAACCTACGTGTTTGGAACCTTCACGCCAGAGACCAAGACGGCTTTACTGATAATCACCCTGATGTTGTTCAGCCCTACGGTGGCGCTCAGGAATTGCGTATCGACATGCTTACCGGTGAATCCGACTACCAGGGCATGTTTTTGGTTGCTAACGCCGGTTCTGGCCCTAACGAGCTTGGAGCCGTAAAACTATCACGGATTAACCTTCACGCTACACCGACGACTCGCTATATGCTCTGGAAGTCAGGCGATTACCCGGTTACTACTAACGAAGTGTACGTTGATCGTCCTGATGGGCGGACGTGGGATAAAACCTTGCGCTATGTCGAGGACTTCCCTGACGTCAAGGAAGGTCAGCCAGCAAATGGCGACTTCGTCCCCGAGACTGCGGTTGGCCTAAACTACGAGTCACCCGGCTACAAGTAAGCCGTAATCCAGTTAGTCGTAGCGCCCGGATTTTAACGGGCGCTACTTGATTAAAAGTTATTGGAAGCCCCCAGGCCAAACCGGAATGGAGAGAACCAGGCCGGACGGCAAATCGAATTTCGTAGTTACCTATATGCTAAAAGCCAGCCTTTTTAGTTTTTGTATTTTACGGATGTTTTCTTCGCCTAAGTCCTGTCTGCTCATCTTTACGCCTTTCTTTTGTTATATAACTAGTCATATAACACCATGGTAGCAAAGATGTTTTTCTCCTGTTTCGTTGCCCGCTTTCAGCGGGGCGTGACGACCACCTTTTTGAGTCGGCAAAAAGGTGGGTAAAAAACCGACCCATGCGGCTTTGTCTTGATGGGCTCACCTGTCAAGCCTGACAACGGCCCTTGCGGAACTCCCGTTGGTCGGTCTCGCCGCTTTGTCTCATAGGAAGGCGGCTCAACTGGTCCTCGGGCGTTACTCGTTGTCAGTTTGACGTAGCTAGCCGGCGCAAAAACAAAAAGCAATATTTTTGAACAAGCCCTGAAGGCTACAAACCACGTTTCCTTCCGCAACGTATCTACGGATACGTCTTGTCAGGAGAACAAGATTTCTAGCTCATCAGAATCTTGGCTCAAAATTTATCACTTTGTCTTCACGCCGGCTATAGCCCTCAGGTAAAAGCCGAAATGGGAGTGCTAAAGCAGATGCTTATCGTAGCCAGCTTCAACTAGTTTTTCGTAAGCCTGCCATACTTCGTCGGATATTTCCTGCTCAATTTGATAGCCTAGTTTAGGGTATTCTTTAATTCTTTGTAGGTCGCCTACCATGATATTGATTGCAAAGTCAGCGTCGTGAGCCGGATCACTCAAGTAGTCCTCAAATGAAATATTTTGTGACGTTACTATAAATTCTGGCTGCGGGTTTGGCCACTGGGCTTTAAGCGTAGCAAAAGCGCGTCGTTGCATGTAAGGTTTCTGTGCCGCGATCAAGGAATTTATTTTTATACCATGTGATTTCACTAGCTCGTAGGAAAGTTTGATGTTTTCACCGGTGTTACTGGCTTTGTTTTCGACTAAAATGGCTTTGCTTGGTACTCCCTTTTGCTTGGCAATTTCAGCAAAAACGTCTGCTTCAGGCCTTCCGTCAAAACCGCTCACTTCTTTGCCGACGCCCTCGTTGCCGCTGAATAGAATCCACGGAGCGTAGCCTTCTAAGAATAAATCGCTTGCGTACTCCGCTACGCGCCGATCATGGCTGCCAAGTACCAAAATGAGGTCAACTTTCTTTAAATCATGATGTAGCTTGTGATAATCCCAAACGATTTTAGCTGACTCAATCACTCCTGCGTTCATAGACTAATACTATCAAAATTTATCGTTTTGTCTTCGCACCGGCTATAGCCCTCAGGCGTGCCCGGTGAACTTTGTTCTACTATCGGGAAAACCCGAAATGGGGTGCGCAGGGTCGGACCTTCCACACATAATTAGCTTGAAATGTAATTATTGGAACGGCTACCCCTGACAAAAACCGCTTTTTACACACACTTTTTGACACTTAACCCAATCAGACCCTGCAAACCTAATTATTAAAGCTAAATCGCTACGCTGTCTTCACGAGTAGCTATACGCCTTCGATGAAGGTTTCGATGAATTTGTTTAGCTTGGAGCTTATTCTTTCTACAATTGTTTTGCGCTTAAGCACGCTGGGCTGCTCGGCGAGCGTGTTGGCAATCTCATCTCCCCGCGGTTTGCGGCCGCTGTAGAGGTAGTTATCAATCAAACCCTGCAACTCCTCGCTCAAGACGCCTTCCTCGCGGCACATGGCTTCAAAAGCGGCAGCTTTTTCGTCGGTCCAAAAGCTTTCAAAGGTACCTTCTACATCGTCAGCATCAGAGATTTCGGGGATGTGTGATTCAATGAACTTTTCAATCAATTCGCGCTTGCTCCTGAGCGTTGCTTCGGAGTTGACAATATTTCGTATGCTCTTCTTGATGGATTCGGCTTGCTCCTCGTCAGCATCTACTAATTTAGCCAGTAGGCGGATGATGTAGTCCACATTTATATCATCACGCCGGATGAGCTCCAGCTCAAAATCAACGTCTTCTAAAATCGACACCTTTTCCTTGGCTTGGTCGGATTTCACTTTATCGTAGATGTCCAGGTACTTACTCTTAAAATCTTCAAACGTCTGAGCATCAATAGCGGCATCTTCAAACGTAAAGTCGGTAAATGAGCGCAGTACGTTGCGCAGACGCATTACTTCACGAAAATGCTGCACAAACTCTAGTTGCTGATCTTCGCCAACTAGCTCGTCTACCCCGCTCGGGGTGGAGGCGAGATGTCGCATTTCCATGATTGCCTGGTTGAAGTTTTTCAGATAGGTCTCATACGGGTGCATAAAGATGGTTTCTTTAGCGTCTACATTGCTAAATAGCTGAATGGCGTCGTCGGTATACTCTTTAAGATTACGAAACACGACGATATTTCCCTGGGATTTAGCGTCGCCCAAAATGCGATTAGTTCGCGAATAAGCCTGTAGCAACCCGTGATAACGCAGGTTTTTATCAACATAGAGTGTATTAAGCCTTGGGCTAAGCCGAAGCCTGGAGCATGTCCGCCGCTACAGCAAAATATCGATCTCGTTATTTTTTACGCGCCGGGCAATATCGCGGTAGTAATGATAAAAGCTCTTGCTGTCTTTAGTGGTGTAGCTCGTGCCAAACATTTTGTTGTAGTCATTTATGTAGCTTTCTAGCCGGTCGCGACTATGTTTATCCAAGCTGCCGAGCGACAGTTGCGGGCCAGCGTCGTGCGCGAGCATTTCTGCTTTGTCGTCCTCGTTGGCGCTGTAGGTAAAAATTGTCGCGATTTTAAGCTTGCGATCTTTGTCAGCCTGTTTTTGTTTAAATAGCTCATAGTATTTGCACAACACATCTACGCTAGACACGGCAAAGATTGCGTTAAAGTCACGGGAGTGCGTTTTGCGATCATGGTTGGCCAAAATGTAATCAGTGATCTGCCCGAGTCGTTGTGGTGACTCCATTAATTCTTTGGTATCAAGAGCTTCTACTTCTATATCCTGTTCGTTTTTCGTATCTTTGCGTCTGTAGCGGCCAACATACTCCACGCTGAACTTCAGCACGTTTTCATCATTAATTGCATCGGTGATGACGTATTGGTGTAGGCGATCTCCAAATAAATCCTTGGTAGTCCGCTTGCCAAGTGCGTTGCCGGTGGCGTTATCGGCGAATATTGGTGTGCCGGTGAACCCAAACAGTTGTTTGTTATTAAAAAACTCTACAATTCGCTTGTGCGTTTCGCCAAACTGGCTGCGATGACATTCGTCAAAAATAAAGACGATCTTCTCATCTTTGTGCTCGTCCATCTTAAGCAAATGTTTTTGGTGCGTAATGGCGTTATTAAGCTTTTGGATGGTAGTAACGATCAGCTTGCTATCCGGATCGGCAAACTGCTTCACGAGCTGTTTGGTGTTGTCGGTAGTGTCCACGCTGTTTGCTTTGAAGTTATTGAACTCTTTGATTGTTTGCGTATCGAGGTCGTTTCGGTCTACCACGAACACAACTTTGTAAATATCCGGCAAGTCTACGAGAATTTGGCTGGCTTTAAAAGAGGTCAAAGTTTTGCCACTACCAGTTGTGTGCCAAATATAGCCGCCTTTGTTGCTGTGTTTTACGCGGTCTACCAGAGCTTCGACTGCGTAGTATTGATACGGTCGCAGCGCCATCAGGGTTTTGGTTTCGGCTAGCACAATGTGCTTGGCAATCATTTTGCTAATGTGGCAGCGCTCTAGAAAACTTTCGGTAAATTCCGCAAGTTCGGTTATTTTGTGGTTGTCTTTGTCCGTCCAGTAGCTAGTGAACTTAAAGCCGGCTTTGCGGTTATTGGCGTAGTATTTGGTGTTTACACCGTTACTAATTACAAATAGCTGGATGTACTGAAACAGCCCGTATGACGAATCGTAACTATGCTTTTGGTAGCGATGTGTCTGGTTAAAGGCTTCTTTTAATTCTAATCCCCGGCGTTTAAGCTCCACTTGCACCAGTGGTAAACCGTTTATCAGCAGCGTTACGTCGTAGCGGTTTTTGTAAGCCCCATGCATGGTGACTTGGCTAGTCACCTGGTATTGGTTTTGACACCATTCTTTTTGGTTAAAAAACTCTACATAAAAGTTCCCCTCATCACGCTTGAGCACGTATTTATCGCGCAGGGTCTGCGCTTTATCGAACACGTTACCTTTGCTCAGGTGATTGAGGATTTGCTGAAACTCTTTTTCGTTAAAGGTTGTTTGATTATGTTTTTCCAGCTGGGTTTTTAGGTTCGCGAGCAAATCTTTTTCTTCACGAATCGTTACACGTTCGTATTTCAAACCTTCAAGCTGCTTTATAAGGTTATTTTCTAGTGTTTGCTCGGATTGCGTGGTCACTTTGCGCCGATAATATCTTTAAATTTCTTTCCGATAGTAGTGATGCTAAGTTTTTCCATATCTTCTAGAGCTTTCTTTGCGTCATTCATATACTTGACTGGTGTGTAAGCAGCAAAATCTTCTTGTCGGCTCATGTACAATTTGTCAAATATTTCCATGCGTTGATTATAGTTTTTTAGCTGTGACTCTGTGTCCTGTTCGCCTGTATTGTCAAGGAAGTCCTTTGTTATTTCGGCAAACATCCTTTGTTTGTTGTACCTGATTTGTCTTATATCATCGTCAAATGATGCAGCACTTGCTTTTATTGACTCATCCAAGACTTTTGCGTTCTGATAAAAATCTGTGATTGTCTCCCATTCGTCTTTATCAAAGTTACTAGAGAATAAATGGCTGTATTTTGACCAAGAATCATCCCGAATTATATTCAGGTCAAGGTTGAGACTACCTCGCCTTGTTGCTTCTTTAAGCTTTGGGATACAGCTCTCAATGTGCTGAATTTCTAAGAAAATAGAATTTGCTGCAGCGACCTTCCGGTCATTCTTCTGACGTCTATAAATTAAGAACGCGAATAGCCCTACAATAAACGTTACGAAAGTTTGTAGAAAGTTTGAATTTAGAAAATTTACGAAAATTTCCATCATTTACCGTCCTTGTTTTCAAACATGGATAGTTTATCAATTGTTTTAATATCAAGTTTGTTAAGCATTTCCAGCATAGCGGACATTGATTCTACCTCGTCTTTTGTAGGTATTTTTTTGTTTTCTATTTCTGCAAGTTTTGATTTCATTGCTTCAATTAGCTTCATTGCTTGCTCAAATCTCTTCGCTAATTTTTCGTATTGTTCTTTGCTCGGCGAAGAGGGTGTGTCCAACATTTCAAGTGTTGCTTTTAGGCTTCCGTACTCTTCGTCTATTTTGCCGCTCTGTTTAAGGTCATCGTAATCACTCATATGAATCTCCTTTGCTTAAATTATATAAACATCTGCTGGAGGAGGGATTTTTTGAATTTCTTGGCTTGTTCCAGCTTCTTCTCCTCTAATTCTATTTTAGCATCCAAGCTTTTTAAGAAGTCGGCGATTTTCTGCTGTTCTTCAAGTACTGGCATTTTAACCTTGGTATTCTTGGCTCCGTCAATTGTGTATGTGGCGACTGTGGTAATCGACGCATTATCAGCCATCTGTTTTTGTATAAACCGAGTTTGAAGCGCCTGGAAGAGAAACTTTGGATCTAACTTTTCCGATTTCCTAAACCACAAGACATTACCATCTTTGAAATAAAACTTATCATCATTATCAACCAAATACGCCGATCCGATACTACCTACCCCAGTGACAAGCATATCTCCAGGCTTCGGTGTGCCATATTTTTTGGATAGCTCATCGTATAGGTTTTCTGAAATAAATATAGGGGTTCTGAACGGCTTACCTTGTGCCAAATTGATGATCTCTCTAGTCCTATAGAAAGGCACACCTGATTGTTGCCAGTCTTTCTGTAGAACTCTTTTGCTAGATCCAATTTCCATTACCCCCCCTAGCTTTTTTTCTTGCCAGGCGGGTAAGGGTTTGCCGTTGTCGTCTTTGAAGCGAATTTCGGGCGTCTGTACTGAGCTTGTCGAAGGAAAGATTTTTTGCATGATGCCTTTTTTGTATTTTTTCAGCAGCTCCACCTTTTTATCAATCGCAGAAACCTTATCATCAACAGTAGATAAAAACCCCGCAATTTTCTCTTGTTCATCTTTGGTTGGAAGAGCAAATTTCATTCGCTTGAGGTGTGTAGGGCCAAAATGATGTAGCACTGCTCCTGTGCTCATAATCTTAGCTTGTCGTTGAAAGACCGGAGAGGTTAGTAGCTGTTTTAGATATTTTTTCTCAGAAATATTAGTTGGACGAAAGCGGATTATACCAGTGTAGGCAACGGAGCCAACAGTATCACTGTCGACTTCACTTACGTTGCCAAGCGTTCCGCTAGTCGTGACCAGCATATCGCCAGTTTTCAGTCTGAAATGACTCCATTTTTCATCAACTTTACTTGGATCAAGATAGTTACACCCTTCAAGTGTAACTGATTGTCCAGAGAGTCCACTTAATCTGATTAGTGGCACGCCGTCATCGTGAAAATCTTTTGCTAAAATTCCCGGTCCTTCTTGAAAATCAGCAATGTTTGGAAGCATTTCTTCTTCCCACTCTCCATTAAACCCCGGAAACCTCAGTTTTGGCACTTTTCTGGTTTTTGTATCAGCAGTCATTTTTTTGCCATCCCCTTTTGCTTATTAGCCAACCCAATACTAAATAAAGGCTGCTTGAAGCTGAAGCCTCCGTGCGAGTTCTTCCATTCTTTCTGTATTAGAGATATAGTCAAAATTTTTTCTCTGGGCTTCACCCCAAGTGTATGCAATGCAGTAAGACGTAAATTTTGTAAAAGAGTTATAACAAACGCACAGTCACCGAACAGTCTTTGTATCTTAAAGCTAACGGTTCTCTTATAAACTGCGGGAGCTCCCTCCAGCGTAGGATCATTGGCATTTTTTAGCGGCTCTTTCGAGAAGTATGTAATCTGACAGTCGGCTTCTACTAGTAGTTGGTTCTCGTTATTTTTATCTACAAGCGATACATAATTCTTACCGTGCTTTGCGCTAACACGACATCCGTGTTTGTAGGCATTCAGCAGTTGATAATTATCTAGGTAATCTTTAGCAACCGCACAAATTAAACTCGTGTATTCTTCATAGCGCTTTTTATAGTCCGGTGATTCTTTTTGAATAGCAAATATGTAGTTTGTCAAAAACCAACTAGAAAATCTAGTCGTTTTGAGAAAGTTGTCTCTTATAAATTTTTGGAGATTCTTTGAGTCAATAAATAGTGCGCTCGGGAATCTATTAGTTTTTAATGATAGTGCATAGGCATTAATGAACAACACCTCAAGTATTTGAAGGTAAATAGAATAAAGTTCAAACACAATTCTACTTTGTTTCTTTGGATCTTTTAGCCTTTCAAATTTATTATGCAGTCCATTTACTTTTTTGAACCAATAATCAATGTCCATGTTGTTATAGTGGTCTAGTTTGAACTTGTGGAGCTCCTTATCCAGAATTTGCTGGCTCATATTCTGCCCCACTCGCCACCAAACCCCGGAAACCTCAGTTTTGGCGTATTTGTCGGTCTACTACTGTTCATTTCTTTAACGCCTCGTAAATCTCCGTAGCAGCAACTGTAATAAACATAGCGAGTGGCACAAAAACAAAAACAATTGTTGGTATCCACCAATGTATATAGTTAAAATTAAGCTTTACTGAATCAATAACTCCAACTACGTTTAGCAATCCAAATCCTACTGATAGGAAAGCTATCATGAGCAAGTACCAAACTAGACAGAGTGAGTTGATGTATTTGGAGTAATATTTATAACTTGGCTTTAGCATCATGCCCGCACCTGTTATGTCTTTTACTTCTTTTGGTGAATTCGCAAATTTGTAGGCTTCGTTAATAACTTGCGAGTACACATAAGCACTATTCTTAAATTTTATCCCTTGAGCAATATTTTCAGATGTTGCAAGACCTCTTTCTACTAAATTTCCCAGTATGGGAGACCAGCCTATTTTTTGCGATTCAGTTTCAGTAATCTTAAATTCGTCAAGTTTGCTTTTATGTGAACTGTTCCCATAACCAAGGTGTTCTTTGTCAATTAAGCTACCAAGTTTTTTGTGTCCACAATCTATCCATTTCAATATTTTCATTTCAACTAGCCATGTGGGCTTTGCGTTAGAGTCGTGTTCAGTATTTTTCATTTGATGAAGAAACTGGCTATTCAACCTTTTAATTTCGATAAACGCATCTAGTTTACGTGAGTAATTTGTGTATAAAGGTAAGTTCATTTCTGATCCATTCGTATAACTTCATCCATGGTCCGCCCCCTTGAATCTTTCCAGAGTGTCCAGGCATTGACATTGCGTCCTGTAGCGAAACCACCTGCTATATTTGGACTTTTCAGTGAGACATTTTGCGTTAGCTCGACCGTATCGCCGCGATCTTCTCCATATTTATCAAAGATTTCTACTCTTTGGCGTACAGCATGTGGGTAGTACTTCTCAAATGCAGGTGCATGAGATTTGTCTATGACTGATCCAGCCAGTATTACAAATTTATCGCCTCGGAACTGAGCATTTGCTACTGTCTTTTTGGACTTAACATGCCAAATAGTTTCCTTCTGATCGTCCTCAGAGCTAAACACACTGAAACCTAACGATTCGGCAATGATCGCTATGTCGTCCAGTATCTTTTCCATGCTATGTACTTTGAACTCATGGATATTGTTGCGCGCAGGGACTGTTTTATTTAGTACATCCATAGCTGCAGTGGCTTGCGCTCTCTCTACCGCAAGTGACTCGAGGTATTTTACGTCAGTTTTACCAAGTGTATTGGTGCTAGAGACTACAGCGATAGCTGTATCCCAGAAGCCTTTGGATTGGTAGTGTGTTTTTATGCGGTGAAAAAGGTTCTCGCTTTCACCAATGTAGATTTGGTCGTCACCAGAATTAATCAGCATATAAATTGCAGGCTGCTTGATTTCTGGCCGGTTTTTAATTTGATTCATTTTTATACGCGGCACGACGAATGCTTTGATGGAGCTTTCTGAGATCTCAACAATCCTTACTCCTTCAAGCGTGCCATCTAGTAAATAGGTTTGTATCAAACGAGGATTATTCATGAATCACTCCCTGTTAAAGGTGCGGTATCGATTGACATAAGCGGAGCGAGAGTGGTACTATAAAAGTGCATAAAGGCCAGGGTTGAATTAGTGTTCATGCCCTGGCCTTTTTAGGTTTAGGCGGAAACTTTATAGTCCAAATACCTACATAATTTCCTGACTTTGAGCTATCCACTACTGGTTTTATCTTTAGCTGAAATGCGTTTTCAAAAGTGTCAACAAGTTGCTTGCGAGTAGTGTCGTTTCTTCCAAGTTGTCGCTTTTCTCCTGATTTTATTTCAAGTCCTAGGCGAACTATGCCAGTTAATAGGTCCACAGTTTGCAGTGGCAAAAATTCATGCGAAGTTGCGGGTAAAACCCCGGATACTTTCTGAGGTCTGGCAATTACCTTCTCCCAATCAAAGTTTGGGTCAAACTGATCCGGTATAAAAATACAACTTTCTTGTTGGCAGTGATCAAAATATAAGCGGCATATCCGTTTGTACATTCCTTCTAATGATTCGTGTTCATAGTTATGTTGATCTCTATCTATGACGATAGCTTTAAACCTGAAGGAGCATTTGGCAGCAAGAGCTTTCAATAGATCGTTATACAGACCGAGAGTGTGGAGCGTAACCTTGCCAAATTTTAGTTCAAAGAACGATTGTTTGCGTGCTAGTTGATAGAGTTCGTCTATTGCGCCAGTTTCAAGTAGATTATCTGCTCTGCTTGAACGTTTATTCTGTACTGTATTAAATATCTGTTCTCGTACGCGATATAAACTTTGATTGAATTTGAACGGGTTTAAAACTTCCAAAAAGCCACACACGAAAAACCTATCATCAGTTTTGTTTCCCGACTCATCCATGAATACAAATGGCAAGTTTGGATTTTCCATAGCACTAAAAGGCGGATTTACGCCGAGCTCCTTTTGCTTTGAATCTTTTTAACTTCCTCATCAAAATCTGACACAAATTGTTTGTCTTGAACGGGGTGGAATTTCTTATATTCTTTGTGCGCTAGTTTTTCGGCTGCAGCTTTACTAACTTTGCCAGGGCTATTAAGGAGCTCGTATTCATTAAACTTTAAAAACGCATCGAGTTTTTCTACCCAGTCGGTCATTTTCATAGCAACCTGACGCTCTGCCTGGTTTTCTGCAAAATCCAGATACATGCCGACAATCCGGTTTAGTTCCTTCAGTTGTTTTTCGCCAAGGTAGTTTTTGCCGACAGTCGTATCGCTTTTAAGGACTTTGCCTTTGGGTGAGTTCTTCCACGTCTTTAAGCCCATATGTGGTTTTTTGGCATCGGCACTGTTAGCAATAAGCTCCGCGGCAGTTTGACCATGAATGGCAAAATGCAGTTTGTTCTGTACGGTAGCAAAGAATTCCTTGGTAATTTCCGCTTCTTTGTTGTAGTCAATTGATGTCGCGTAAATATCCGTTATCTTCTGATAAAATCGCCGCTCGCTGGCACGGATTTCGCGGATTTTCTCGAGCAGTTCATCGAAATAATCTTTACCAAAATGAGAGCCGTTCTTGAGCCTGTCTTCGTCAAGGGCAAACCCTTTTATAATGAAGTTTCTTAAGGTTTTAGTAGCCCAAATACGAAACTGCGTCGCCTGTATCGAATTAACCCGGTACCCAACAGAGATAATAACGTCCAGATTATAATAAGACACTGGTTTAGTAGAATTAGCAACGTGCAATTTTTGCACATTGCTCGATTCTTCAAGTTCACCAGACTCAAAAATATTTGCGATGTGCTTGGTAATAACAGTTCTATCAACATTAAAAAGTTCAGACATTTTGGCTTGAGTTAACCAAACAGTCTCGTTTTCAAAAAATACTTCAATTTTTACCGAACCATCTGGTGTTGTGTAAAGTAGAAAGTCTGATTTTTTTAGTTCTTCTTCGCTCATAAATTTTCCTAAAACGGGGCCTCAATGCCGAGCTCTTTGCAGTAGTCGGCTATTTTTTTGTCGATATCGGACATGTCTGAATCAATCTTCTTAATCTCTGAGGTTACTTCGTCCAGATCAATCGGCTCTTCCTCTTCAAACGTGTCTACGTAGCGTGGGATATTGAGGTTGTAGTCGTTTTCTTTAACTTCGCTTAGTTTGGCGACATAACTATATTTATCCTCTGCTTTGCGCTGCTGGTAGGTTTCCACAATTTTGTCGATGTCTTGCTCGCGGAGGTAGTTTTGGTTTTTACCCTTTTCGAAATGCTTGCTGGCATCTATAAACAAAATATCATCCGGATTTTCGCGGCACTTTTTGAATACTAAGATGCAAGCGGGGATGCTCGTGCCGAAGAATAAGTTGGGAGGTAAGCCAATAACGGCATCGAGAAAGTTCTTTTCACGGATTAGGAATTCGCGAATGTGACCTTCTGCTGCTCCGCGAAACAGTACACCATGCGGCATCACTACGGCCATAGTACCGTTTTCGTCCAGTTGATAAACCATGTGTTGGATAAACGCGTAATCTGCCTTGGATTTAGGTGCGAGTTTGCCGTATTGACTAAAGCGATCGTCCTGTAAATGCAAAGGGTCGGCTGACCAGTTAGCGCTAAATGGTGGATTAGCAACGACCGCTTCGAACCGATATTCGGCATGTTGCGGGTGTTCTAGCGTGTCTTCTTGCTTGATATCAAAGCGGTCAAAACGCACGTCATGCAAAATCATATTCATACGCGCAAGATTGTAGGTAGTGTTGTTGAGTTCCTGGCCAAAATATTGCCCGATTTGCGTGTGCCGGCCCAGTCGTAAGAGCAGTGAACCCGAACCGCACGTAGGGTCATAAACGGTTTTGAGCCGTTTTTTGCCATCTGTGACGATACGCGCTAAGACTTCTGATACTTCTTGCGGGGTGTAATACTCCCCGGCTTTTTTGCCAGCACCGGCAGCGAATTGACCAATCATGTATTCGTAGGCGTCGCCCAGGATATCGACCTTGGAGTCTTCTAGCCTGAAGTCGATTTTATCCAAGTGAGTGAGCACTTTTGCGATAAGTTTACCTCTGTCGGCGACAGTTCTACCGAGTTTGCTGGCGTTTAGGTCAAGTTCGCTAAAGAGTTTGTCAAAATCATCTTCACTATCGGCGCCCATAGTGCTGTGTTCGATACTGTTGAGGATTTTTTCCAAGTTTTCTATGAGGTTATCGGACTCGACTGCTCCGTGTACTGCAACGTGATGAAACAGCTCGTTTGGGCGCAAAAAATAGCCTAAATCATTGACGGCTTGTTCCTTGATAGCGGCGACATATTCTTCGGCACTGTCTTGGTTTTCATTCAGTTCGCCATATTTTAGACCATCCGGCTTGAGTAGACTGTCGGCGTAAATCTCAATTTTTTCGGAAAGATACTTGTAAAAGATAAAGCCCAGAATGTAGTCGCGGAACTCATCCGCGTTCATTTTGCCGCGAAGCTCTTTGGCCACGTTCCAGAGTTGTTTTTGTAGTTCTTTCTTTTGATCTTCCGACACCCTAACCTCCAATAACTACGAACATTATACCATCCCTACCCCTGTATGTGAAAGTTCAGGTTGTTATATAACTAGTTATATAACACCTCCCCATTCCGGGTTTTGCCCAGTAGTAGAACAAAGTTCACTACCGGGCACGCCTGAGGGCTGGAAATCAAGAAAGTATGTCGGGAAAGTAGCCAGCGGTCACGCCGAAAGATACAATTTTACTGTACAAGGTTGAACCTTGTACAACTGCCCCCCCAAGGATACCATCGACGAAAGCATTAAAATGTGGTAAGATATTCTTATGAGTAACGAATTGGAATTGGGAGTTATTTTCCCGACCAAAGACATACAAGCTGATCCGGTGAGTGTTAATCAGTTTGCGCCCCGCTCTGAAGAGTTGGGGTTTGATTTTATAGCGACCTATGATCATGTAATTGGCGTACACCAATCGGAGGAACAACAGCAAACCGCAGAGACGGACTGTACTTTTACTAATGAAACCGGCATTCACGAGCCCATGGTCATGTTTGGCGCGATGGCAGCGCTTACGAAGCGAATTCGTTTCATAAGCACATGCCTTGTCAGCCCGCAGCGGCAGACGGCTTTGGTTGCCAAGCAAGCAGCTGAACTGGATATAATTAGCGGCGGTCGGCTCGAGATGGGGTTGAGTGTTGGATGGAACGAACCTGAATTCGAAGCGCTCGGTGCTGACTTTAGTCAACGAGCCGCAAAATTAGAAGAACAAATTCCGCTGCTCAAAAAACTCTGGACGCAGGAAAATGTAAACCACGACGGAAGTGAAAAAATGGAGAACGCCAACATTAAACCGTTGCCCATACAAAAACCAATCCCAATTTGGGTCGGTGGATTGTCGACTAAGGCGATTGAGCGGGCCGCAAGGCTGGGTGATGGCTGGGTACCGCTTGGCTATCCTGAGAGTGAAATGCTGGATAAAGCGGATGATTACTGGAGAGTCGTTCACGAGCTTGGCACGGACGACACAGCCAGAGTTATGGGCAGAGTGAACCCATGGCAAGAAGGATTCCAGGCAGCCTATAAAGATCTTTTGCACTGGCAACGAGCCAATGCGAGTCACGTCGCAGTGGGAAGTTCGAGCGAAGTACATCAGAGCTCCGACCAATACTTTTCTGATCTGAGCCGGTTCAAGGCGTACGTTGATTCCAAGTTGTCCAACAAAGTTATTTATTTACCGACAACGGGGGCCATGTACAAGGAGCCAATACAAGACAATCATGAAACCTCAAAAGAACGACCACTAAAGCCGCTTACGTTCGTGATAACTGGTACGCATAGTTCTGGCAAAAGTACGCTGCTGGATGATCTGGAAGATGGGAAAATTACTGATCTAGGCTTGTTTAATCCGGAATATGATGACTTTGGATATGGGGTTGTCGCGGCAGATAGCGGCGTAAAGGCGCCGGTTATTACGATTCCTGAAGCTGCGCGCTGGCTGGCTGATACGTACAATAGGCCGGACTTTTTGGCTGAAAACTACACGCAACAGTTTCAAGACACTATCAACGCAGAGACTATTTTTCGGACGCATCATGCTGCCGATTTATCGGAAGCCGTCGTTGACGTTATGATCGAAAAAGGCCTACTTGATCCCGAAACGGACGTTATCCGGCCGGTTATTTTGTGCGACAGAAGTAGATTGGACGGTATAGTTTACGGTTTAGCGCGGTCTGAAGATGCTGATACCGTGAGTGCCATAGAAACGGACTACAACCGCTTTACAGTGCCATGGATTCGGGAGTACGTAGATCTCGCTTTTGTTGCTGATCACGAAGAAGTAGAGTTTGAAAACGACGGCTCACGCCTGGCTGACGAACAGTTTCGTAACCGTGTAGCGAACGAGATAGACGAAGTATATCGCGACGCTTTGGGAAAAAAGTTTGCAGGTCGTATTAGCGGAGATCGCATTCATAGGAAGCGTGATCTTATTCAGGCTATCGTCGAGCAGGCCGGTATCGTGGACGCCGCCTGAATACTAACGGGGTTTACGCTTTCCGTTCTCTTCGCCCAAGTCTTGCCTGCTCATCTTTGCGCCTTTCTTTTGTTATATAACTAGTTATATAACACCTCCCCATTCCGGTTTAATATGAAAGCTGAGAATCAAGAAAGTATGCCGGGAAAGTAGCTAGCGGCTATGCCGAAAGATACAATTTACTGTACAAGATTGAACCTTGTACAAAGGATTTATACTGTCAACACAAATGATACAATGTGCAGTATGAGTACGATAAATCAAAAACAACTTGATACTGCGCTTCGTTCCCAAACTGATGAAATTACAGACCTGTTACAAACCTTTATGCAACAGACAGATACGCGGTTTAACAACATTGAGGCGCAAATATCTCAACTGAATGAATTTCAATTAGAAGTTGCTTAATACTATTGATGGTTTTGTATCTCGAATTGATAAATACGAAACTGAATTAGCGGCACGTGACCACCAGCTTGAAAAATTGCTTTCGTGGGCTCGAAAAGTCTCTAAAAAAACCGGCATCCCGCTAGAAAACCTCTAGGCCAACTCCAACATTCGTTTTCCCTAGTAGTAGATCGAGCTCGCTAGGTTCACTACCGGCCACGCCTGAGGGCTGAGGATCAAGACAAAGCCACATGGGTCGGTTTTTTACCCACCTTTTTGCCAGCTCAAAAAGGTGGTCGTTACGCCCCGCTGAAAGCGGGCAGCGAAAACCATAAGTCGTGGTAATGCTTTATGCGCTGTCGGACGATTCATCGTTGCAGGTGATGGCTTTGGCTTCTTCCTTGGAGACCACGAACATGATCAAATGAACGTTTTTGAGCGTGTCTTCGCCTTCTTCAGTGGCGGGTACGAGTGAAAAGTGATCAACCGGATAATCCTGCGTTAGTTTTAATATGGTGTTGGAAAAAGCGTCGGGATTGGTTTGTATTTCTTCGATACTCAGGTTGTATTCAACGGCAATTACCTTGCTGTTGACGACGTCGTAAATCGGGCCTTGGGGAATGTCCTTCGGCAGTATGTACTGTTTCCCCCGTCCCTCGATGCATTCGTTGACTACTACTGCCTGTTTGGGTAGGTTGATTGGCTGGGGCTCGGGTGGTTTGATGATGGTTTCGCTTTGGCTTTTGCCAAACAGGTAGGCGCTCGCCACGCTGCCGGCGAACAAAAGCAAAATAATAAACAGAGTAATCAGGCGCTTCTTTTTGCCACCACGCCGCTTTTTGGGTGGTTGTGGCGGTGATTTTGGCTGCTTTGGTGGCTGGGGCGGAGTTTGATCCGCGCTACTGTCAGCGGGTTCCAGTGCGGGTTGCGGAGAGACGCTCGGGGTCGTACTCGGCGTTGTTTGCGGCGCGGATGGTGACTGCTGCGGGTGCGAGCCGGCTGCCCGCGATGGTTGCTCGGTTGATGAAGTGACTGTTTGGTCGGGCCGCGTCGTGTCGGGGGGTGGCTGCTCGGGAGGTTCGGGCGAAAGCGTTGGCGGTGACGTAGTGGCCTCCGTAGGACTATCGTTCCCTGTCGCTTGCGCTCGTGGCGGGTCGTTCGGGCGTACGACCTCCCTGGATGTCGCCGAGGCCACTCCCCGCTCACTATTGTTTTCTTCACTCATTACCATTAGCATAATAAGTGTTAATAGTGGGTGTCAACTTTTTAGACCGCTTCACACCGTTTAAAAGCTGACGTAACAAAGATGCCGAAATTCAGATTAAATTTATCCTCGAAAATCCTGGTCTACTTTTTGTTGGTGTCTTTGGTGCCGTTGGTACTTGCCAACACCTTACTGATTACTACCGCTAACAATGAGCTGCTAAAAGCTGCCAGCGCCAAACAAGAGGCGGTGGCGAACAACCTGGCTGACAGTGTGGGCGGTTACTTGACGTTCAACGTCGACAGTCTCGACCGGCTTGCTGAGCTGTATGGATCGGAAGCGATACTGAATTCGGACGTCGGGCAAAACGTCACCACCATAATCGCACAGGACCCCGATATAAAACGTCTCGCGGTACTAGACGACGAAGGAAACGAACTGTACGTCTACGACAACGGCGAGGAAGTGAGTGATTTACGAAACGCGTCCGGCACCGATGCTTTTAAAGCCGTAAACTTTTTGGCGGATACCTATGTTGGATCGGTGAAATACGACGAATCGAACGAACCGACCATCACCATCGCGACACCGGTTTTCGGGAGTGGCGGCGTAAGTGGCGCCGTGGTTGGCGACTATAACATTAGCAACTTGTGGGAATCGGTGCTTTCTACCCGTTTCGGCGAAAATGGCTACGCCTACGTGATTGACGGCCTCGGGAACTTGGTAGCCCACCCTGATCGGGACTTTTTGACTTCCACCCAGAAGTTAACGGATGTGGAAGCTGCACGGCAGTTCATTGACGGGGAGCTGGAAACCCGCCAAACCACCTCCGAAAAAGGACAGCAAGTTATTAGCACGCCCAAAAACATACCGGGTAGCGGGTTGGGTATCGTGGTACAGGAGCCGGTCGCGAGCGTAAATGCCAGCATTAACGACTACATTGAGTCGGCGACCATCGTTGGATTAAGCGCGGTGACGATTGCCATTTTGGTAAGTGTTTTCTTCCGGCGGCAGTTAATCGGTCCGATCAAAAAGCTCTCGGCGGGCGCGAAGCTGTATGGTCTCGGGAGGTTTGATCATAAGATTGAAGTTGATAGCCAAGATGAGCTACAGGAGCTGGCCGATACCTTCAATAGCATGGGAGCGAATATTAATCAGCTGGTGACCAAGTTACGGGACAATAACCAAACGCTCGCTAACGAAAAAGCCAAGCTAACGAACATTTTCCAAAACGCGTCGGACGGGATCGTGGCGTTGGATGCCCAGGGGCAAATTTTATCAGTGAACCCGCCAGCGGCTAGGTTAGTCGGCCGAGACCCGCAAAGCCTCGTCGGCGCGAACTTGAGCGATTATTACGAGTTTAAGAACGAAGACAGGCCGGTGACCATTGAGCTAGACAAACCGGGCACCCACCAGTATAACGATGTTGCTCTTCGGAAGGACGACACTATGGCATATCTTAACTTGGTGTTGTCGGTGATTTCCCGCAATGAGAGCGGTGTCGCGGCAATTTTGACGATCCATGATTTGACCAAGAGCCGAGAACTGGAGTTCATGAAGCTTGATTTCGTGGCGATTGCCGCGCACGAGCTGCGCACGCCGCTAACAGTGGTGCGAGGCTATTTGGAGCTATTAAAAGACGGCGCCAAAAAGCAGCTGACTATCTTTAACCTGGAAAACTTACAAAAAGTGATTTCGGCCACCGGTGACTTAGGACAGCTGATCAATAAACTATTGAACATTGCCCGTATCGAGCGCGGTGATATGGAAATCTTCATAGAAAACCTTAACCTATCCAAGCTGGTGGAAGAAAACGTTAACAACCACACGGGGGCCGCAACGCGCAATGAGCAAACGCTTACCTACACTACGAACGCCAAGAAACCGGTGTATGTGCCCGCGGACCCCTCATCTATCACCGAGGTATTGAATAATTTACTGGGCAATGCCCTGAAGTTTAGTAGAGCCGGCGCGGAGATTAACGTAAGTTTAGAAGTAGACGACGATGAGGTGATCGTAAAAGTTAGCGATAATGGCCCGGGAATACCGGAATCGTTACGCGCCAAGCTGTTTACTAAATTTTATCGGGCAGAGCGCAGCCTGATATCCGGAACACGCGGCACGGGGTTGGGATTGTTTATTTCCAAAACCATTATTGAACTACAAAATGGCAGCATCGGGTTGGAGCCGGACGACGGGAACGGGTCGACATTCTACTTCACCCTGCCCGTGTACAAACCGGAAAAACATGATAAATTAATGTCAACGGATAAATCGCCTGGAGGTGTTCGTGGCTGGTTCAAAAAAGATTCTCATAGTTGAAGATAATCCTATGATCCGCGATATGTATCGGATCGCACTGGTGAATGATCAGTATAAAGTTGAAGTCGCGGCCGAGGCTGAGGCGACCTACCAAAAAATTAAGGCTTTTCAGCCGGATGTTATTTTGCTGGATATTATGTTGCCGGAAGTATCGGGTCTGGAGATACTAAAGGAGCTTCGCACGAACCCCGCTCGGGGCTGCCAGGACACGAAAATTGTTATTTTGACCAACCTTGCGCAGCGCAGCGCTACTGACAACGCCATACAAAACGGAGCTGACGGCTTTATTATTAAGGCGGATATTGTGCCAAAAGACTTGTCGAAGGTGATCAAATCGCTCACGGAAGACAGTGGCTCCCAAAACTAGTATCGTTACTTGCCTATATTTGCTATACTGCTAGCGGATAAATCAAACCAAAACAATGAAAAACAAACTTCTTCTCGCCTGTTCGGTATTATTGCTTAGCATACTGGTTGGCGTTGGGCTGCATACACCGGTGGCGCATTCCGCGGAAAAATCGTGTGCGGTGCAAGGTGTTCAGATTGATGATATTGACGCCGACGTTCGAATAAAAGCGCCCCAAACCGCAAGCCCGAATCAATCATTTACCGCCTCGGGTATAAAAATAATTATCGCCAAAGATGTGTTCTTGGGCCAAGAAGTTAATTCCATCACGCTGAATTTATCGGCCAGTAAAACGACGGCGGGATCTTACAGCAAACAAGAGGCTTCTAAGACAACAGCCGGTGAAGAAGGCAGCGAGATCGTGACGTACAGTTTCCCGAACTGGTCGCTGACTGCTAACGGAAGCGGCAATGATATCCGGATTGATATTGACGATATCGTGGCGGAAGTAGAAGGTTTCGGGGATTATACCTGTGTGTTCGGGGAAAAACTGGCAACCATTAACGTGAGTGCTCCATCGGGCTCGGGCGGCGGGAACGCGCAAACCCAACAAACAACAAGCACTACCACCGATGCCCCTGACGAGACAGACGAAGAAGAGGAGGAAAAGAAAGAAGAGGAAGCGAAAGAGGATAAATCCGTCCAGCAAAACGAAACGATTATTGGTGAGGATTCGGAGCGTACCAACTTACGCTTTGCAATAAAAAATAGTCAGGGCGAGCCGCTCATTGGCGCTAAATTGCAACTGGATACTGGCGCTACTACTACGACCGATGAGGCAGGCAAAGCAAGCATGGAAGGTATCGTGCCGGGATTGCATGAGGTTAGCGTGAGTTATCAAAACTATATGGTAACGGAACGCATACGCGTAAATTACACGGAAGAAGGTAACAGTTTCGTAATTAGCGTCCCGGTTGAACACAGCCAAACTTACGGCATAGCCGGTGCGGTTATGGGCTTCATGACGGTCGCCAGCACCTCCGTTTACTTTTTAAAGCCGTTTTAGGGTCTCGCGGGAGTGTATGGGCGGAGACTTCGTAATTAATTATAAAAGTGCTGCGCACGTTATAATGAAAGCATGGAGGAGCAGCGACCACTTGCGGATCGAATGCGGCCGAAAGATCTTTCGGAGATTGTCGGGCAGCGCCATTTGGTGGATAAGGGCAAAATTATTCAACGAATCGTTGCCAAAAAACAACCCACCAGCCTGATATTTTGGGGTCCGGCCGGCAGCGGCAAAACCACCCTGGCCCGGATTATCGCGCGTGAAACGGAGGCCGATTTTATTGAACTGAGCGCCGTAACCGCCGGCAAAGCGGACATCAAACAAGCCGTCACAAGGGCGAGAGGAAACCAAGTTGCTCACAATAAATTGCAGCAGCGTGGATTGTGGGTGGATGCTACGCACGGAAGCGACGATGCGCCGACTGAGGCGTACTCAGCGTACGGCGAAGGAGCACAGCAGGCGGTGACACCGCGGAGCGCCGCCAGGAGCGGTGGAGATTCAGGGTCTCCCGGAAGGCAGACCGCTACGCCACAATTCACGATCCTGTTTATTGACGAGATTCATCGATTTAATAAAGCCCAACAGGATACGTTGTTACCCCACGTAGAAGACGGCACCATCACGTTAATCGGCGCGACCACCGAAAACCCCAGTTTCGAGGTGATTAATCCCCTGCTCTCGCGCTCGCGCGTGTTGACGCTGGAGCCGTTAAGTAAGAATGACGTTACCGGCATTATAAAATCCGCAGCCAAGGCCGAAAAGCTGACTCGCAAAAAGCTGCCGTTAAAGAGCATTGATTTGATTGCCGAGCTGTCCGGCGGTGACGCCCGCGTGGCACTGGGCAACCTGGAGCTGGCGCGGCAGTTGGCCGGCAATAAAACTATCACCGATGAAATCGTAAAAACCGCCGCGCAAAAGCGGGCTCCGGGCTATGACAAAGATGGCGAAATGCACTACAACGTGATCAGCGCGTTCATAAAGTCCATGCGTGGTGGCGACGTCACGGCCACGCTGTATTACCTGGCACGCATGCTGCAAGCCGGTGAGGATCCCAAGTTCATTGCCCGGCGGATGATTATTTTCGCGAGCGAGGACGTCGGCCTGGCCGCGTCGGCGGCGCTCAACCTGCCGGTGTCGACTTTTCAGGCCGTGGAACGTATCGGCTTACCGGAGTGCGAATACAACTTATACCACTGCGCGACGGTGCTCGCGAAAACCGATAAATCCCGCCAAGTGGCCGACGCCATGGGTAAAGCCAAGCGTTTGGCAAGCGAACATCCTGACGCCCCCGTGCCACTGCATATCCGTAACGCGCCCACGGAACTCATGAAGGACTTGGGTTACGGCAAAGGCACTCGCTGGGAAGCCGGCTTCAAACACCCCAAAGGTTTTTTGCCCGATGAACTGAAAGATTTAGAAATCATGTAAGCTCAAGCGTATAATAAGCGTACATAAAAAAAGGAGACACAAATGGGAGAACGAATAAAAAAACCGGCAAGCCACGAACGTGATGAGCAAACCGAAGAAGCCGCCGAAGGTGTTGGAGTCGTGGCAGTAGACGGAGCCGTACAAGAAAAGGGTGAAGATATAAAAAGCGAGGTTGACGACCTGCTGGACGAAATTGACGATGTCTTGGAGCAAAACGCCCACGATTTTGTAAAAAATTACATACAAGAAGGCGGCCAGTAAACCGCACATGGTTATCGACCATTCGCATTGTAAAATCCAGGGGTGAGTTTTGAACACAAAGAACCTGGTTTCGGGCCGGAATTTCAAGAAGCGTCAGAGGAAGATAGGTTGGTGATGGAGTCTATCGCCCGTGGCCTCTTGGAAACCACGCCGCTTTTGATTACCAATAGTTACCACGTTACCGAAAGAGGTTGGACCGCGGAATTCTCCACCGTTCGTTTTGATGAGTTTGCCGCGGAACCGACAGTTGCCGAACTGGCGCTTTCGTTCGAGGAAGATGAGGAGGAGTTAGCGCGTATTATTTTTGATGCATCGGGCAACTTTGATGTTGAATGTTACGGCGAAGACGAATCAAGAATGGGTATCACGTGTGCCCAGGAAATTATAGGCCACGCCGATCTGAACGAAAGTGAATACCATATACTTCAGAAAGCTTCGGACTTACTCCATGAAGCCCCGGATGAGTTTACGCGGCCGCGGCGAAACCCGGATGCTTATACTACAATTAATAAACGGCGCGTCTATTCCCTCATTAATGAGCAAGTCGAAAGAAGAGATCCGGATGATCCACTTGTACAACACGAAGAATTCGGGGCATTGGTGAATAATGGTCATACGACGTTGATTATTAACGGGGAAACGTCCGATGGCGCTGACATTTATATTGACGCACAAGATACCGAACAAAAACAAGCTTATTTTTACGCCTACGATTACGGTGAGAACGTGATTCCGAACCTTCGGGTGGAGCAGTTCGGGGATGGCAACGGTGATTACGCGGAGTTATTGCCTGAAACCGATGACGCGGGGAATTTGCAACAAACCGTTGAACAGCTCCAAGGAGTTGAAGTCGAAACTACCGGCGTACACGTAAGAAAAGACGCCGCTGAGTGGTTAATCGAGCGGTTGATAGAAGCTACGCTTCAACAAGTTTTGCCTAGCGACAGTTAGATAGAGTATAAAGTCTACTCCGTTGCCGGATTACTAAAAATTTCATTGAGTTTACCGGAGAGAATTTTCGCAAGCTCTGGGTCGTCGCGCGGGTAGATGTCGGGGATGTCGAACACGTACGCCTTTTTATCACCGAGGCTGAAATTTTGGCTCACAATGGTGTGGTGGCGATCTTCCGCTTCGTTCATGAATAGCAAAACATCCGCCCAGTCGATGTCGCGCTGGGTAAGCGCTTGAAACGCCAAAGGGTGTACACCGGCCGCGCGGGCTTCGTGGCCGTAATTTTCACGCACCAGACGCGCCGCCGTGGGTGAACGTTGCTCGCCGGCGGTGCAGATACATAACACGTTCATGGGTGAGTCAGGCTGATTTTGAACGGTAAAGTCGGGCGACATTGCTGCTCGCTTGGCCTACTATTTTTTTCCGGCGAGCGCTTTCACGACAAACAGTAGTGCAACCGCACCGATAACCGCGAAAGCAAAACTCGTTAGAAGCCCGGGGTTTTCACCGCCGACGAAATCATAAATAAATCCGCCAATGAACGCCCCCGCGATACCAACAATGATATTTTTAATGACACCTTGTTGTTCGTTGGTGCCCATAACGATGGACGCCAGCCAGCCGGCAAGCCCACCAAAAATGATCCACCCTAAAATGTTGCCCAAATCCATAACGCCTCCTTTTTTACATTATGTGCAATTTAATTATACGCCTGAATGCAAAAAAGGTGTTTGTACCGCAGAGTTATTCGAAGTCGTAGCCGGCGTCTTGCCAACCGGCCAGGCCGTCTTTGTAGTGGGCAACGTTAGTGTAGCCCGCTTTTTCCAGGGCTTGGGCCGCCGCCGGGCTGGTGCCACATGTCGCTGACGTACAGTAAGCGATGATTTCCCTGTCCTTGGGAATGTTCATTTCGTCCACCTTTTTTACCAGTTCCGGTCCGTTGGGGATATTGACGGCCGTGGGAACGTGCCGGGCTTCGTAGCTTTCCGGCGAAAGTACGTCGATTAACAGATAATCCTCGTTGTTAGTAATTTTGGTTTTTAGTTCCTCGGTGGTTATTTCGTACGCCATGGCTTAGCCCTCCTTCACTTCTAGGATAACAAGAATATGATACCTTCACAAAAAAGCACCTAGCCGTTATTGCGTTGGCGCGCGTCTTCGGCGGCTTTTCTGGAGTCCCGTACGTCCAGGATGGCATGGAGGCTGGTGAGCGAAAACAAGCGTTCGTGGGCGTCCGCATCGTCCAGCCGTGGTATCCACTTTTCACTTAGGTCAGGGTGGTCGCAGTACAATCGTGCGATAGTACGTTGTTTGAAACTTTGCAGTTCGCGTTGTTCCTCGCCGCTAATAGACGGCGATTCAAAATTGGTTGGCATTATCGTCTTTGGTTATTTTTCGTCTTCTTGGTGAGCGAGGCGATAGAACATGTAGATCAAAATGGCTACGACCGGAATGCCCCACCAGTACCAGCATACGCCGAATAGTTTGGCGCACTCGTCGTCTTGGGCTTGTTCTTCATCGTCATTGTCGTCCGTAGTGCTTTGCAGAACTTCGCCGTTGTCTGTGTTGTTTTGATCTTGGTTGTCTTCGTCGTCGTCTTCGTCGTTGTCGTCGCCAGTATTTTGGCCGAGCACTTGCCCGCCATCGCCGGGAGCCGCGAAGTTCTGTGCGAGAATTAACTGTTCATCACCATCGTCACCACCACCGGGACCACCGGTGGTACCACCACTCACACCACCAGCATCGTCACCAAAGCTGGGTATGTCCGGTATACCCGGCACGGTGTTGTTGACGATGAGTTCGATAGCCACCACGGAATCATTTGGTGCCCCACGGGAACCCAGCTTATTATCAGCTTCGTCGCGAGTTTCGAAGAAGACGGAGTATGTGTCATCAGCAACAGCAGCCGTATCCCAGCCGAATTCGTGTGTGACGCGGCCGTCCGTGAATAAACTGGTATCTATGACAGTGCCGTCGGCTTCTTCAATCCGGAAGTACGTGTTCATAGGATTTTCATCGGTTACTTCGCCGATCAAAGTGATATTTCCGTTGACCGTTTCGCCGTCAGTATGGCTGGTGATTGCCGCAAGCGGCGCAACTCTGTCAAGCGTGATACTGCACCAACCTGACCACGTGCCAACATTTCCGACTTGGTCAATAGCACGTACACGATAATTGTAGGTGCCGTCTTGGTCGCGTATGGTGCCAGAACGTTCTGAGGAATTTACGGTCGTTGTAAACTCATACGGGGCAGTCTTGTTGGCATCGGCCTGATATTCGTAGTGTTTGAGGTTTGGCTCAGTTGAATCGTCCCAATCAACTGTTATGTCGCGCATGTTGGTAATTGCGCCACACGGCTTAATTGTGCCGTCGATATCTAGCTGCATACCCAATACTTGAGCGGGGCTTGTGTTGTCGATGACAATTTCCCGCCAGTCGCTCCAAGAGCTTGTATTGCCGGCCGCATCAACAGAACGTATATGCCAGAAAAAGTGGCTGTCAGGCTGGCTGGCACCCACGTTCTTTGTTGTGCCTGTATACGTATTTTCCCAAGTAGTCACACCACCGGGACATTCATCAGTTGCGGGCAGTGAGGTTTGGTAGCAGCTTTGATATTCATACTCGACCGCACCGGATGCACTTTCGTCGCTCCAGCTTTGCGTGAAAGCGCTATCCGTATAGAACGGGTTGGTATCGCTTTCTGGGTTGATAGGAGTCGGTGCGTCTGGTACGGGTAATTCAAAGTTATAGGTGATGTGTTCGGAATCGGTTGCCAGATAAACATGGTCGTAATAGGTGGTAGATGTCCCGTCGGCTCTAAGGTAAAGACTGCCGAAGGCGAGGTTGTTTATTGCCGTGACACGGGCGGCTGGGAAGGCAGCCGTGATGTCGCTCCAACTTCGGGATTCTGACGTATCGCCGTCCGGCCATTCGTTAACGCTTTCTTCGGTAATCATAGTCGACCACTTCCAGCTGCCGTCACTGGCAACGGCTTCGTGTTCGTCCCATGTATCAGGGGTTACGCCGCTGGGAACATAGACAAGCCTGCCCTGCCAAGCGTCGTCAAAACCGTCGTGATTAAAGTCAACATCTAAATTGATATACGCTTTGCCGGGATTGTTGGTGTACAAGCTAAAGCCCAGTGCGGTAATGTCCTCAAGTTTAGTGCCAGAGTATTGCAGGCTGGCGAGATTCCATTTTTCATCTTCTCCAGAAGTTAATTTAACCGCGCCATTGTCCCCCGGAGTCGGTGTCGGATTGGCGGCGATTTGATGGTTGGCGGTGGGATTTGGATCGGCCGCAACGAAGGGGCTGACGGTGTCGTCATGATACGTCCAGGTGTTCATGGAATTCGCGAAGTCCGACTGCAAAACGACTTGTTCGGTTTCGGGGGTGGCATTCGCGGAAGTAAAGCTTGATAGCGCCACGATACCCAAAACTAAAAATAGGGAGCTGAGGAGCCCTAGTAGTACGAACTGAAACTTACTTTTTAAGATGTTATAAACACCTGCCCGGTGTTCATAAAAACTATTATAAAACCTGCTCACCATGGACTCCTTCCCACACCTTGCCTAACTAATTACATAAATCATACCATTTTTATTCACTTGTTGAAACGAAAAGTGACGAACTTAATAGTCTTGGGCGAAAAAGGAGTGGGTATGGCCTGGCTACTGGGATTCCGTGCGGGTGGTGTTCAGGTTGAAGCTGGTTTCGCCGTCGTTATCCCGAACGGAAAGTTGTACGCGAAGATTTTCATCCTCGTTGGTGGCGGAAAGTGATCTTGTTTCGGAACGGCTGGCCGTGCTTTGTGTTTCCCAGCCATTGTTAGCGAGCTCTGATTCGTAAAAGTCGTGGACTTCATCCAGTGTGCTCTCCGTAGTGAAAGACAGTGCCCAGACTTTTTGATCGCTCGAGCCGTAGGAGCTGGATGACATGAGCGAGTGCGGTTCATAGACTGGTACCGCTGCGGGAAAGTCATCCGGGAATTCTACGTTGTCACCGGCTTGTATGGAGGTTTGTGAGTCGCCATCGCTGGATTGGATGTTGACGTTGCCGTTGGAAGTGTCGATTTCCGAGTTAGTGGCTTCCTCCACCACTTTTTCACCGATTTTGGCACCAAAGAATCCTAGCGCTAACGTGCCGATAAGCCCGAGCACGACTAAGATTGCAATGACAATCAATACGATTTTTAAGCCCTTATTTTGTGATTTTGACGCGGGTTCCGGTGTTTGGTCGTCCAAACTGGTCTCCTTCTTTTGTGGCTTTTCTTCGGCCATGGTAGTTCTCCTTTATGGTTGCAAGTAAGTGGTTCTTAGGTAATGAGGTCGTAGCCGCCAATGATTGGAAGGCGTTTCATTTTACCGTTTAGCGCGTTAACGATACCCATGATGAAGAATACCAACGTGGCGAGTGATACGAATGGAATCAGGATCCAGCCAATGATGGGGATGAGCCACAAGACTTGGCTAACGATCCCGAGAAGAAGCAGCAAAAGCCCTTGGTTAGCGTGGAACTTCCCGAACTTGCTGTCCGGCGTGACGACCAGTGGCAAAAAGAACAGAATGCCGAAATACGCCAAAACGGACATAATTTTTACGGTTTGTTCGTCGTTACTTTGGTTGTTTTTTTGGTCTTGTTTTGGTTGTTTCGCATCGGCTTTGTTATTTTCCGCCATGGTATTCTCCCTCACCTTATAAGTTGTTTATACCCTCATCGTACCATGCCCGTATATTTTTCGTGAAGTCCACCTTGCGATGAAGCTTATACCAAAGTAAAAATAATATAAGTACGTAACACGGTAATTGTAGTGACCGGAGTCGGCTTTTCCCGCTTAACGATTACTTCATGTAAACTAAAAGCTAATGATTAGAAGAATAGTAAAAACGCTTAAGCAAAATTCTCTTGCGGTTCGCCCGCAATACTTAAAGAAAAAGTACGCGACTCTCGTAAAAAAAGGGCGTCCGGGTATCTACTTTTTCGTAATGGCAACTTCTAGCGCGGCGATTGCTACCATGGGGTTTATTATGAACAGCCCTTCGGTCATTATTGGGGCCATGGTGATCTCCCCTTTGCTTTATCCGGTGGTGCTGGCCGGTTCGGCACTATCACAAAGGCAATGGCACGAATTTACTAAATTGATTAAATTGCTGGGCTATGGGGCCGTAGCCGTCGTGACGGTAAGTATCGCGCTGTCTTTGCTTATACCTTTTCAATACCAGTCGGAAATTCATGGTCGGCTGGCGTCGTCTCCGTTGCAGTATCTCGTGGTAGCCATATGTTCGGGGATTGCCGGAACGTTTGCCTACTATTGGCCACGGGTATCAGAGACGATTACCGGTGTCGGTATCTCGGTGGCCTTGGTGCCGCCTTTTGTTATGGTCGGTGTTGCCGTCGGCAATGGAGACGTTTTGCTGTTGTCCAAAAGTTCGCTCATTGTTTTACTTAACGTTTTGGGAATAATGCTGGGCTCTATGGCAGCGTTCGTTGGGATTAAGCGCTACGCCGCGAGATGACCGGTCGTTATGGTGTTTATGCTAAAGTAAAGCTATGAAAGTAAAAAACAAGGTCTTCGTAGTGACCGGAGCCGGCGGCGGTATTGGCGGGGCTTTGGTGGATGCGTTGTTGGCACGGGGCGCGGAAATCGCCGCGGTTGATGTAAAAGAGGAAAACCTGCAAAAACACCAAGGTGACAAACGGGTGTCAATACACGCGGTGGATATTACCGATAAAAAGGCGGTGGCCGCGTTGCCAAAGTCCGTAATTGCGGCTCATGGCCGGGTAGACGGCGTAGTCAATAACGCGGGGATTATCCAGCCGTTCGTAAAAGTGAATGATCTTAAGTACGAGGCGATCGAGAAGGTCATGAACGTTAATTTTTACGGCACGCTTTATGTGACCAAAGCTTTTTTGCCCCACCTTTTGGATCGCTCGGAGGCGTATGTGGTGAATGTTTCCAGCATGGGCGGTTTTTTGCCGGTGCCCGGACAAAGCGTGTACGGAGCTTCCAAGGCCGCCGTGAAACTGTTAACCGAAGGGTTGTACGCCGAATTACTGAATACCGATGTGCGCGTGAGTATCGTTTTTCCCGGCGCAACGGATACTAATATTTCTGAAAACTCCGGTGTTAAAGCGCCCGGTGGTGCCGCGGCGGAAGAAGCTAAAAAGAAGTTCAAGGCCTTGCCGGCTGACAAAGCGGCGGAAATCATTGTGCGCGGGATAGAAAAGAACAAACCACAAATTTTCACCGGTAAAGACTCCACGTTCATGAACCGTTTGTATCGTTTCAAGCCGGTATTCGCCACCAAGTTCATCGCCAAGCAAATGAAGTCATTGCTTGACTAGTCGTTTTATTCGGATTTGTTTTTGAGGTAGGCGTTTAATAGCGCGCTTTGCACGATAAAGCCGCCGACGATAACCCACATGAGCGGCCAATCCAGATTGGCGTTTTCGCCACTGTCCGTTAACAAGGCCACGCCGATGAGTACTGCGCCCCATATTATGCCGTTCCCGGTGAGTAGTGTTCGTTTGTTGATTTTGTCTTTCATGCGGGCATTGTAACAGACTGGGAGGTAATGTGGAGAAATTATGGGTGGTGTAGACTGAAAGCATGGCAACGAAACGCATTTCCGGCGGTGTGGCGCACAAAATGCCCGCGGATTTAATGAAAGCGCTGCTGGGTGACGCGAAGGCGCTTAAAGCGTGGGAAAATATTACTCCCCTGGCCCGCAACGAATTCATTTGCTGGGTGGAAGACGCCAAACAGGATAAGACTCGTCAGCGGCGTATCAAGCGAACGCGTGAAGAACTTAGCGAAGGCCAACGTCGCCCCTGTTGCTGGGTCGGCTGCGTCCACCGAAAAGACAAACCCATGAGCCCTTCCCAAAAATGGGTCATGCGCAAAAAATCGTCATAAACTACGATAATTTTAAATATTACTTGCTGCCGATTCGGGCGAGCATGAGTGCTTTTATATCGCGGGCTTCGTCCGGGTCTACGCCGGGGATGTAGCCTTCGGACACGGTCGCAAGGCCACCCACCCTCTTTTCTACCTCGCCGCCGGTTCCGGAAGTTTCCAGCTCCAGGTGAGCCAGCCCTAACATTTGGTCGAGTATACTGCGCCGCATGTTGATATTTTGTACCTGGTTAAAGGCAATGTTTACCGAGTATTTATGGAAGATGCCGTGGGTGATACGGAACGCGACGGTGGACACTTCGAACTCGTAGTTTTCGTACGTCATTTTGGAAACAAGGAAAAGAACCATGAAATACGCAACGATTGCCGCTATAGCGATAAAGGGCTCAAAAAATACGACGATCACGAATAGTAGTAGCAGAATTGACGATTTGCCGAGGTATTGAAAAAAGAAAAGCCAGACGGCGTTGGGGTGAAGGTTGCGGAAGGTAACTATTGGCTCTCCGTTGGAGTCGTCTTTGGTTATGATGTCCGAATGCCGCTGATTTTTCGGATATCTGAAAGTGGGGGTCGCGGCGTAGGTAGTCTCTGCCCGATTGGGTTTTGCTGATTTTTCGGCCTCGTCGTTGAGTTGCTGCCCACAACTAGTGCAAAAATTCGTGCCTTGGTTAACCGCGCCACAATTAGGACAATAAGATTTCGATGCCATACGTTAATTGTAACATTGCTCCGCCGTTCTCCTTTTAAACTTAAGAGGTGGCCTTTCCGCGCAAGGTCTACCCATGCAATATGCCGGTGGAGTTGCGTTAGAGTTTCGTGAATCTAGGGACGGTTCTCCCTTCCCACTCGACATGTTCTAGCCAAACTGCAAGCGGGCGCAAGAATGTCAGGCTTTCCCCGTATTGTGCTTGGTAGATAACACAAAGCTCATCGTTTGCTTCCAAAAAACCAAGCCCTATGACTTCATAAACTTTATCAGGGCTTTTGTAGTGTCTGTATTTAGCGCCAACAGTTACTTTTAATTTGGCAGTTTCAATCTCTTTTGCTAAAACAAGTTGTTCTTTGTGCGTTTTCCCCATGCTGAAATGATACCTCAAAACGAAAGCAGAGGCCATTCGCTAAAGCTTCGGAGGATGGTGTTCACATCCGGTAACTAAATCCTCCATAGCTAACCTATGCAATGGGCTTAGCGACGGAGGGTGGCTCACGATTCCGTCAGCCAGCGTAATTGGCGTACTTTTAGTTGTGCTACTCGCGTGGAAGGGTGACGCCGGCTTGCTTGGCCGTTGCTAGCAGCTCTGCATTTAATGTTAGTAACTTTTCCTCAAGCGATCGTCGCTTGAACTCTTTATCGGTAATAGTAGAAGACTGTAATTCGGAGATCATATCGTAGACTTCTTTGATGTCGTTTCGAAGTGCCTTGAGTTCATTGGACACGGTGCTCAATTTTCTTTCGAAAATAGCTTCAATTTGTTGGAAATCGTCTTGCGTTAAGCTCATACACAAATTCTAGCACAAACGAAAACACTCTGTCTTTGCAGCCCGTGTGAGTTCGCCCCACCCAAAAACAGAGGTTATCGCCTCTGTTAAATTAGTTCTAAACGTGGCTCTCGCTAGTGGACATACTTCGCAACTTCAATCTAGATTCTGAAACCGGCCATCGCTATATGCTGGATAACATATTTCATAAAAAACCAAGTCAGTCTCTGCAATCCACTGCATAGTATCACCAACGTGTAGCTCCACTTCGTTCTCAGTACTCGGAAACATATATTCATGGATTTTTCCGTCGGGCTTTTTAACTTCTAACACTCCTTGCCCGCTTACATAGCCCTCGATTGTCTTATCCCCTGAAAGTATCTTCTGCCTAGGTGTCTTTCTGCCCGATTCAACTGCAACGATTCCTAGGTCGCATGAATTATCAGTAACAAACTCATATACGTCACACACCACACCATTTTTGACTTGCTGTGTTTCTAAGAATTTTAGTTCCAAGGTTTTTTCATTACGTTCAAATGTGGTTAGTTTGCCCATGTCTTAATAATAGCAAAACGAGGCATTTCTGCCTCGTTGCGAAGTACGTACATTGGCTCCGGAGGCCGGGTTATTACCTCAAGCCATGAATGACTATTATTTTTTAAGGACTTGTCATTCTTGGTTTCAGTATATATTCTCGCTAATCGCTCGAATATCCAACCTCATTTCGGTTCGAGCCCCACTGCTTCGGCAGTGAAAGAAAAACAGCCAGACCTATGGCCTGACTGTTCTTCATTGGCTCCACACAGTGGATGAAGTTAGAACTACTTTATGCCTAGGTGCCTAAAATGCTCATTGTACTTTTCTAAAAGCTTTTTGTGTTGTGAATGAAGAGGTGTGGGCTGATTGGTTAAAGTAAACCAACCAATTTCATCACATTGTTCAGGTTCGCCAATCTTAACCTGCTTTGGGTCAACCAGTACCGCAAAATCCAACATCAACCAATGGGTTTTTGTGCCGTCTTCTTTTTCTCTAAACACATCTCGGTAACCAATAAATTCTATTGCTTGGGTGTCTGCACATAACTCTTCTTTTACTTCCCGGCGGATATTATCTTCTGCAGTGAAGCCCCACTTAAGTCCACCTCCTGGAGTTTCCCAGCGCCCTTTCTCGTCTCTAGTATTTGCAGACCGTTTGCTCATTAAAAATTTACCGTTCCCATCGTGACAAATGAAGACCGTTCCAACGCCAGTAAAACTTACGCCTTTGTGTTTACGTAGAACTTCGCTGCTAAGCTTCATGTAAATATCATACCCCAAAACGACAAAAAGAGACATTTCTGCCTCTTTCTCATAAAGCTTATGCTTGGCTCCGGAGGCCGGGTACGGGGTATATTTTGGCGAGCTTTCGCACATGCAAGCATTGCACGAACTCGCTCAAAATAGCGAACCGGCTCTTTCAGAGCAATCCGGTTCGAACCAAGTCTCTAGCGAGACAGAAAATGAAAAAGCCCGACCACAAGGGTCAGGCGTTTTCATTTTTGGCTCCACACCGCAGATGAAGTTCGAACCTTAATCTACCATTAAATCAGGGTCATACCCAATTGCTTCATCTATCTCAGCTTTTAAGTCTCCGTTGTTAACCATTTCAGCCAATCTTTCAAGACGTTCTTCTTTGTTTAATGGCATATCTTCACTTTCAATGGGATTTGTTGGTTCCTTTTCCATAACTACATCATACTCCAAAGACGACAAAATAGATATATGGCCCCTGTTTAACTCTAACCTTGCCCCCTACACTACTCAATCAGAAACCTGTCTTTTGAGTTTAATGTTGACCAAAATTATATAAAAGATTTAGCCCAGCGACTCAAGCTTACAACCACAGGTTTTATTCCGGCATAAAGCACTGTGATACGATGGTGTTATGGATGAGAATGTTAATGATACCAGAACAACCCTGGAAAATTTAAAAAAGCTGGTTGCCCAATATAGGGATGATCGAGGCTGGGGTAAGCATCATACGCCCAAGAATTTATCAATGTCCATAGCAATTGAAGCTGCAGAGCTTATGGAATTATTTCAATGGGATGAGTACACAAGACGAAACCAGGACAAGATAGCTGACGAACTTGCAGATGTGCTTATATACTGTTTTAACTTTGCTGATACGACAGACATAGATATTTCCACGGCATTTAGGAATAAGTTAAGAAAAGCAGCTGAAAAGTATCCAATTGAGTTGTTCAAGCCAGGACAAGATAGTCCCGAAGAGTATAACCGAATAAAACAGGAACATAGAAAAGGCCGCCGATAGTCTCGCCCCACAAGGGTTCGAACTGATAACTTCTTAGAAATTCTTGATTAAAAAAAGTAACCTGAAATAAGTTCGAACTACCTCTATAAATCGTCTAATTGGCTCCGGAAGCCGGGTACGGGGTATATTTTGGCGAGCTTTCGCACATGCAAGCATTGCACGAACTCGCCCAAAATAGCGAACCGGCTCTTTCAGAGCAATCCGGTTCGAACCAAGTCTCTAGCGAGACAGAAAATGAAAAAGCCCGACCACAAGGGTCAGGCGTTTTCATTTTGGCTCCGGAGGCCGGGCTCGAACCGGCAACCCTTCGATTAACAGTCGAATGCTCTACCATTGAGCTACTCCGGAATAAATGTTTTTATGAACTCTCTGCCATCACCTGACTTGAGCTGTTTTTCCCGCCTAAGTGCTTCTGAGCGGGTGGCTACTGATTCTTTATAAATCAGCACCCACTCACCCGGATATCTTGAAGTGTATCCACCCAAAGTATGTTCGTTATGTTCTGTTAACCTCCGTTTCATGTTCTCGGTTTGACCGATATAAATTTTGTTTGCTCTTTTATTTAAAATCGCATAAACGGTGAACATGCCACAACATTGTAAACTGCTCTACCTCCGCTGTACAGCGGAGAGCTACTCCGGAATATTTGGGACTGGTATATTTTACCGGTAACTTCTTCGGTTGTAAATGTTTAGGCGGATTGAGTATTTTGGTGATCTTTGATGGTTTGCCGGTAAATGCGTAGTAATTTTTTGGTAAGTTTTTCGGAGCGATATTTTTTTGCTACTTCTAGTGAGGCCTTCCCCAGTTCTTTGCGAAGCCGCGGATTCTCTATTAATTCCTGAATTGCCGTTGACATACTCATGGCATAAGGTTTCGTGAGTATACTGTTGGATTCTTCAACGCCAACGGTGAGGTTGTCGTCGCAATACACAATCGGAATTCCCGCACCACAAGCCTCTAACAATACCACACCCTGTGTGTCAAATCGGTACGAAGGCATGACCAAAGCGTCCGCATCAAGTAACTCCGAAGCGATCTCCGCCTGCTTCTTTCTGCCTTTGAAAATAATGCGTTCTTCCAGGCCGTACGTATTTACCAAGCGTTGCACTTTATTGCGTTGGCTGCCGTCACCAATGATGATGAGACGCCAATCGAGGTAATCCGGCAACAAGTTCATGGCATCGATAACGATTTGCGGGCGTTTCTCTATGTCCAGCCTGCCCACCAAGGCAAAACGTACCGCATGGTCGTTCGGCGGCCGCTTAGAGTCCAGTTTTACGTTTTTTTCAAACATATCGCTGAAGGTCGGCAATACACTGACCTTTCCTTTGAACCCTCGCGCCGCGAAAATTTCCTTTACGTGCTTAGAGGGGAAGATAACTCGATCAGGAATGCGCACCAACCGAAGCAGATAGATCCAGCTCAACCTGACTTTAGTGGCCATGGTAACCGACTCGTCCTGCAGTAAGTAGTTTTCGGGTTTTTTAAAGTTCTTTAGGATGATGGATTGCATAAGAAAAAGATTAAAAAAACGTACCAAGCCTATTTTCCAACGTTTGACTTGTTCGGGAACGAGGGTGTGCAAGGTGTGAATATGTGGAATATGTAGCTTCCTGGCGACATATTCGGCCACATACGGCGCGGAAACTGGCGTTTGGCTGTGAAGAATGTCCAAATCGTATTGGGCGAACAACTTGGTGACACCGGGATAAGTGAATATTATGGGGTGATCGGGGTAAATACCTCGAAGGGAGCGCAAACGAACCGTACCGGGGTGAGGTTTTTTGGGATTTTTTCGGCCATGGCTGGGGCAAAAAATAAATACCTCATGCCCTTGTTTGCGCAGTTTTTTAGCGTAGTTCCAAATAGATATCTCTGTGCCACCAACGGAAGGAAAGTAATTGTCAGTGACGACTCCAATCCTCATATACTACATTATAGCATTACGTATATTCGAGTTTTCGGGCGGCGATCACGAACATGGCGTGACTCCATGCTAGTGGTTTTACGCCGGTCCGTCCGTCCGTAAAAAGTTGTTCGGGGATAAAACCTCCATCCAATGACTCAACCAAATCGAGGAATGTCCGTTTACTTCCTTCGTGATCTCCAAGTTCGTGTTTAGCGATAGCCAGCCAACAAGTCAACAGTGGCCACGCGCCCGCTCCTTCGTTTTGGTCTTCAGAATGGGTGACTCGCCCGTCGTAGACATCACCCGCGAATCGCTTTAACCCGCGGTCGCCCATAAGCTCTTCCTCGATTTTTGTAGTAGTTTTGGCGAGAGCGGTTCTGTCGTTGAATACCGAGAAAGGCCACGTTAAGCCGAGTAAACTGGCGTCCAGGTGGTCGCTGTAGTTGCTGCCGAGTCGCGTAAGGTGTCCGCCACCCGAAGCGGATTTTAGAATGGTTTCCCGCATTTGTTTTGCGGTTTCTTGCCATTGAAGGGCTTCTTCCGAATCACGTACGCTCGCGCGTTCCAGCCCTTTACTACAAGCCGCCAATGTATATAAAAAGCTATGGTGGCCGGCCGGAACGCTCATGTGCTCCCAGAGGTCATGGGTCGGCATCGTAAAGTGATCTTCTTCCCAAGTTATGCAAAGGCCGTTTGCGGCGTGAGTAACGGCTTGTGCTATTTGCGGCTCGCTGATGTCACCTTGGGTAAACAACCATAGCAAGCTCCCCGATTGATCCGGCTGGAACGATTCGCTCGCCCAGGCGCCGGCGCCATTCGTAGCGTAACGCCGAAAGAATGCTCCGCGATAACAGAAATCTTCCGCGCGCGTATTGAGCCATTCGGCGAACAACTCCCGCTTATCTTCGCCGAGCAGCAGAAGAGCGTATAAGATGTACGATGCGTCCCGTGGCCATACGTAGCGGTAGTCGCTAGCGTCGGGTGGATAGGCGTGATGATCAGTATTCGCAGCGACCACCGCCCCATTATCCAGGCAACACCCCAAAAGGACATCGCGGCTGGTTTTTAAAAGCTGCGAAATTTTTTCTGTTGGCTGCATATGCTACACAGTATAACGTTTTGCTTATCCGAACGAAACTAAGCAGTTTGCGAAATAAGCATTCCGGCGTTCGGGGCGATAGCAAACCCGCGCTGAAGGTCGAACCGTTGTTGTGGCTGTAGTTCTTGGGTAGAAAGCATGACTCGGCCTAGATGTTGCCGGGCGTTCGGTATGCGAACGTCTTCAACGGAGCGTCCGGAAAAGTTAGCGACGACAACGGCTTGGTGTTTTTCGTCCCGTCTGGCAAAGGCCAGCACATCACGATCCGACGTCTCCAGGGGTGTATAGTCGCTTTGTTTAAGTAACTCTGACCCGTTACGAGTGGCAAGCAACCGCTTATATAAGTTTAATGAGGAGTGCGGATCGCGGGCTTGGACTTCCGCATTTATTTCCCGCCAGTCGGGGTCGAGTGGCAGCCACAGGTCGTCTTCCGAAACGGTAGAAAACCCGGCACTTGGCTCTTCTTTGCTCCAGGGCATTGGGCAGCGCGCCATGTCACGGTAGCCAAGTTTGTCGTCACGACGGTGCTCAGGGACGTCAACGTTTTCTAACCCTAATTCTTCGCCGTTGTAAAGGGTGATCATTCCCGGTAAGAAGATATTTACCAGGCTTGCAACTCGCGCGGCTTCCGGCCCGACCCGGCTGGCCAGGCGATCCATATCGTGGTTGCCGTTGACCTGGTTGGCGACGCCGTCTTCCGGTAGATTCTCGTAGTAATCATCGAGTAACTGCTTATGTATTTTTGCGTCCCACGGAGCCTTCAAGCGGCCGAAATTAAAGGAAGCTGCCCTACTAGGGTTTATAGAATCAAACTTATGTAGCAATTCTTTATCGGCGTGAGCCTCAAGTATGAGCCGCAGATCGCGGCCAGTATATTCATCCAGCACATCGGTGAGTTCTTTTACGTACGGCAGGAGTGTATCGAGGTAACGGATGCTTTTATCACGGGAGGTTTGATCATACGGGTTTTCCAGTGTCATGTCTGGCGTGAATTCGTCATCACGAAACTGTGGATCTTTGCCGATGTGGTCAACTACGTCGACCCGAAAGCCATCAACGCCTTTATCAATCCAAAACCGCACGACATCTTTCATGGCCTCGCGCACCTCCGGATTGTGCCAGTTTAAGTTGGGTTGTTCTTTGGCGAAGTCGGCAAGGTAGTACTGCCCCCGCTCTTCGTCAAAATGCCAGGCCGTTTTGTAGGGAATATATTCTTCGCCATCATCGGTGGTTTCTAATCCAAGTTCGCCATTTTCCCAGGCTTTACGGTTTGGGATGGAAAACACACTGCCCCAGTTATTCGGAACGCCGTCATCATCCGCCGGATCTTTCCATATATAAAAATCCTTGTATGCTTCGTAGTCCGGGTGACTCGGATCTTTTGAAGCCTGAAACCATTCGTGTTGATCGGAGGTGTGATTAGGGACTAAGTCGGTCTTTACCATTATGCCACGTTCATGAGCCTCGTCGATCATTCGCTCAAAATCCGTAAGCGTACCGTAGCGAGGGTCAATGTCCGTATAGTCGGCGATATCGTACCCGCTATCTACCATGGGTGATGGGTAAAATGGCGAAATCCAAACCGCGTTTATACCGAGCTCTTGCAGGTAATCTAGCCGTTCACGAATACCATTAATCGTGCCTTCCGGACCGTCTTCCCCGTTAAAGCTTCGTGGGTAGATTTGATACATAACCGCGGAATCCCACCGGTTTTCCGATTGATTGTGTAGTGTTTCACTGCTCATCTTGAGTATATTATAACATAAATTGTAACGACTAGCGACTGTGTTGCTTTATGGCGCGTTTGGCGGCGATTTTGTCCTCGCGTTCCTTGATCACTTGTCAGTTGCCTTTCTGAGAGGGGGAACATCCCCTCTCAACGCGCCGGGAAGCGAGTGAATCGCTCTCCTTCGGGGCCGCTCTCTCGTTAACGCTTATAGTTTTTGATTTCTCTTTGTGCGGCGATTTTGTCCTCGCGTTCCTTGATCACTTGTCGTTTGTCGCGGGTTTTTTTGCCTTTGCCGATGGCGATGCGGATTTTAATAAAACGCCCGCGGTTGAGGACTTCCACGGGGATAATGCTTCGCCCCTGTTGTTTGGCGGATTGCAAGGCCTGGATTTCTTTGCGTTTGGCCAAGAGTTTGCGGGCGCGGGTTTTGTCTTCTTCCTTGATGGGAACGGCGTTGCTGCCGGTAATGGTGGCGTTGTTGAGCCAGAGTTCTCCGTCGCGAATTGTCACGAAAGCCCCTTTTATGTGGCCGTGCCCCTGGCGCAGTGACTTGGTTTCCGCTCCGCTGAGTTGCATGCCCACCACTAAAGAATCTTCCAACGCGTAATCAAAAGCCGCGCGGCGGTTTTTCAGCGAACTATTCTGTGACTTACGTTTACGTGACATAGCCACTCAATTGTACCGAATAAACCCCCTTATGTATATAGACACATACAAAAAAGTATGCCATAATATGGAAAATAGGAGCTATTGAAATGAGTACAGCAGAACGATTAGAGCAGTATTACCCTTTTGAGCAAAATGTTATTGATGAAATAGCAGAGTTTGCCGATTACCAGTCAGGCTTTGAATCTTACAGGGATTTTTTTGGTGCCGTTGGGATTCCCGAAGTACAGGTTGTCTCCCACGACGGTAGTAACGGCGCAACCGTCGTTGATGTTCGACCCAAAGATCACGATGAAAAAGATGCGCTGGTTATGCACTTGCCGATGGGCAATCCACTCAATTCGAATCAACTCTACCAAGTAGCAACAATTGCCGGGACAAATCCGGATTCTCGCGTGATTGCATTCGGGAATCCTAGTTCAGGCAAATTCCGAGGTGAATCATTCACTAGAAGTGAACGGAAAAACCTGATAAATGGGGAACTCCGGCCTCTCGTTGAAAATGGATTACGTTATCTCGAGGCTCAAGGTGTTGAGTCAGCGAACGAAATCGGCTACTCATATGGAGCCTTAAAGGTCTTAGCTTCTGCGAACTATGCCGCTCATTCAGTAGATAATGTCGTTTCAATCGAACCGGTTAACCCTACTCGTTCGTCAATTAAACTTGGCTTAGTTGATTTTCCCTCGACAGAGAAAGCTCTGGGTGATTACACCGGTCCAGCGAAAGAAGAATTCGCATCTTTTAAAAACGCACGCGATGACGAACCCGGAATGATTGCTTACGTTTCGGGACTTGCGCGGCTAACTAACCTTGCGATTGGTAGAGCTCTCGCCCACACGGAGTACGGGTCATATGCGGGGCATTCCCTCGACAACCACGCAATGAATAGCTTGAGCGTCGTTTGGGGTAGCGAAAGTGAGCTTGCCGATGACACCGTCATGCAAGAAATGATATCGGACATGCAAACGGTTTATGATGATAGGGTTAAGGCTATGCGCCTCGAGGGTCAAAAGCACGCAATGGTAAATGACCCCTCATTGCATGCCGCTATAGTCAAGCAAGCACTAAGTCGATAAGGGAGGGGCGCTAAAGGCTAAAGCCGTTGGTTTTCTTGTCGGATTCGCTGTAACTCGGTTTTGGCGGTGTTCCATAAATCCGGCTTGCCGAGGGTTTTCTGCCAGTACCACCACTCTACTCCCCATAAGTAGATTTCGCGGATTCCGGTGTCTTCCCCGTAGCGAATGCGATGTTTGAGGCGTTCGGCGTTCAGTGATTTTTCTTGTTCGGGAATATTCGCGGGATCGTTCATGTCGTAGCCAACGGGCAGCCAGGCTTCGGTTTGCAGCTCGTGAATGGTCAAATCGGTGTCGTTGAGTAGTTTACCGCCTCCGGCCAGTGAGGCGTAAAACCATGCCGGGAACGGATATTCAAAGTAACGCTTGGACAGTGATTTGTCCCAGACGCGTTTGTACACCGACACGGCGGATCTGTCCGGAATGGGTTCGTTATACGGTAAGCCCAAAGCGTTATTACTACGGCTCACGATCAACGTTCGGTTCGGATCCAGGGATTTTACCAATTCGTACTCCTCTATCAGCCGCTGCCGCGTGAAGTCCGGGCATTCGCCGAACACCTCCAGGAAAAATTCGTTTTCCAGCTGGTAGCTTTTTAGGGCGTCACGGTCTTTGTAGCGGTTTACCGTAGCGGCAATATAGTCCTTGAGTGCCGGTTCCCACTCGCTTTTGGGGAGTTTTTCCGCCCACGTTGGCATATGGCATTCCGGCCAGCGCGGTTGGCGCAAACCGAGCGCCAAAGATACTTCCCCGCCGGCTTCCTCGATCATGTCGAATTGCCAATCCAGGTCTCTAAAGTCGTAGACGTTGCGGGTTTCCTCTCCTTGGTTCCAGTAGCTCACCAGCCGGAAACGTTTGATACCCATATCATCAATCAAGGCTTGCAAGGTCTCCTTGGGGTCAAGGCCGAAAGATTCGGCGTAATACGGGATGAACGTCGCGCCGACGACGAGCGGTTTATCGCGGTTTTGGTAGATGTACCACTGGGCAACGGAATACATGCCGCCGGTAAAAAGCAGCGTGATAACCATAATAATCATCAGGACTTTGTGCCAAAACCCCACCCGCCAAAAACCGGCGATTTTAGCGCCCACCAAAGCCGGCACTCGCCGAAGGAGCGACCGATTTTTTGGATTTGCGTGTCGTTGTGTTTTCTTGCTCATTTGTTAGGCTAACTCTATGACCCGTTCTAAAAGCTTGAGCGTCATTATACCGGTTTTCAACGAAGAAGACTACATTGGTTCGTGTTTGGATGCCATCGCGGCGCAAACGGTGATGCCGGACGAAGTCATCGTCGTGGATAATAACTCGTCTGACGAAACGGTAGATATTGCCAAGCGGTACGATTTCGTAAAAGTCGTTACCGAGTCGCGACAAGGCGTGGTGCACGCACGCGATCGCGGGTTCGATTACACCAAAAGTGAACTTATCGGCCGAATTGACGCTGACACCTTGCTTCCACCGAACTGGGTAGAAACCGTGCGGCGTGTTATGCGTGACGACACGGTATTCGCCGCCACCGGCCCGGTCAGGTATTACGATATGCCGCTTTCGGGGAGCAATTATAAAATTGACCACTTCGTTCGTAAAAATTTATACCGCGGCGCGCCGCACGTGCCGTTTTTGTTCGGTTCCAACATGGTTTTGCGCCGGGACGCATGGGAAAGCTTGCGCGATGAAGTGTGCCGCAGCAAAGAGTTACACGAGGACTTGGACTTGGCCGTGCATTTAATGGAACAAAACAAGCTAATCAGCTACGAAAAATCCATGTTAGCGGGCATGTCTTCGCGTCGCTATAACGACGATATCAAAAGCTTCGCGCATTACATGAGCGTGTACCGCAAAACCTACGCCCTGCACGACATCTACAGCGTAGCGCCAATGGTGGCCACCGGCCTGTACTGGCTGGGATATATCTTCCTCTGGCCCGTGCAGCGATCGTTTAATGGCGAAACTCGCAAATTCTCACTTAAACGATTGTTGGGTAAAAAAGATTCCCGCCCTCATCCGATGTAATACATAGTTGTCTGTTTTCAGTTGTCCGTGGTCAGTAGTTTGTTGTCGGTTGTCCGTGGTCAGTTGTCCGTTGTCGGTGGTCAGTTGTCCGTTGTTCGTGGTCAGTTTTCAGTAGTCTGTTGTCAGTCAGGTAATAGCGAAAGAGCAAAATCATTAAGAGTATTTTGATTTACAGATTTTCTAGCGGGACACCGGTTTTTTCGGAGACTTTTTTCGCCCATTGGACTAATATCTTTCGAATTGACGATCCCGTGCGGCTTGTTCCGTTTCGATTTCATCAAGACGTTTTACAAATCCGTCGATTGTATTTGTGAGTCTATCCAGGCTGACTTGAGAAGCTTTTTCATCAAGCTTTTTTCCAACTTCATCAAAGCGCTCTTCCATGTATTGGAATAGTTTAGTGAATTGATCGTCGCTCATAGTTTTATTTTAACAAATTTTACCGTGGGTCGGAATCAAAGCCGCCGTAATAATTTGGCCGTGGGTCGCACTGGCTCCAGAGGCCGCGGTTTTCTTCCCTGGCATGGTTTTGAAGCCGTAAAAACTCATCCGTTTTAGTGAACGGAAACGTGGTGTAGGCGAACCCATAGCCATGTTTAATGATTTCCGCCTGCACGAGTCGATCGTCGGGAAGATAGACGTAGCGGAGCAAACGATCGTAGCGGTCGCGGTCGCTGCTGATCGGGTCGAGCTCCAGGCGTACCGGTTGGTCGCCAATTAGCTCATTGGTAAATTGGCTGGCCGCTTCGGCGAAACACTGCACCGGCTCACGCGGATCGTTCACTTCCGGCGTATCCACGCCGACAAAACGTACCCGCTCCGTGGTGTTGTTGGCCTCCACGGTAATGGTATCGCCGTCTACCACGCTCACCACGCGGTAGGTTCCGGCCGGCACCGGCACGGGAAGTTCTTCAATGGTGCCCTCATCGGTCAACGTATAGCCGAAAAGCCCCAAAGCCAGGGTGAGTAACAGTGAAATAAGGAGCCGTTTATGTTTTTTACGGAGTTTAAGCTTCATGAAGCTTTTGGGCGATGTAGTCTTTGGTGACTTTAGTGCCGTTGATTTCTATTACGGTTTCATGGGCCTTGGGCGCTTCCAGTTTGTCGCTTAAACGTTGGAAGTCGGCGTGCGTCATGTGGTGATCCAGTTTACGATGCGGGTTCTTGCCGTCGCTTTCCAACGCGCGTTTTTCGGCCAGTTCCCGTGCGGTTCGTACCCACACCACTATGGTTTTGGCGTTTTGCGTATCCGCAATGCTCCGCAGTTTTTCCCTGTCGGAATAGTGATTAAACGCCGTGTCGAATACCACGCTTTGGCCATTGGCCAGTAAGTTTTCGGCCTCTTGGTTCATAGCTTTATATAGCCGTTCGTTTTCTTCCTTGGAAAACGTGGGATGCTTGAATTGCTCCAGCCGCTCTTGATCGGCCCAGAGGTGCGCGGCACCGGTAATATCGGTGGTCAGTTTGGCAACGGTAGTCTTCCCCGCACCCGGATACCCGAGCATTAGATAAAGCATCGCTTGCATAAGCCTATCGTAGCATTGTTTCGCGCTAAGGCGGTCGTGTTAAAATGAGCGTATGAGCAAAGCGGCCGCTACGCGCGAAGACATCGACGAAATACTTGATCTGATGCGGCAATTCATGCAGCAAACCGGTGATGAATTTGAGAAAACAAGGGCGGAAATACGTAAAAACTCGGAAGATATTCAGAAAATTTTAAATCGGTTGGATAGCATGGAAAAGCAGCTTGAAATTAACGAACAAGAACGAATCGTAATGGGGCATCAACTTAACCGCCTCAATAAGTGGACGCACGAACTTGCCGATAAAATCGGCCATAAACTCGAAACGTAAGGAGTAAAAGTAAGTTTTGGCAGTATACTACGCTGGTCGTTTCTATGAGCATCTTGGTCAGCAACTGTTATATAACTAGTTATATAACAGTTTATAGTTGTCAATGTTCAGTTGTCTGTTCTCAGTCTTCAACCAGCAGATTACGGACAACAATTCAAAATGTGAAGACTGGCGCCAAACGATTCGATAAATAATACTAGTATTAATTCTAGTATTATTACATTTTAACAAGGGCAATACGGCCACAACTATACAATCAAAGCAATAGATAATTACTAACAGAAGCTGTCTGGCTAGCTTCACCCCCCAGCAATCTTTTGAGTCGGCAAAAGATTGCAACAAAAGCCGACAGGCGGCTCCCCGGAACCGGACTGCCCGCAGAACATAAAACGAGTGTGTCCATTGCGGGAACGACCCTAAAGGGCTCGGCCTTGGCTGCTTTATCTAAAGCAGGCAGCCAAGACTGTCCTCGGACAACGATTCACTCGTTTTATGCCCTCCGAACAATCTGTCCGGGCAGAGCCTGGAGGCCAAGTGAACAACTGCCGAGGGCAGTTGTAGATATAAAAAACAAGCTTGAGGCTTGTTTGTCGATTTTTATCCGGATCGCCCAATAAGTTTAAGCAGAGCCTGGAACAACGCAACTACCGAAGACGGAGGACGGACAACTGACAACTGTCTACGAAATACTAACTCCCAACTACCATCTTCCAAATTCCATCTTCCAACTCCTACCTTCTAACCTCTATTTCTTCTTCGCCTTGCTTTTAACGGAGATCTTCTTGGGCTTTGGTAATTCCTTGAAGGGCACCGTCACTTTAAGTATGCCCTTTTCCATGTGGGCGTCGATGTTGTCTTCGTCGGCGTGTTCGGGCAGGCGGATACGGCGGTAAAAGCTGCTGGAGCTTTCGCGCACCACGTACTTCTTGTTGTTTTTTTCCTTTTTATCGTGCTTTTCGGCGCGAATTACCAAGGCGCCCTTGTCGATACTAATATCGACGTCTTTATCATCATAATGCGGCAAGTGGGCTTCAACGATCATGCGCTTGTCGTCTTCGGTATAAACGTCGGTCGTTGGCAACTGCATGGAACTCGTGGTTTGCAATGCTCCGCCCCAATCATCGCCGAAGAACTGCTTTTGGAGTTCTCGCATTTCCTCGAATGGATCAAATGGTACTAATTGTTTCATAATTATTCCCCCCTTGATTATGTTAATCATTGGTGACCTCCCAAATCCGCCACCATTTTTATAATAACGAGTTAGCACTCTCAAGTCAAGAGTGCTAATTATACGTTAGTGGTATCTATCAAGCTTGCCCCGTAGCGCTCCTGCTACGGAGGAGCGCTAACTCGTTTTTACGTGCTGTTCGCTTCTTTTCTGGCGAGGCTGTGGTTTCTCACGTTTTGCAAGATAATCAAGTAATCGTCGCCCAAGGTATCTTTAAAATATTCGATGGGGTTATTGTCAGTGAGCCATGCCTGGCTTTCAGAAAACAGATCCCATGTAGGTTGGTCCAGTTCCCGGCTTCGTTGGGCGAGCACTTCTTGGTCCACGGCTCCTAGCTCTTTGGTGACTATATATTCCGAAATACTGCGTATTTGACGTTGGTGGATTCTAATGGATTCGATATCTCTTAAAGAAAAGCGTGCCGCATCTTCATTTTCGACATTTTCCCTGAATTTCGCGTGCTGGTTCCGGACTCGCTCCAGGTGGCGAGGAAGGTGGCTGCCGGCAAGCTGCGGGTTTAACTCGGTGATTGCATCGTAAAAGCCCCCCCACAACGCCTCTCTGTTCCAGGCGTCAACGATAGTTTCCTCCCTGATATCGTGGACGGAGTGGACGGCTTCGAGTAGCTGGCCATAATGGGTCGGGTTGGTTTCGTTAACGAGAAGGGATTTTTCACTGGAACCCAAAGCATAGGAGTTGCGAACCGTCCGGGCTTCGATGCCGATTGCCATATACAGGTGGAGTTTTTGTAATCGTAAGTTGTCAGGGAATTGTTCTAAGAATTGTCGTTCAATAGGGAGCCGCGCTAAATCAACAACACGCTCACCTGTTTCTAGTGAGGAAGATTCGCCTCGAAATGGGGTAGTCTCACCCATGCCTCCATTCTACCATTAGTACGCTAGTTAAGCACTGCTCTCCCCTGGCTAGAAGTCGATTCCTTTGTTGGCTAAGAATTTATCATCGAAGTGGTGTTTTGTTTTGGTCATGTTGGTGGCGATGTCCACATCTTCTAATAATTTTTCCGGGAAGTCGCGACCCGTTAAGCATAACGAGATTTTTCCTCTGGCGGCGCGTATCAGATCGGCGAGTTGCTTTTCAGTGAGTAAACCGTCGTTTACCGCGTTGTTGATTTCGTCGCAGATAACCAGATCATACGTACCGCTTTTAATGCACTCCATGGCTTTTTCATAGGTTTCCGTCGCGGCACGTTGGTGTTGTTCGTCGCTTATGTGTTGTTCGCTGAGCTCGCCGGCTTGATAAAACCCTTTGCCGCCCTTGTAAAAAAATAAATCGTCACCATAGACGTCCTGAATATCGCGAATGAAAACATGTTCGCCCACGCCCCAGTGTTTGATGAACTGGATGAAGGCGACCTTCCACTGCGTACCTAGCGCTCGCGCCAATAAGCCGACGGAAGCGGAGGTTTTCCCCTTGCCCTCACCGGTATAGACGATCACTACGTGATCTTTGGTTTTGAAATCCTCAAAAGCCACGTATTCTAGTCTACTTGACGATCACGATTGACGCGATCGGAAACTTGCTGCCTGAACTGCTTATTGTGTGCGGCAAATATAACGTCACGCTTTAGCCTGTGCAATGTAGATTCGGGCAGATCTTCCGCGAACTGTCCTCCAATTTGCGCAAGAATTTGGTATGTCGGGTGGTTTTCTTCCTCAAGCGAAGCCATGACGCCTTCCAGCGCTTCTTCCGTGTAATCACGCCGCGTTACTTTTACTTTATGCGGTTCGTTGTAGTTTTTTGGGTCTTCTTCTCTGCGTGGATTCGCGACCAGGGCGGTTTGTCCCAAAAAACGTCGAGTAGCGCTGATTTTTTTGTCACGCTCATGGCCTTGTGGATACTGTAAGTCCGGAAAATTGGTGCGTAGTTGGCGCAAAGTGTAGACCAGACGCGTTTGGTCGTTTACTTCGGGGAAGCCGGTTTCCGTTTGCACGAAGTTCTTTTCGGGTAGCTCAAAGGCAACGTCTTGGTATCGTTCGCCGTCGTACAGGCCTTCAATAACGGACAACTCGGGAGTTACAGGCCCGCTTACGGGAGGAGGAGTGGTTTCATGGTCGTGCGGGTTATTCGCCATATCGTTTCTCCTTACACAGTGTACCCCATATTATACATTCTAGTGTTAAACTAGCAAATAATAACGCTATATATAGTGCCGCTTGTGGTTATTTTTGTTCGTTTTTGATGGAGCCGGGTTTATTTTCTTTGGGGCCACGTTTTGACGTGCTTGTCAGGAAACGCACGGCCAATACGAGCACGATAAGGGTGACGGCCGTAACCACAATGATCATGGTAACGCTGTCGTCGCTACGGTGGGCGGCGGCTTCGGCTTCGCTGCCGTGTTCCGCGCCAGCGTGAGCGAGTTTGAGTAATGTATTTTGCATATCATTCGTATTGTAACATTGCTATACTGGGCGCATGAACCGGGAAAATATAAAAAAAATTATTGCTGCCCTGCTTATCGGCTTCGTGGTCGGAGTTTTGTGGTTCGTTGGCGTCCGTTTCGCGCTGTACGAAAAGGACGGAGTGCACTACCACGGCAACTTCGCGGTGTACATAAATGGTGAGCGCGAGCAGTTCGATAGTTTCGCCTATTACGAGGAAGTCCAAAGTTGTGGTGCCGACGCGGCGTTCAATCCGCGTAACCGAACGCATATGCACGATGAAACCAACCACGTGGTGCATGTTCACGACGAAGCCGCCACCTGGGGTCACTTTTTTGCAAACCTGGGCTACACGCTTGGTAACGACGTGCTACGAACTGACGGGCAAATGCTCATTGACGGCCAAGGCGGAGAGTTAAGCTTTGTGCTTAACGGAGAAGAGGTAGACACCATCGCCAACCAGACTATTCGTGACGAAGACGCGCTGCTGATTAACTACGGCGATGATTCCACCGAAACGTTGCAAGAACGCTACGATGGCCTCACTAAAGACGCCGCGGAATACAACGAACGCGCCGATCCCTCCGCCTGCACCGCCGGCGAACCGGCAACTTGGCAAGAACGCCTTAAAGCCGCCACCGGATTTTAGGATAATTCATATTGCGCATAGGGGCTTTTCCCTGTTATAATCGGCGCGTAAATGGGTATATTTGCCGACAAGGGTTTTAGCGCCGGTAATGCTCCTCTGTGTAAAAACGGAGGCGCGTTTTAGTGTTATCCCAGCTTCTGTCAAAAACATTCGCCGCGGAGAACGGCATTCACATTAGCCTAAAAGCCGAGGAGATTTTTCACCTCGGACCGCTCACCGTTACTAACGCCATGATTTATGGCGTGATCGCGGCCATAATCATTGGTTTTATCAGTATATACGCCGCAAAGCGGATGAAGGTCAAAACCGAAAAGTTCGGCGTGGTAATGCTTATGGAAACGGTCGTGGAATACGTGATTAACATGTTGCAATCGCCGTTCGGGTCACGATCCAAGGCCGCCAAGTTCGCCCCGATCTTCGCCTTTTACTTTTTATTTATTTTGGTCAATAACTTGATGGGCATTTTGCCGGTGGTCGGCCCGGGGATAGCCGTGGGTGATACGCCCTTGTTCCGACCGTTCACTGCCGACTTAAACGGCACCATTGCCATGAGCGTGGTGGCCATCTTGTTGGTGCAATACATGAGCATCAAGGAACAAGGCGGTAAAAAGCACTTGCAGCATTACTTTAGCGACAAACCGTATAATCCGATTAACTTTTTTATCGGCGTGTTGGAGGTGTTCGGCGAAATTACCAAAGTGATCAGCCTCAGTTTACGTTTGTTCCTTAACACCGCCGTTGGTGAAATTCTAATCGCGGTGTTTACCAGTATGATTATCGCCGGCGGAAGAACACCGGTCGCGGTCATCCCGATCTTGCTATTCGAAGTACTGGTTGCATACATCCAGGCTTACGTGTTTACTGTGCTTGCCGGGACGTATCTCGGCCTGGCGATTTCGCACGACGATCACGAAGAACATTATGATACCGAAATCGGCCCCGGACCCGACGCGCTCGTGGCCGCCGACCCTGATTATTCCGCGCGCGCCGCTCAATCCGCCCATCACTCTCCTGCCCGCTTAAACAACCAGGCGGTAGGTTCGGATGGTTAAGGGAAAAATTAATCCGGAGCGCATGTAAGGGCGCAACGGTAAAGAAAGGAGTAAAAAATGGTTGAAGTATTCGCACAGACCGATCCGGAAGCCGCAATCGCGATTTCCAAGGGGATCATGCTGGCCGTAGCTTTTGGTATGGCGGCACTGGGGCTCGGCCTCGTCGGTTCGAACTACATGAAAGCGCTCGGTCGCAACCCGGAAGCCGGTAAAGCTGCCGGTTCGGTGATTATCATCGCGGCGATGATCGAGGTGACCGCGTTGTTGGCGTTCTTGCTCGGCGCGTTCTTGTTCGCCTAGTTTATGCAGTGCCAGGACTCTGCCATTCAGCAAAGCTGCATGCATCAGTCCTGTGCACTAAGCGCAAAAT
>JAXHNE010000009.1:0-202998 GCA_034520885.1 Candidatus Saccharimonadota bacterium
ATACGAGGTATTAGAAGGAAATGATTCGTAAAAATACAGGCCTGAAGTATTGTGTATTGAAGCAAGCCATATCGTTAAAGACTGGCGACCGCTATTTAAAGAAACATCAGTACGAGTTTGTCTTTTTTGATGGGTTGAATGAGTACTATGTCGCAAAAGAAGCCAACCACAGAAAACAACTTTTTAACAAAACTTATCCCGAAATACTTGTATCAAAACCACAACTATCTTATGGCTGGTCTAAGCATATAACAAAAGTACACAAACAATTAGAAAGGGTTCAAAGTGCCCTAGATAAACGGATTGAACAAAATGCACATTTGCAAGAACAGTTAGCGAAGACACAAGAAGAAGTCAATCAATTCCGGAGCACGAAGTTTCTTGCAAAAGAACTTGTAAGAAGAATTAAACGAAAACTTTTCCGTTAGTTTAGTAACTTCTTAACAATACACCTGCTTGTTTCGTTCCAGCTGAATTTACTAGCTTGTTTTTTACCCAAGTTTTTATACTTTCCACGTAGTTTGCTGTCAGTTAATAGTTTTTGTGTTTGCTCCAAGATCGTGTCGCTGTTATGGGCGTAGAGTGCGGCACTCCCGGCAACTTCCTCAATCGAGGTATTTTTGTACGTAATAACCGGTGTACCGCGCAACATGGCTTCAATTACTGGCAGCCCGAACCCCTCGTAGACACTTGGATAAACAAAGGCAAGCGCATTCTCATATAGCCACTCGCGCTGCTTGTCGGTAACGAATCCAAGAAAGTAGATGTCGTCCATATATGAAGTACTTTTAAAATAGCGATTAAGTTCTTCAATTGGTGTGGTGTTCGGCCCCCGCATAGTGTCTCCGGCCAAGGCAAGCTTAACGTCCTCTCCTTGTGCACGCAGTTTATTGAAGGCAGCTAATAGGTCAACAAGTTTTCGTCGCTGATCGCCGCCACCCACAAACAACAAGAATTTACCTTTCGGTAAAGTCGTTTTTTGCGGGAGCGGCCCCCAACTGGTTTCGACGTAACGATCAAGCGCAGGATTTTTTGGTACGGCAACGGGGCTTTCCTCAACGCCAAGATGGCAGACTGAAATTTTTTTGGGACGGACTTTCATGTACTTAATAAAGTCGTTTTTTGTATGTTCGGAGATAGCAAGTAGCTTCTGAGCTTTACGAGCGATCATACGGGTTCTCCAATAATAAAGTCTACGACGAACATGTTGTTTAAGGGAGTTTTTTCGTGAACGGCCTTTCGCGCGTGCAATACCATACGTCCACATATAATCGTGCTTCATGACATACGGGATGATGTCATACAAAATTTGTGCTGATGGCACTTTTCGTCGTGGTGGGAGCAGATGGTTTTGATCAAATTGCAAGAAATAACCAAGGTCATCAATATCTTTAATACGAGAATCGCCGAACAATATGTCTTTGAATGTCTTTATATGGTTAATCATCCCTAACAATAAGCCGAAACGACCCCGTCCGCCAGTATCATAAAGCTTAGTCGGGATGATCTCCCTTGCTTCATAAGTCACCCCTCGTAAGTCAAGTAAGTCAAAAGGATCATCGTCGTTTATTGGGTAATGATACAGAACGAACGTATGGTCTTGTTTGGCTTCTTTGGGTAGGTGATTTACAAAGTTTATAAGCGTGTAGCCTATACCACGGCGACGATGAGCGGTTTGAAGCAGTGAAATATCTATGCCGATTTTCATTTCATGGTCTCCAAGATTTCATCTAAGTAGACTTGCGCGCTTTTTTCCCAATTAAAATGCCGTGCCCGTTCGAGGCCTTGCACCAGCGCCCGTTTCTCTGTTTTTTCCGAATCGTCCAGGTACTGTTTCATCGTTTTAGTAAAGCCGGAAACGTCCTTACAATCAAGCATGACTCCCGCATCTCCCACGACTTCGGGTATCGATGAATTATCGGAAGTAATTACCGGAGTGCCACAAGCCAGCGCCTCCAATGGAGGCATGCCGAAACCTTCGTAGTGACTTGGATAGACGAGCATTTTTGCTCCCGATAGCACCGCCGGCTTGTCTTGATCAGAAATGTATTCATTCGGCCGAACGATATCGTAACCTTGTTTTACCAGCTCGATAATTTTTTGGAACAAAGCATCCGTTTTCCAGCCACTCACTCCAACGAGTAATAGGCTGACGTTTTCTCGGTACGACTTTGGTAAAGCACAGTAAGCGTCAACGAGCGTATCCAGATTCTTGCGCGGCTCCAAGTTGGATAAAGAAAGAATATAATCCTTTTTGATCCCGTACTTTTGTTTTACTTTGACAATTTCCTTGTCGGAACGGTGGTAAAAGTAGTTTTGATCGGCAGCGGGAGTGGAAATGGCAATCTTTTCACTCGGGAAGTCATAGAATTTATTGACTTCACGTTTGGAATTTTTTGAAATGGTAAATACTCGGCTCGCTCGTTTTAATGAGCGCCGCACGCCTTCGGATAAAAATTTCGCGTTGCGGTCTTCGGCATATTCTTTGTGGCTTTCGTACGAAAGGTCGTAAACGACAATCGAAGACTTACTGAAAGCAAGTCGCATATCGACAAAACGCGTAAAAACATAAAATCCACGACCCATGAGCAGATCGATTGGCGGTAACAGGTTGTAGCGCCAAAGTCGTGACATCGTGACGAAGTTAAGTGGGAATTTTTTAAGCCGAATGTGTTTAAAACCAAAGTTTATGAATTGTGGTATGCGGTCACGGGGGATAATGACGTAGATTTCCGGAGTCTGCTTGCCGGCTAGGTAGTCTCGTTCAAGTATGGCGTCCAAACCACGCAAAATACCAAGGTTATATTGGCCGACACCACTAAAGTGTCCGTCAACCAAAGGTAAGCCATCAAAAAAGATTTTTTTATTCGCCATCAATCCTTACATTTTAACAAAACCAATTAATAATCAATAGTAGCCCCAAGCTAGTTTTGGCCTTGTGTACCGGTGTTCCAGGTATCTTCATCATGCTTGTCGTAGATTACAAGATTTCCGTCTTGTTGGACGACTAGGCGGGAGTAGCCTTTATCTGCAGTGCGGCTTTTCCAAAGAGCATTGCCTTGGCCATCGTAGAGCACTAAATTCCCGTCATGCTGCATGTCTAACCGATAGGACGGCTTACCGTACGTCTTAGTGTGCCATAGCGCATTACCTGAATCAGTAGCATAAAGCACCAAATTGCCATCATCCTGCAGTACAAGTCTATATTTGCCATCAGGTGTTTCGAGTTGCTGGCCGGTATGCAGAAAAGCACGGTCGTATAGAGCTGGGCCTACATAATTAAGCATGTCAGGATTCTCGACTGTCCGGCTATCCCATAAATCGTTACCAGAAGAGTCGTAAACGACCATATTCCCATCTGTTTGCATGACAAAGTAGGCTCCAGGATTACCGTAGGTAGCAGTATGCCAAATGGCGTTTCCATTTTTGTCATAAAGCACCAAATTGCCATCTGGCTGCATAGTAAGACGTTCGCTATTCCTACCTACAGATGATGTGTACCACTTGGCAAAGTGAGTGCCATAAAGCACCAAATTGCCATCATGTTGCAGCACAAGCGTATTATGCAAGTCAGGTGACACAAGATTTTCACCGACCCGTATCTCCTCGTCAGCATTCAGTCTGAAATCCGTTTCCTGGGCAATGCTAGGGTCAGCTACATTTATTGTGTAGTCAAATTCTACATTTAGCCAGATCTTTCCCTCAATTAGCATTTGGAAATATTCTTGGTATGTGCCTTTTTTGCTTGGTGCCGTAAGCTCAAACTCAAGTGTGCCGACATCACCAGGGACAACCGTATCTTCAATCAGCTTTGTGGGACGGTTAGGCTTGAACCACGTCGCACGAAAGGGACTATAATCGTTGCCATGCCGGCCAATTCGAGTGAACGACCTGTCCCAATTTTTCCAGCCAGTGTTTCTGACCTTGACCTGTATATATGCTTTGTCACCGGGTGCCAAGCTGATGTCTCTCTGTGTATACTTTTTGGTCATAGCTGAGTCAGTAAAGATACCGACGCTCTCTACAGCGGTATTGTAGGCAATATTAGTAAGCGTCGACCCAAACCAGTCGTTATACATCCGCCAGAAGTTACGGTTCCCGTAAGCACTACAGTCATCGCCGGTGCCATAAAGATTGTTCAAGGCAGCAGCATTGGGCTGGTAAGGGGTGTAATTGTAAAGGCCGGCGGTTGCTTGTGAGCGCAGGAATAAGTCGGTGCCGCCGCAACCAGTGTTAGGGTGATATTGGACATAATTGACAAACCCGACGCGATAGTTCGGCCCGTTAACTTTATCGTAATATTTATAAACCCGGCCTGCGTAGTACACCTGGTTGAAAAATCCTTCGTACTGGTCGTAACAACCGTTCTGATTACTATCAACGCTGGTAGACAGATTAGAATCTGGGCAACCATAGCCGGTAGCCTTTGTATACTGGATGTCCCATGGCCATGTGTCAGTAATCAAGCTTTGTTCCTTTTGCAGCAGTACAAGCAACACTCTGGTGCTAACTCCGCAAGCTTTGGAGACATCATGGATTATTTGAGCAGCAGACTGCTTGCTTTTGGAGCTGATAGCTTTACATAATTCTGACTCGGCAGGCTTTGATGGTGTGTTTATCTTGTAATCTTTGAGGCAAGTATAAGGCGGTCCTGAGTCATTTGACGAACCGCTATAAGCATGGTTAGTATCGCAAACCGGTACCTTACTATTCAAAAATCTCTGGATTTGTGAAGCGGTCAAATCACCGGCCCTGAAAAACACCGAGTCGTCCATGATTCTTTCAGGATTGAATTGGCTGCCGGATAGGGCGCTTGTTGGTGTAATTTGTAAGGCAAATAAGCTGGATAGGACGAGGGCTACCAAAAGTGTTATTGATAGGCGTTTACGCAAGCTTTTCATACTATTATTTTACTGTAACCTCCTTGGTATCGGAGATGCCTGAGGCAGTTTCTGATGAATATTCTACAGTTGCTGCCCACTTGCCGGGTGTAAGTTTTGACAGAGGAATTTTTATAAAACCACAGGAAACATCGGAAACGTTACGCGCTGCCGTACTTGTTGCTTTAACTTCTCTGGATCCACTCTTTAGAGTTAGTTCACAAGTGCCGCCGTCCTCAAATATGCCTGGGACGCGTGCCGCAAGCTCAAAGTTTGCATCAGATTGGCCCCAAGAAGTAACCTGTGGCTTTACTTGCTTATTGTCGCTTGGTGTAGTTTCGGTTTCTTCGCTTGGTTTTGGTTGATCAGCTAATTTTTCCTTGTGTTCTTCAGTCTCTTGTAGGTCGGTTTTAGTTGGCGGGTCCAAATCAATACTCTCATCATTAGCCGTTGTACGATTTTGGTTGGTGTAATGCCAATAAGCAAGGCCGCCGACAAGTACAAGCGGCAGTAAAATGGTAAGTAAACCTATTTTTAGATAATTTTTTTTTGTTTTCTTCATACGCCTAAATACTAACATAAAATTATCTAAAATGCAAGAGCATTTTAGATAATTTAACCACTGCGGTAAGCAATGTTTATTCATGCTATAATTTGCTAAATGCTCAGAGCTGTAAATATTTTCGGCAGTAGAGTCTTTGCCTACCTGAAAAAGACATTTACGGCCAAAAAAATCCGACAACACGCACCATTGTTTATTGTACTGGTGGCAGTGTTTACCTCATTTATTTATGGCTGGTACTTTGACGGCTCAAAACCAATGTCAGGCAAAGGTTGGGCCGACCAAACATCTTATTATACAGCCGCCGCCAGGTTTTCAGATTTTGAGCTGCCAAGAGCTGGTGAACTACACTATGCGATCGGCTATCCTTTGCTTGGCACAGTAGGTGGTATTTTTGACAGTGACGACCCGTTCATGGTTGTTAGTCTGGTATTGTTGCTGGCGAGTGTTACGCTTTGTTTTTTGGCAGTCACAAAACTTTTTGGCAAGAATTGGGCAGTTCTATTCATACTTTTTCTATTTTACTGGGATTTAGTAGGCAGGTCTTTTAGTTTTGCTTCCGAATTATTCGTAGTGCCCTGGAATATCCAGGTTCTCTTTCTGGCCATGGCTTTTTACTTATGGCTCTTTGCAACTAAAGCGCACCAAAAACCCTCTTGGCGCCTTGTGTTGATAGCTTGCGTACTTTCAGGATTTGCCATTTTAACGCGGGAAGAAGCGGCACTTTTTGTGTTGCCGGCTATAGCCCTTTTTATACTTATAACAAAAGCCGGAATCAAAAAATTACTAATTGCAGGCATTATCACTGTCTCGTTTTTCATCCCGCAATTTTTGGTTAAGCTCAATGCTTACGGCTCGATAACGAATTCCGGCCGCAGCGACAGCTACTCTGACATAAGATCGCACTACTTACAGCCAGACTTGTTCGAGCGAAACCTGAAAGAAGTTGTTATAAATAGCAGCTACACTACGGGCGCCGAAGCGAGTAGGCCAGCATTACTTGAAGCTGCCCCGTGGTTGTGGCTTAGCCCGATTGGCTTGGGGCTTATACTCGTACTTAAAAAATATCCGGTAGCTCTAAAAACTTACGTCTTGGTAAGCTTGGCACTTGTGGTATTTTACTTAAGCGGTGCCAATATGTCAGCTCAAAAGCTGCGCTTCCATTGCCTGCGTTATATTGCGCCTGGCATGATAGTGCTGAACCTAGGGACTCTTGTCGCTGCCAAAGAAACATTTACTTTTACTGCAGAAAAAGTAAAGTCTAAAAACGGTAAATTTCATGCCTAAAATCAGTAAAAAAACCAGATTACTTGAGCGCATACTGCAGAATCTTCCAGTTATCGTGCCAGTTTTTGTAGCGGTCTTCGGTGCTGCTATGATGCTCTTACTTGTATTAGGTAAATTTTACACATGGCCTGTTATTGTAATTTCCGGTACTTTAGCGGCGTACGTAACCTTTCGAACACACACACGGCTCGACAATAAATTCTTGCCGGGAGGTAACAGGGAAAAATTACTGGGCAGCCTTGTTGTTATTGTTTTTGTATTTTTATGGATGGGCTTTAACGCGGGGCTAACGGCACAGCATCTATTTACCAACAGAGACCCAGGTGTATATGCGGTTACTGGTAGTTGGCTCGTAGAGGACAATGACTTGGATATAGAGAAACAGGAAGTATTTGGTAGTACGGAGGGGGTCAAGTACAACAGCGGGGGCTTTATGCCTAACCCAGACAATCCGAGTGAGATACACGCGCAAGGTGTACATCTGTTGCCATCATTTGCAGGCCTGGGTGGCCGGTTGTTTGGTTTGCAGACCATGTTTCGCATAAACGTGCTCTTTGGGGGAATCGCGCTTTTAGCCATTTATGCCTTTGCAAGAACAATAATGAAACCCAGATGGGCTGCATTCGCCCCAGTGATAATGGGCGCAAGCTTGCCGATGATTTACTTCTCCAGGGATATGTACACCGAACCGTTGTTGGCTGGATTTACTTTTACAATGCTTGCAATAATATTTATGGCCGTTAAAACAAGCAGTCGCGCTCTCTGGTTTGTTGGTGGCTTCCTCGGCGGTGCGGGCGCTCTTGTGAGGATAGATGGTTATCTAACTATAGCTATGGCGCTTGCTTTTGTTAGTATTTATGCAGCAGTAAATGCCCGCAGAAAACATGCAATTATAAGTTCATTGCTTTTCATACTCGGCTTGAGCCTTCCGGCAATTGTAGGTTGGGCTGATTTGTCACAATTTTCCAGGTCATATTTCATAAGCGAATGGCCAAATATTAAGCTGGAAATCGCCTTAATCGCTGCGATTATAGTAGTCGGTACTGCACTATTTGTACTTGCTAGAAAAACCGCAGTTATGAATAAATTGGACAAGGTAACTGCAGGTTGGCGCGGCCCGGCCGTGTTTATTCTTGTATTATTAGTCTTTGGCTTTCTGGCGAGCCGTTCGCTTTGGCAAGTGAGTTATGCCGAGAAAACCGTATTAACAGAGAGCGGACAGAGCCAAATAGTAAGGCAGAGAGATTATTACGAACGTTCATTTATATGGGTTGCTTGGTATATTGGTCCGGTTATAGCATCATTCGGTGCCCTCGGATTAGCTTTCTTTTCTGGGCTAATGGTAAAACGCAAAGATTTATATCTGTTAGCACCGCTACTTGTGATAGTGAGCACTTCCATTTTCTATATATATAATCCAAATATTCACCCAGACCACATATGGGCAGCTCGGCGGTTCCTGCCAGTTATTTTCCCGGGCTTTGTCGTCTTTGGCCTCGGCTTTTTGGCTTATATTTATAATAAAACAATAAAAAAGTTCAGCAGACAAAAGGGATTTATTACTGTTGTAACGGTGTCTTTGGTATTACTGGCTATTGGAGGCCCCCTTTATGCGGGAAAGAGACTTATTTTTGTGCGAGAAGCAACGTGGTATTCGGCTGTTCAGGAGACATGTAATGTTACCCACGACAACAATGCAGTTTTATGGGTAGGGTCTGCCAGGACACAGTTGATAGAGGCAAGCAAGTCAATATGCGATATCCCGACAGCTGGCTACGGGACGCTCTTTAGCAACAATCAAATGCCATCAAAATCCATTCTAGCTGAAGCATCACTTAGAGCCAGAGAAAAAGGCTATACCCCGTTAATTGGCTTATTCGGCAGAGAAAAAAGTTTACTGGAGCCTAATATGCAGGTCACAAAAATACATGAATTTTCTTATGAACGAATAGAAAAAACTGCTGATTTCCCTCGCCATAAGCAGGTTTTCACCAACAGTATTTTATTGGGCGAGATACTAAAAGACGGAAGTATCGTTGGTTTGTCTCGTTGATTTTTCAGATAGCCGCTTAATAAATTACAATGGTAGAAATGAAAGTTTTATTTATAGCTAGACGGTTTCCGCCTTCGGTTGGCGGGATGGAGAGATTTGCTAAGGATCTTTCAGGAGCTATAGAGCACCAAATCGAGCTTAGCAAAATAACCTGGGGTGGTTCGAACAAATTGTTGCCACTGGTACTGCCCTGGTTTTTTGTAAAAGGTTTTTGGCGCTTGCTAAGCAATCGGGACATAAAAGTCATACATATGCAGGATGCAGTACAAGCACCGATTGGCTGGCTTTTACATGTTATTTTTCGCAAGCCTTACGTTGTGGTAGCCCACGGTTTAGACATAACCTACAATTCAAAGATATACCAAATTCTTATTTTACCTTTTGTGGGGCGGGCTGATGCCGTTATTTCGATCAGTTCCGCAACTGGCGACGAAGCTATAAAGCGTGGTACTATGCCTGGAAAATCACATGTAATTACACTGGGTACTCATGATGACTACGGAAAAGTGGTGCCCGATCGCGAGCAACTATCTCAGGAAATTTCATATGTGTTAGAAGACCGTACGTTACTACTCACAACCGGTAGGCTCGTAAAAAGAAAAGGAGTCGAGTGGTTTATAACTAATGTTTTGCCGCAATTGGTGAAAAAAGACCAAAATGTGCTCTACTTGGTAGCTGGCGATGGAGTTGAAAGAGATAAAATTAACGAAGCCGTTACAAGCAATAACATGACGGATAATGTTGTGTTACTGGGGAGGGTTAGCGACAGTGTTCGTTCGCTGTTATACCAATCCTGCGATGTTTTTGTCATGCCTAATATAGTTGTTCCCGGCGATATGGAAGGTTTTGGAATTGTTGCTCATGAAGCGGCAACCGCAAAACTCCCGGTAGTTGCGAGCAATCTCGAAGGTATAGCTGATGCGATCAAAAATAATAAAAATGGTATATTAGTAAAATCCGGCGACAAGGAGGCTTTTTTACGGGCTCTTGATAAACTTCTCAAGGATCGAACTTACCGTAAAAAGTTCGGAGAGAAAGCCAGGGAGTTTACCCTCAATGAATATAGTTGGGAAAACATAGCCAATCAATATATCAAAGTCTACCAAGAATTAGTATCCAAAGATGTCTAGAAAACCATTTCAGCATAAAATCGAGCGCTCCAATTCTTCGCATGCGATTTTGGAAACAGCGTCCAGGAAGCGAAAAGCGGCCAAAATTCAGGCGCTCCTTGACGAAGCTACAGAATTCTCAAAGGCCACAGTTTTAGACATTGGTACCGGATCAGGCGATATAGCATACGAATTGGCAAAAAGTGCAGCCAAAGTAGTGTCGGTTGATATTGTTGATGAGCGTAAACAAAAAACGGGGTATAAGTTCAAATTAACAAAGGATGAAAACCTGCCGTTTGGGGATAATTTTTTCGACATTGTTATTACTAACCACGTTGTTGAACATACGCCGAACCAAAAAAAGCACTTGAGCGAAGTGATGCGGGTGCTAAAACCTGGAGGCTATGTTTATATTGCCACACCAAATAAATATTGGCTAACCGATCCTCATTATAAGTTGCCCTTCATTTCGTGGCTTCCAAGAAAAGTAAGTAACTTTTATCTTAGATTGTTCCAAAAAACCGACTGGGATATTTATCCGTTATCGTCACGAAAACTAAAAAAACTCTTTGGATCGAAAGCCGAAGTTACCAATGCGCTTCCTATACTTCTAACTACCAAGGCAGTCCAAAAACTTGATATGTGGAAAAGTGCTGCAGTAATTGCCCGTTTTGCACCAAAGAGTTTGCTTAATCTTTCCCAGTACATAAGCCCCACTCTCATTCATATTGTGCGCAAGCAATAGGGTGTGTAGCTAATTGGCGGGTTCTGGTTGCTGCCGTTTAGCTGCGATAGCCAAAGGAACAAGTAATGCCAGAACTGCGAAGTAAGCTAACCTATCAATAGTTGCAGCTAAAATAATGTCTTGTGAAGACAAGCCCATTTGGTTCTGTGCTACTAGCAACATTGCTTCTCTGATCCCGATAGCTCCAGGTGTTAGTGCAACAAGGATTGAAAACTGGGATATACCGGTGTACGTAAGCAGTCCGCCTATCGAGATCTTTGCCCCCACAGCGCTTAGCTCTACACCATATGCTAGCGTGGAACCGCTTAACTGGAGCAGTGCAATTAAGAACAGACTAATAATAGGTTTTGCTTGAAAAACCACACTAACATTTCTAAGTTTGAGGTATGCGTTTGCTATGACACGAGGCTTTAATAATCTGAACAAAAATAATGCAAAGGCTAAAGCTCCAACAATTGCTAATATGAACACCAGTACACCAGCGGTACCGCTAACTATACCCAAGCCAGATATAATAAGTAGGCCAGCTATTCCAAAAACCATAGCATATTGCATAAAAGTTAGCGCGAAGTATCGCTTGTAAGATATATTGAAGTACTTTTTCAGGTAAACACCTCTGAAGCCGAGACCACCCTGCAGAAAGCCGAAAAAATTTATCATTGATGAGTAGGCACTAACTCGCACCGCATCTATAAAAGCTACTTTATTCTTAGTAAAGTTAATGAAAAGAATAAGAAACAGTATATTGGAAAGAAATATCAGTGCCTGCCCAGCCACAACCAGAGATATCTGTGGTATGGATAAATCTGCAAGTTTTTCAAATTGCTGCTGGTTGTCAAAAAAATAGTAAAAAAAAGCAACCAGAGAGAGAACGAGCAGCAGTATTCGTATTAACTTTTTATTTTTCACGTTGTGTGTTCTCGAACTGAAGGCGCTTGTTGCGCTCTAAGTTGTTTTCGTTAATGATACGGTTGGTTTTAATCAGATCCGCAATGACGCCCAGTACGCAGAACAGTAATCCCGCCGTGAACATGGCGACACCAAGCAGTAGTGATTGAATGTGCTGGCCGGGGTCGGTAGCGCTCACAATCAGGATTAAATAGCGTACAAAAGGAATGGCGCTTAAAACCAGCAAAGAAACACCGGGAATGACGAAGACTTTGAGCGGTTCGTGCATAAAGTAACTTTTTAGGATGACCCGCATGGATTTATACATGTGCTGGAAGATATTTTTAAACAGGCGTGATTTACGGGTCGGCGGGTTGGTTTTGACCGGTACGGAGGCCAGGGCGATACGGTTCCGCCCGGCATGGATAATGCTTTCCGTGCAGTAGCTGAAGGAGTTTACGATGTTCATTTTGAACGCCGCGTTGCGCGAGTAAGCGCGGAAGCCGCTGACGGTGTCGGGCACGTTGGTTTTGGCGGCTTTGTTGACTACCCAGCTGCCAAAGCGCTGCATGAGTTTTTTAAACGTGCCGAAATGCTGGATGGCGCCGGTTTGGCGATCGCCGATGACGATCTCCGCCTCGCCATCAATGACGGGGGTGAGCAATTTAGGGATGTCCGCCTGCGGGTACTGATTGTCGCCATCGGTGTTGACGATGATGTCCGCGCCGTTGGCTAAGCAGTAGTCCAGGCCGTCCGAAAAGGAGCGGGCCAGGCCACGATTAGTGCGGTGACGTACGAAGTGCTTAACCCCGTGTTTTTTGGCGACTTCAACGGTTTTATCGGTGCTGCCGTCGTCGATTATCAGGATTTCTACCGAATCAACGCCCTTGATTTTTTTGGGAATGGTTTTTAGGACGAGAGGGAGGGTTTCCTCCTCGTTTAGGCACGGAATTTGTACAAACACTTTCATAGGCGGGTACCCCTGTGAAAGTCAGGAATATGGAATATGGAATATGGAATATGGGTAAGAACTACCTGCCTAGCTTTGTTTTTTTGTACTGCGCTGCGTCCCGTAGCAGCCTCCGGCTTGCTATCGGGATCCATGTGCGGAACTCTTGCTTTCATAGGTGGGTACCCCTATGAAAGTCAGGAAGATGGAATATGGAATATGGAATATGGGTAAGAACTACCTGTCTAGCTTTGTTTTTTTGTGCCGTATTTACGTACATAACTTTATTGCTATCTTCCGACTCCGACATAGGTTAAATTATATGCTTCCACGTTTGTTTTATTATAGCAGTTCATGGCGTCTATGAAGAGATCTCCCTGCATGCGTTTTTTTAATGACGGTAAGTCAATCGTTTTAAGTTCGGGCCAGTCGGTGGTGATGAATACGGCATCGGCGTTTTCGGTGGCTTTTTCCAGCGAATCACAAATTGCGACTGATTTGCGAAGGTCTTCTTTGGCTTCGCCGTTCGCTCGCGGATCGTACACGCACACCTCCGCGCCGTCATGATCCAAAATGTTGGCCAGTTTTACGCCTGGAGAGCGCCGCGAGTCGCTGGTTCCCGACTTAAAAGCCAGGCCGAGTACGGCCAATTTTTTGCCTTGGAGAGTGTCGAGTCGTTCAAGTGCTTTGTTAGCGATGTAGCCGGGCATGGATTCGTTGACGTCGGCCGCGGCGGTCATTATCGGCAAGTCCACGCCGAATTCCGTCGCGCTGCTGATCAGCCCGCTGACGTCCTTGGGAAAGCACCCGCCACCATAGCCGCGCCCGGCGTTCAAAAACGCCCGGCCAATGCGTGGATCGGCGCCGACGGCGTCCATGACTTCCGTGACGTTAGCGCCGGCTTGATCGGCCAGTTTGGCAATGGAATTAGCGAAGGAAATCTTCATCGCCAAAAAAGCATTGGCGGTAACTTTAATGAGTTCCGCGCTGTTGCGGTTAGTGGCAATGTAGTCCCCGGCTTTTGCCACGAAGGTTATTTTTGCCCGTTTGGCGATCTCATCCCGCTTGGACTCCAGGGTTTTATACAAGTTTATAACTTCCTCTGCCGCCGGTTTATCCGAACTGCCGGCCACGATGCGGTCAAAACCGAGCGTATCGGCAATGGCGGTTCCTTCGCGTAAAAATTCCGGGTTGGATACGTAGGATACGTTTTTGCCGGCTCGTTCGAATATCTTTTCCACTGCTTCACCCGTGCCCACCGGTACGGTGCTTTTTTGTACGTAAATGGCGCCGTCTTTAATATACTTGGCGGCTTCTTCGGCGGCGGCGTAAACGAAGCTCAAGTTGGAGCTGCCGTCCGGATTATCCGGCGTGCCGACGCAGGAAAAAATAATATCGCTCCCCGGAATCGCTTGTTCGTAATGGCCAGTGGGGAGCAGTTTTTTGGATTTTATGGCGTGGGCAATGAGCGGGTCAATGCCGTCCTCGAAAAAGAACGACTTACCGGATTGGATAGTTTTTAAACGACCGGGATTGATTTCTATCAAATGCACGGTGTGCCCGGCTTCGGCAAAAAGCGTGGCCGTCGTAAGACCGACGTACCCGGCACCAATGACCGAGATGGTTTTAGGCTTCATCTTTCCCAGTATACAAGGTTGTTGATTTTGAGTAATGTGCTTTTTACAAGGTAAATATATACAAAACTTTGATACCATTTAGCTATGATTACAGTCATTATTGCCGGGGGATCTGGTACACGGCTGTGGCCGCTTTCCACTCCCGACTATCCAAAACACTTATTAAAACTAAATGGTGACGAACGTTCGCTTTTACAAAACACCTATGATCGCGCAAAGCGTATTAGTGAAAAAATCTACGTTATTACCGAAAAGAGTCACGCTGACCACGTTAAGGAGCAGTTAAGTGAGCTACCCGAAGAGCATTTTATTGTCGAGCCAGCTCGTAGAGGGACTGCCAGTTGTATCGTTGCCGCCCTGGCGCACGTTAGCAAAAGAGAAGATGAGAACGAAGCCATTGCGGTGCTCTCTGCCGATCATTTTATTCGTGACAACGCGGGATTTGCTCAAAGCTTTAAAATAGCGGGTGAAGCATCAGAAAAAGAAGGCCGCATTGTGCTGGTCGGTGTTGAGCCGGACTATCCTGCAACCGGGTTCGGGTACATCAAGAAAGATGAGCTGTTTGACGAAGAACGTTTTGTCTACAACGTGGATTCATTTAAAGAGAAGCCGCCTTTTGAAACAGCGAAAAGGTACCTAAAGAGTGGGGACTATCTCTGGAATTGTGGCTACTTTGTTGGGTCGCTTGCAACGTTTAAAGAAAAAATGAAGCTTCGCTCCCCAGAGTTACTCGAAAATTATCAAAAGTTACTTAATGCGAAGAGTGACGATGAGTATCACGAAACGTACCTTGGCTTTAAGAACGACACTATAGATTACGGATTGATTGAGCACGTGCAGGATTTGTTGGTGGTACCCGCAGCGTTCGACTGGATGGATCTCGGATCCTTTAACGACCTACATAAGGCTGTGGTGAGTGACGAGCAATCGAATTACATAAGCGGACAGAAAGTCGAGCTTGAAGGGGTTGACAATGCTTACGTGCATAACGCCGAAGAAAAACCAGTAGCAGTCATTGGGCTAGATAACATTGCGGTCGTTAATACGAAGGACGGTCTTTTGATTGCTCGAAAAGACCTTGCACAAAAGGTGGGGGAAGTAAGTAAACGAATTAATGGGAAAGGTAAATAGTGAGGAAAGTAATAACTTTTGACCTCGACGATACGTTGGCGGTCACCAAATCGCCAATCACCGATAAGATGGCTCGCTTGCTGGAAGAATTATTAGAACACCACCAGGTGTGTATTATTTCCGGTGGTCGGTTCGAGCAATTCCAAAAACAGGTTATTGATAACTTAAAAATCGAACACCACTTTTTGCTTAATTTACATATTATGCCAACTTGTGGGACGCGCTACTATCGATTTAACGATATTGATCAAGAATGGAAGCTCCTTTATGCGGAAGATATACCTCAAAAAGATAAACAGCGAATAATTGATGCGCTGACACGTGCCGCGAAAGAAACTGGTTTTTTGGAAAAAAATCCCCATGGAGAAATCGTTGAAGACAGGGGAAGTCAAATCACATTTTCCGCCTGTGGTCAGCAAGCCCCGCCGGAGGTAAAATACAAATGGGATCCCGATACTAAAAAAAGACAAAAAATTCGAGAAAAAGTGATTCATGAAATCGATGATTACGAAATCAGGATTGGTGGAACGACGTCCATCGACGTTACCAAACCGGGCATTGACAAGGCTTACGGCATGGAAAAGCTTATGAGTGTCCTGGAGATCGGCAAAGACGACATATTATTTATTGGCGACAAGCTCGAAGAAGGCGGAAATGACTATCCGGTAAAAGCAATGGGTATTGATACGATCGCCGTCGAGGGGTGGGAGGATGCCGCACTTGTCATTGAAACCATCAATAAATTGGCTCGTAACTCCGATGAATAAACAAGAAAAATTAAAACAAGTAAAGCAAGATTTAATTCTGCCCAAGCAGTACACATTGGCAGATGTTGATGAGCATAAACCTTGGGGCGCGTACTATCGTCTGGCCGATGAACATGCGGAAGCATTCGTGGGAGAATACTTTCCGAAACGCTCAGTCGAAGAGCTTGGACGTGGAGGCAGTTTAAGCCCCAAATTTTTGGTTTTTGAGCCCGGCAAAAAGTTGAGCCTACAATATCATGTGTATAGAGCAGAGATATGGCGAGTCATATCGGGTACTTTGACCGCGACCGTTTCTGAATCGGACGAAGAAGGGGAATGGCAAAATTATACTGAAGGTGAAGAGTTGTCTTACGGTGCCTTGATGAGGCATCGTGCAGGTGCACCAAGCGATGGTGATTGGTGTATTGTTGCAGAAATTTGGCAACATACGGATGCAGATAACCCTACAAGCGAAGAAGATATTATTCGTCTAAAAGATGATTTTGGGCGCGCATAATTTAAATGAAAAAGACGGAAGAAAATGAGCTGGTGGATCTCCTCAAAAGACTAAACCCTGGCTTTTTGCCCTACCCAATATTTGAACAAATTGCACGACTTACGGCCCTGTCGATTATTGAATTCGTCCCACTGCGCATAAATAAAAGCCAAAATATAGAGGTGTTGCTTTTGGACAGAGAAGGAGATGATCCCATCTGGCCGAATAAAGTGCATACTCCTGGTACCGTTATCCGACCAGGCGATAATGAGGGCAATCAATACGTTGCTTTTGAACGAATAGTCAAAGACGAACTAAAAGATACTAAAATATCAGAGCCGCACTTTGTGGGCAGTCTATTGCATAAAAGCAAGCGTGGGACTGAGCATGCCCAAATTTACTGGGTAGAGGTTTTGGGAGAGCCAAAAAATGGAAGTTTTTTCGAAGCGAATAAATTACCAGAAACACTCATCTCCTCACAAAGAAAATTTATTAACCAAGCTGTCAAGTCCTTCCGTGACAACCGTCGACTCTGATGCCTAAACTTACATGCTAGTATAGGAATATATGCAGAAACGTATTATTAAAAAGGCGGTGATCGCCGCTGCAGGATTCGGGACGCGGTTTTTGCCGCAAACCAAGGCCATGCCCAAGGAAATGCTGCCACTGGTGGACACGCCGATTATCCAATACATTGTGGAGGAGCTGGTGGGCTCCGGTGTGGAAGATATCGTGATTGTCACGGGATACCACAAACGTTCCATTGAAGACCATTTTGATCATATGAGTACTGATCTTCGGCAAAATCTAAAACAGGGCGGCAAGCTTGAATTGCTTGAAGAAACAAAAAAGATTAGTGAGCTAGCTAACTTTGCCTACGTACGCCAGAAAGGCCCGTACGGCAACGCCACGCCACTGATGTGCGCCGAACACTTGCTGGGTGACGAACCGTTTTATTACGCCTTTGCCGACGATTTCGTAAAAGCCGATCCCAGCCGGTTCAAACAACTTTTGGAGGTGCACTGGGAACACGGCGGCACGGTGCTAACCTGCGTACGGGCGCAAAATGAGCAAGATTACAAACGCTACGGCTTCGTTGCCGGTGAGGAAGTTACTCCAAGCTTGATGCAAGCTAAAAACATCATCGAAAAACCCGGATCGCGCGAAAAGGCGGGATCTGACTTTGCCACGGTAAGCGGGTACATTATTGATCCGGCGATCTTTCCGTACTTGCACGAGAAAAAGAAGCACCTAAAAGAAGGTGAAGAGTTCATCATGCAAACCGCCATGCAAGACATGATTGAAGAAGGCCATAAGATCTTCGGTTGCGAAGTGCAAAATGGTACGTTTTACGATGCGGGTAATAAACTGGATTACATGAAAACCATCGTGGATTTCGCGCTCGCCCGCGAAGATATCGGCGAAGATTTTAAAAACTATCTTAAAGCCAAGCTACAGTAAAACGAACATTGCTGACCAAGCCTACAAGCAGCTTTGAACTTTGCGAATAAGTTGATCGAGTTCTTTTTTGGTCTTTGCCTCGGCGTTCAGGCGCATGACCGGTTCAGTGTTACTGGCGCGAAGATTAAACCACGTGGATTTATCGATCCACACAGTGAGGCCGTCTAATTCGTCGAAATCCGCGTCCTCGAAGATTTGTTTTAGTTTCGCAAAAACCTTCGTTTTATCAACATTGGTTTTAATATTTATTTCCTGAGGCATTTCGTAGCGCCTGTATTCATCAACGAGCTCAGAAAGTTTTTTGCCACTATCAGTGAGTGCTTGCATAGCAACAAGCGCAGTAATCAGCCCGGAATCGGCGTCATAGTTTTCCGTGAAAAACATGTGTCCCGTGGTTTCGCCACCAAACGGAGCACCGACTTTGCGCATGAGAGAGCCTATATTAACACGACCCGCCTTGGTGCGTACCGGTTCGCCGCCCCACTCCCTAATGAGTTCTTGTGTCGCTTTGCTAGTGCGTACGTCGTGCACGATCTTTGCGCCCGGATATTTTTGCAAATACCGCTTAGCGATAATCGACATTAAATCAGTGCCCAAAACAGGCCGACCTTGATCGTCGACAAAAACCGCACGATCTCCGTCGCCGTCAAACGCAATACCGAAATCCAACTGGTTTTTAGTTATTTCACCAGTAAGGTCTCGTAAGTTTTCTACCTTTTGCGGGTTGGCTTCGTGATTCGGGAAGCTACCGTCAAGTTCAAAGTACATATTTTTCGAACGGATTGGCAGTTTCGATAAAATAGCGGGAAGGATTTCTCCGGCCATACCATTTCCGGCGTCAATAGCGACGTTGAAACCACTCAATTCGTCAATAAAACCAAGGCAATGATCAACCCACTCTTCTGTAATTGACTTATGGGAAACAGAGCCTTGCTCTTTCGTGTCTTGAGGAACTTCATTGGCTATAAATTTGTCTCGAATTTCTGACAATCCGGCATCCAGGCCAATGGCAATGACTTGATCACGGTATAGTTTAATTCCGTTATCTTTGCCGGGGTTATGACTGGCAGTAATAACCGCACCGCCGGCTAGATTCCATTTGCCGACGGCGAAGTAGATCATATCACTGGTTACCAAGCCGATATCCCACACATCGTAACCCTGCGATATAAGTCCGCTAATAAATGATTGTGCCAAATCTTTTGAGTCGGCACGCATGTCATGCCCAACGGCCACTATACCTTTTTCAGGGAGCCAGTTCGCATAGCAACGGGCAATTTTTTCGACGGTATCAGTCGTTAGTTGATCGCCGACTGTGCCACGGATATCGTATGATTTAAAAATTTCCGAAATGTCTTGCATGGTTCCATTGTACACAAATCGGGTTTAAAGCGTTTTTTGCCAGCGCCAGGCGTCCGCCAGGGCATCATGAAGCGATTTTTCCGACTTCCAGCCCAGTAATTTTTTGGCCTTTTCGGAGCCGGCGTAGGTGGCGACGATGTCTCCTTCCCGCGGCGGCCCGATTTTGTAAGGAAGTTTTTTGCCGGTAGCTTGCCGGAAGGCCGTGATGACCTCCAGTACGCTGCTGCCTTTACCGGTGCCGATATTGCACGTTTCGTAAGTGGAACCTTTTTGGCCGTTGGCCCACTTAAGGGCGGCTACGTGGGCTTTGGCCAGGTCGACCACATGGATGTAGTCGCGTATACAGGTGCCGTCCGGGGTCGGGTAGGTGTCTCCGTGTACCGTAAGTTCCGGCCGTATGCCGGCCGCGGTTTGGGTAATGAACGGGATTAGGTTCGCCGGCGTGCCAATCGGCAGCTCCCCGATAAGGGCACTGGGGTGGGCGCCAATGGGATTAAAGTATCGCAGGGCGATGGACGTGAGACGTTTGCTGGCTTTGGTGGTGTCTTGAAGGATGGTTTCATCCATTTGTTTGGTGGCGCCGTATGGCGAGGTGGCGGGTTTGGTTGGCGCCTCTTCGGTGACGGGCAGATCGTCCGGTTCGCCGTAAACCGTGCAGGAGGAAGAAAACACGAAGTTTTTTACGGAGGCTTCTTCCACGGCTTTAAGCAGGGTGATAAGCCCCGCGACGTTATTTTGGTAATAGTCCAGAGGTTTTTGCACTGATTCGCCGACCGCTTTATGCGCGGCGAAGTGAATAACTCCTTCTACCGCGTGATCTTTCAGGAGCTTTCTTAAAAACGACTCATCTTGGTAGTCGTTTTCATAGGAGGTAATATCTGAACCGGTAATTTCATTTAAGCGGTCAATGACCTGCCGATCGGAGTTTGAAAAGTTATCTACGATTATTGGCCGGTAGCCGGCGTTGACCAGTTCCACGACCGTATGCGAACCAATGAACCCGGCGCCTCCGGTAACCAAGATGTTCTTCATTTTTTGCCCTTTGAACCAATTCGTTTTAGGTGGGCTTTTATGGCTTGGCGGAAATGTTTTTGGTCAAATTGCCGGGCGGTTTTGGATATGGCGCCCGGGTCAAAGGAGTGGTCGGGAAATTGTCGCAATACCCGTACGAGCGAGTCGACGGTTTGTTCCTTGAAAAACGTACCGGTTTTGCCCTCGATCACGTAATCCAGGGCGCCGCCGGCTTGGTAGGCGATTACCGGGGTGCCGGAGGCCATGGCTTCTACCGGCGCGATCCCGAAATCTTCCAGGCTGGCGAAAATAAAGGCTTTGGCGGACGCCAGAGATTCTTCAATTTCTTGGTTGGTGGCGTTGTCGTTAAAGGTGATCGTATCGCCGGCAATGCGTTTTAAGTTGCCCAGTTCCGGGCCGTAGCCAATGACGGTGAGGGGGAGTTTTAACTGATTACAGGCTTGGATGATGAGGTCGGTGCGTTTGTTGGGGACGAGACGCCCCACAGTCACGAAGCCACGCTTCTTGGAAGATGGAATATGGAAGGTGGAATTTGAGAAGCGGGAGGTGTCTACCGGGGGGTGGATGACGGTTGAGTCGCGACCGTAGTATTTTTTGATGTCACTTTGAATGTGCGTGGAGTTGGCGATAAAATAATCAACCTTTTGCGCCGCTTGGTAGTCACGTTCGCGCAATGGTTTTACCAGTAACTTGAGCCCGATCCGGACGAGCCATTTCGGCCGAAAGCCGGGATTTTTAAGGTAGTTGTCGTAGTGCCGCCAGTAGAAGTGGACCGGGGAATGGCAATAACATACATGCAACGGGCGTTGCATGTTGGAAGATGGAAGTTGGAAGTTGGAAGATGGCGAAACGAATTTGGCTTCTCCGTTACCGCTGGAGCTGATTATCAGATCGTAGTCACTTAAATCCAGCTTTTTGAACCAACGTTGCCGGAGTAATGGTAAAAACTTCCGAAGCCGGGAGAACGGCCACTTTTGCAAGTATCCGGTTACTACTTTGCCATCTAATTTATCGCGCCACTCATCACTGCAGTAAGAGGTGTAAATCGGCGCTTCCGGAAACATTTTATGGAGTTCCAAAACAACCTGTTCAGCACCGCCTCCCAAAAGCCAATCGTGGGCTATCGCAACCTTCAGGTTGCGCGTGGAAGGTGGAAGGTGGAAGGTGGAAGGTGGTTGTTTCATCGAAGTGGTCTCATGAATGCGTTTAGTAATTTTTGAACCGAAACACTTTCTTTAAGCAACTCACTCAATTCATCATCGTTGACGTAGTCAAGCCTATTAGCTAAATACAAAAAGTTCTTTGTCTCAAGTGCTGAGCCGTACGCTATGACGAAAAAGTGTAGCTTGTCTTTCTTTGTTTGCCTTCCGAAGCCCTCCGAAATATTCGCGGAGATTGATGAAACTGAACGCCTGATCTGTGAAGTTAACCCGAAACGCTCCTCAGAAGGAAATTTTTTCGTTACTCTATAGACGCTTACGGCCCAATCCTGCGCTTTTCGCCAAACTTCAAGATCTTCGAATGATTCAATTCGTGCCATATTCCACCTTCCATATTCTACCCTCCGTGATGCTTCGCATCACTTGGCTCCGGTTCCGAGGAGCACCACCCGGATGGTGCGCAGGAGGATGCTGATATCCAGTACGAAGCTCCAGTTTTGTACGTAGTAGACGTCCAGGCGACGGCGTTCTTCGAAGCTGATGTCCTCCCGACCGGAAATTTGCGCCAAACCGGTAATGCCGGCTTTTACGCTTAAAATGGCGTGTTTTCGTTTGTAAGTGTTAAGCTCCGCCGGTATGAGGGTGCGCGGCCCGACGAGGCTGAGATCGCCCAGGATAACGTTAAATAACTGGGGGAGTTCGTCCAGGCTGGTGCGGCGCAAGAAACGCCCGACTTTACTGATGCGCGGGTCTTTGGCGAGCACGTAACCGTTGTTTTTGTAAGTTTCGTACAGCTTGGGTTTGCCGAGTTTTTTAAAGGCGGCTTTATCGGAGAGGCCGCTAATGTCCGCGCGGTGCGTTCGGAATTTAAATACTTTGAATTCACGATTAAAGCGCGTCAGGCGAACTTGGCGGAAGAACACCGGTCCGCGCGGGTCGCTGATTTTTAGAACGACGGCGATCACGGCAATTACCGGTGAAAGCACGATAAGAGCTAACGAAGTAAAGAAAAGATCGAACAGGCGTTTGGCGATGCGCCCCCAGCCGATGAGCTTGGTTTGGTGCACGGCGATCATGGGCAGGCCGGCGAATAAATCCACCTCGATATTGCCCACGAACAAGTTGCTGTTGCCGGGCATGAACCGATAGGACACGTGGTTTTCTTGGGCGAAGCGCACGATCTCGTTGTTTTTTAGGTCGTCCTTATACAGTTCGGTATGAATAATTCCGTGCGGGTGGGAGGGCAGTTTTTTGATGGCATCCTCGAAACTGGCGAAGTATTTAAACCGCGGGCTTTTTTTGCCAACGATACCCATGACGCGAATACCGCTGGTTTTGGTATCCGAAATGATGCGGGCCAGGTCGATGCTGGCGTCCGTGTTGCCGATGATCAGTACGTCACTAATGCCGACCTTAAAGCGGAATAATAGACGGCGCAGTATTCGCGTCGCGGTGCGAAACAGCAGCAAAAGGCCAAAACTTAAACCGAAGCCGTAGACGGGCACCAAACGGGCGGGAAACAACTCTCCGCCGATTACGAAATCGTAGCCGATGACCACCAAAATGCCAATGAACGCCCCGGTAATGAGCCGGCCGAGTTCCACGAAGCGTTTTTCGTAAATGTCTTTTCGGTATAAGCCGATAGCGGCGTGCACCAGCAGCCAAAACGGCAGTACGGCCAGGAAGGTATACAGGAATTCCAAGGCGGTTATTTGCTCGATAAGCGGTAGTTCGTCCTGGACTTTTACGCGGATGGTGTAAGCCACGCTGAAGGCGGCGGTGAGGGCGAGAGCGTCGCCGATAACTAAAATCAGTGAGTAGAAAACCGAGGCATTATTGCGCATGATACCTCCTCAGCAAGTCTTCCTGCCTGCACGCAAAGCGCGCAGCGCTGAAGGCTTTCTTGGCGCATATCACAATTTTTGACTGTGAGACTTCCCTCAACGTATCGTACATACGTCTCGGTTCGTTTCTCGTCAATAAATTGTAATATGCATCCAAGTGAGAAGCTATCATCATATGGTAGGTATTGTAGCACCGGTAAGCGATAGCTGGTATACTGGCTAGCAGTAAACAAAATACGAAAACCGCCGAAGAAGAAACAGGAAAAAAGCAAAACCAAACAAGAAATATGAAACTCAAGATCAAAAAGAAACAAAAACGGGGAATCAAGCGCTTTGGCGGGTACATGGTCGGCGGTGGCGCCCAGTTTTGGAGCGGCTACGCGGCTTTCGCCCTGTTCGACGCGGTGTTCGGCATTAATTTTTGGTGGGCCAAATCCCTGGCATACTTTATCGGCGTGTCCGTGAATTACGGGCTGGAGCGGTTTTGGGTGTTCAAGGTCAAAAACATTACCCGCAAACAAATTGAAACCAGCGCCGGTAAGTTTTACACGCTCATGTTCGTTAACTTCTTGCTGGACCTAGGTATCGTCGGCGGATTGCGGCAACTGGGGCTTACCCCGTACTTGGGCCAGTTCGTGAGTAGCGGCTTCTTTACGGTATGGAACTGGGTTTTGTTTAATTTGTGGGTGTTTTCCAAAAAACGCGTGCCTCGTAAAAAGAAAAAGCGACGTAAAAAATGACGAGTGACGACAAACAAACCATCCGACCGACCAAAAAACAGCGTGAAACGCTTACGTATATTGAAGAATTTATCAACGAACACGGTTACAGCCCCAGCTACCGCGAAATCATGCGAGCCTGCAACTACACCTCCGTGGCCACGGTGGCGCTGCACGTTAATAACCTGATAAAACGCGGGCATTTGATAAAACGTGATCATCGGGCTCGTTCGCTGGAAGTCGTGAGCCCCGGGGAGGCGCATAAAAAACTTCCCACCAATGAGGTAAGCGAAGCCCAGGAAAAGTGGTTGGTCGAAAAAATCGACCATGTATTTTCCGAGGCCGAACATTCCGCCAATCCGGACGATTACTTGGATAAACTGCACGTGTTAGTCGGTGCGCTGCACGTGCTCGGGCTGGAAGGCGCCGCGCAATCCTTCGTCGCGCGGCTTACGGATTTAAAATCTAAGTAGTATTGGTAAGATCCCGCCGCCAAAATCTGAGGAAACCGGCCATAGATAACCCGGCCGCAACGAGACAGAGCAGTAAAAAGGTTGCCAGGCCGATACTTTGCGCCGGAACGGAAGGAATGTGCGTAAAAGGCGAAATATTTAGCACCCAATCGGGGAGACTCAAAAGAGCGGCGAGTTGTAAAATTAGAAAGCTCCCGATAAAAGCCGCCCAAGATACGCCGGTGGCCAAACGCGGCAAGACTCCCAAAAGGAAAATAACGCCACCACTGAACGCCAGTAGTGCCGGAAGGTAGTTGAATATGCCAACGGTCAGTCGCCAGACTTCCGTCCATTCCGCACCGGATACCGACACGAATATAACTCCTGACATTACCCCCGTAATGAGAAGCATCCACGCCTGGCCGATCAGCGTGACCAGGGCGTGCGAAGCGAGCCATTTCCCGCGGCTAAGCTTGGTGCTGAGCAACGCCTCCAGGTGGCCCGAAGCTTCTTCGGAGCGGACTTTGAGCAGGGACTGAATGATATAACCGGAAGCAATAATCGCGGCGAACCCGAACATCGCCCCGAAGAAAGTGTCGGTGATCGTGCCGTCGCTCCCGCCAATTTCGGCCAGTATTTCCGCGGTTTCCGGACTGGCTTTAATGATATCGGCGAATTCATGGGCCATACCCCCGATGACCAACCCGAAAACCAGCATTCCGATACTCCACCCGATCAATACGCCCCGCTGCAAACGCCAGGTGAGGCCGAAGGTACTCAGTAAGCTTGGTTTGGCGCGGGCTCTACCGGCGCGAGTGGGGATGATACCCAATCCCACGTCGCGGTGGCGCAAAATAAGGAAGGATCCGATAACCGTCGTGAGCATAAAGCCAATCAACAAAATGAATAGCCACCAATTTTGCTGGGCGAAAGGATGGATTTGAAATCCCCAACCGAAAGGTGATAGCCAGGTAGGCCAGGCGGGCGTGGCACGTAAACCGTCGGCACTGACCGTAGCGAATCCGTCGCCGATGGCCCGCAAAACGAAAGCTCCGCCAATAACGCCACCGGCGATGCTGTTGGCGCCGCGCCCGGTTTCTGATAACTGCGCGGCAATGCCGGCAACTCCCGCGAAGGCGATGCCGATACAAGCCAAAGCGGCGCTGAATCCGAGTGCCCCGGTCGCGGACAAGCCGTCCACGTTAGAGAGAATCAAGAACATGAATAAACCGACCGTAACGTTCGCGGCAATGGCCACTATAATGGCGGCGGTAAGGCCGGCGTAGCGACCGACACGGCCCGATCCGATTAACTCCGCCGCGCCGGTTTCCTCCGGTTTTCGGGTATGGCGCACCACCAATAACGTACTCATAAAAGCCATCATCACGGCGGTAAACGCGAAGATTTCTACCATAGCGACCGATCCGAGCGACACGCCGTTTACGATTCCGCCGAAAGCGCGTGCCACGGTGCTGGTCGCGGCGGTACTAACATATTGCAGTTGCGCTTCGTAGGTACCGTACAAATCGCCAAGCGCGGCGGCACTGGCTCCCACAAGGCCAACGATACCCACGATCCATACCGGCAGTTTAAAGCGGTCCAGCCGAAGTGCCAGTTTGACTAACTTCCACGTTCCGGCGAACGATTTCATCTATTTTTCCCCGTCGTCGTAGTGCTTAAGAAATAACTCTTCCAGGGTTGGCGGGTGGCTTCTTAAGGCTTTGATTTTTTGTTTGGCGAGCGTGTCCAGTACGGCGTCGATCCGGTCACTTTCTACCTCGAACTCGGCATGATTGCCTTTGGTTCGTAAGTTATGCACGCCTTTTTGTTCGCTTAAGCCGGTAATTTTTGTAGTGGCTTCCACTTTGATAGTGGTGCGGTGCAGGTGCTGTAATTCGCCGAGCGTGCCGGTTTCCACGGTTTTGCCTTCGCGGATAATGGTCACGCGGTCACACAGGGCTTCGACCTCCGCGAGGATATGGCTGGATAAAAGCACGGTTTTGCCTTGTTGTTTCAGTTCGTTTACGCAGGTCTGGAAGACCGCCTCCATGAGCGGATCCAGCCCGGCGGTCGGTTCGTCCATAATGAAAACGTCGGCGTCCGAAGAAAGCGCGGCAACCAGAGCGACTTTTTGGCGGTTTCCTTTGGAGTAGGTGCGGAACTTCTTGCGCGGATCCAGCTGGAATCGTTTAATGTACTCATCTCGTTTTTTTCGGTTAATTCCACCGCGCAGGGCGCCGAGTACGTCTATGGCTTCGCCGCCGGACAGCGTCGGCCACAGGCTGGTGTCACCGGGAACGTAGGCGATATCTTCGTGGAGCTTTACCGCGTCCTCCCAAGGGTCTTTGCCGAGTAAACTTACTTCGCCGCCCGTCTTTTTCAACAACCCGAGTAGTACGCGGATGGTGGTGGATTTACCGGAGCCGTTGGGGCCTAAGAATCCGTGTACCTCGCCTTGCTTTACGCTCAGATTCAGTCCGTCGAGAGCGGTGAAAGAGCCGAACTTTTTTACCAGGTTTTTAACTTCGATTATGGAGTTTGATCGTGTCATGGAACTATAATCTCAAAACTTTCTTTGGCGCGCAAAAGAAGCCAAAAAACCTGTATAATCGGCTGCAATGATAGAAGCACTCATTTTAGGAATCGTACAAGGGTTGACCGAGTTCATTCCGGTATCCAGTTCCGGGCATTTGGTGTTATTTCATGAGCTGTTCGGGTTCCAAGAAGGCGGACTGGCGTTTGACGTAGCGCTGCATATGGGGACGCTCCTGGCGGTGGTTTTGTATTTTCGAAAGGACTTGATGGAGTTAGCCCGTGGGTTTTTTGCCGGCAACCAAAAACAGCGGAACATGGTGTGGCTGCTGGCCGTGGCGACCATACCGGCGGTTATCGTGGGATTGTCCTTACAATCCGTCGTGGAATCCGTGTTGCGTTCGCCGTGGGTGGTGGCCGCGATGTTAGTACTGTTCGGACTGTTCATGATAGTCGCGGAAATCAAAGCCGAATCAATTAAACACAAACGTAAAACCGATAAGCTGACCGGCCGCCAAGCGGTGAGTATCGGGCTGTTGCAAGCCTGCGCGCTTATTCCGGGAGTTTCGCGCTCCGGGGCGACGATTAGCGGCGGGCTGCTTTTGGGATTGGACCGAGTGGCGGCCACGCGGTTTTCGTTTTTGTTGGCCATTCCGATTATTTTCGGGGCGGGCGCCAAAGTGCTATTGGAGGAGGCAGCCCGAAACGACGTGGCGGCTCACCTCACTATGTTTGCCAGCGGAACCACGGCGGCGTTTATAAGCGGCATGATCGCCATTCGTTTTTTACTGGCTTTCGTTGCCCGCTACAGTATTCGCAGTTTCGCGTATTATCGGTTCGTCGCGGCAGGGCTCATCATCCTGTTACTGGTGCTCCAGCGTTGACGTAGTCAAAACTTTTACTCATGGCGGGGCAAGTACACCATCCCTGGTGATAAAAACTGCAAAAAATACTACATATAGCGCTGCACTAGTGCGTTATACTACTACATACGGTAGCTTAATAATTAAATGCTGGAAGTAGGGTGTAATTCCCTCACTGTGCCGCAACGGTTCCAGGAACATGGATTGGCAAGCCCGCTCCCGTGCAAAGCACGAGACGTACTCAAGTCCATGTTTCTGGTGAAAGTCCGATACAGCAAAAAAAGTATACCCCGTAGAGATACTATCTTCTATCGGGGTCTCCCGAGCAGGAGCATTGGTAACGTATCGTCGCCTCCTTGCTCGTAGAGGACGGAGGAAACGTGCGAGCCACACACGAAATACGAACCTACGACCCGGAAAAACGGCGCGAAGAAGACTTTGTGACTTTGGCGGCCGAAATGTTGGAAGGCCAGATGCGTACGCCGACGGAGTACGAGTATGATCCCGGGACTGACGAGCTGATCGCCGAGGACGGCTCACGGATCGGCAAGATATTCGACGATTCACTGGACGCCGCCAAGGAAATGGTAAGTGATGCGCCACAGCTTTCGTTCGAACTACGTCGCCGTAAAATTGAACGCGAAGAGTATGACGATATGCTGGCCATGATGCGCGGTGATCTCCCCAACACCATGGTCGTGGTGTCCGATTTTCCGCCGGAGTTGATGGACTATCCCGAAGACGTCGGTGGCTACAACGTGACACGCAAGCAAACCATGTTGCGGGTGATTACCAAGCAGGACAATAAGCTACACATGTATACCCAGTCGTTAGACAGAAGTGATCGCGACGGCCTTGAAAGTATGTATCAGGCCTTGGGATTCGCGCCTGAGGAAGGCGAGTTACTGGGACAAAGAATGCATGTCGACCTAGACGCAGAGTTCCAAGAAAAGCTCGTCGATGAGCTAACTAACGCTTATGATGCGACCCTCAGGGATAAACACGGCGGAAATGAATTCAAGGCCGGCCGGCGAGTCCGCCAGTGGGAAAATATCATAAATACCTATGATTTCGTGCGCGCCCAAACCGATATTCTACACTTTGCAATGCATAACGAAGTTACGGCCGACTCGCGCCAGTATTACGACATAGTTGCCACGATTGCGCAGCGCTACGCCCAGGCCAAAGAAGGACCCCACAAGGCACCGCGAAATCTTTCGCTTACTGATCCGGCAACCCTCGTCGTCCAGTATTCCAGGTTAGAACAAGAGCTTAGCGAATTTGGACAGCAAGCTCGCGCAGAAGGTAAAAGCTTTAGTGCGTGTGGCGTAACCTTAGAAGTCAACGATTCATTAAGTGGGGAGTCGCAGCTCGATAACAACGGCTACGGCAACAAAACCAGCAAAGAAGAGAAATACAATTTTGATGCTTACCGGTACTGTGTATCCTGCCAGGCACCGCCGAAAGGTAAAGAAAAGAAGAAGATGTGCGGACCTTGTGGGTTGTGCCGGAGCTGTGATAAAAAAGCGGGCGGAAAAGGATAGAATGTACGTATGAGCCGATCGACAAAGCAAAAAATTGGGATTTTCTCGGGGACTTTCGATCCGATTCATGACGGGCATATTCAATTTGCGCTGGATGCCATTGCCGATCAGGGCCTGGACAAAGTCTATTTTATGGTGGAGCGCCGCCCCCGGCGAAAACAAGGAGTCCGCGCCTTCGAACACCGCCAAACCATGGTACAGCTGGCCATAGAAGACGAACCCAAACTCGGGTCGATCATTACCGATCAACAGCAGTTTACCGCGCACCAAACCCTTCCCATTTTACGAAAACGTTTCGGCGATAGCGTCCGGCTGGTACTACTGGCCGGCGACGACATGCTGTCGCATATGAACGAGTGGCCGCACGTGAAAGAACTGATTCAAAGCGTGGAGTTTATTTTTGGCGTGCGCGGGCAGCGTTCGCTCGCCCGGGAACGCATAGACACCATTCAAAATACGCGCAACATGACGTTTCGATATACGTTACTGAGTAGCGGTTTACACAACGTGAGTTCATCGCGCATTCGCTCGCAGATAAAAAATCATGAAAAACCGTCTTACGTCGATAAAGGCGTGGCGTCGTATATTCGGGAGCAGGGGCTTTACTCGTCTTCCTCGGCCGATTCGGCAAAAAACTGAGATCGTATGGAAGAAAGGTGGCGCTCGCGGTACTTTTTAAACTCTGTCTTGTTCACGCCGTTTTTATTCAGGAAGGAGCTAATGCGTTCGCTGCCGATAAAGTGCGGCATCATCACGTAGCTGGCACCTTGTTCGTAGAGTTTTTCGGCGTCCTCGATATTTTCAGCCCGGCAAATGACCACAGTTTTGGGGCTTAGCTTTTCCAGCAGACTCACCACGAAGGAATTGGTTTCAAAGTCGCCGATGGTGCTTACCACCAGCTTGGCGTTATCGATTCCGGCCTCCTCCAGTAGCTCAATATCGGTGGTGTCGCCGTACAGATAGTTAATTTTACGTTTTTCGAGCATGTCGATAACGTCCGGGTCATAATCGATAACCACGAACTTCTTTTTTAATTTTTCGAATACTTTTATGAACTCGTGCCCGCCCTTTTTGTAGCCCAGCAGGATTAATTCGTAGGTGTTTTTGGATTCCTGATCCATCTTTACTTTGCGTTTTTCGAAAAGGGTCAGATACTTTTCGAAGGTGGCGTATAGGTTATCGGAGTAGGTGATCATGTAGGAAGAGACGGCAATGGTAATGATCCCTACAATGGTTACCAAGGAAACTACCATGCCGTCGACCTGGCCGGTACGTTGTCCGAGCAGAATGAATATCAAAGAAAACTCACTGATTTGCGCCACCGCCAACCCGGCCTTAAAACTGGTCTTTTTGGTGTAGCCCAAAAGTCCCATAATGGTCATGACGATAATCGGGTTACCGACGAGCACGAAAATGGAAAGCCCGATGGCTTGCCAGGCGATGGCTCCAACATTGCCGATATCCAATCCCGCGCCCAGCGCAATAAAGAAAATCACGATAAAAAAGTCACGAAGAGGACGTAAGCGCGAACCGACCTCCTGGGCGTAAGTCATGGTAGACAGAGCGACACCGGCAACCAACGCGCCGATTTCCAGGCTGAACCCGAGCTTGAAAAACAGGGTGGCAATACCGAACCCCCACGCGATAGCGAACAAAAATAGCAATTCTTGCGAACGGGACAAAAAGCCGGTAAGTGGCGTTAGCACGTATTTGGACACCAGCATAATGGCGATACCCAAACCGATGCCTTTTAGCGCCAGAGACCCCAAGCTTCCGATATTAAACCCGTCCGTTCCGGTGGCCGATGCGACCACCAAGGCAAAGGTGGCGATAATATCTTGCACCAATAAGAATCCGATGGAGATTTTGCCGTGCAGTTTGTTTTGTTCTTTTTTATCGCTCAACAGTTTAAGAATAATGATCGTGCTACTGAAGGTTAGCGCCACCGCAATGTAAAACGCGGCCACGTTGCTATATCCCAGTAACTTGACCAGTCCGAAACCGAACAGAGAGGTGAACAAAACCTGCCCCAGTCCGGTGAGCACAGCAACGCGTCCGACTTCTTTAATGACTCGGGGGTTTAACCCGAGCCCAACGATAAACAGAAGTAGCGCGATACCAAAACTGCCGAATTCCGTAATAGTTTCCGTGGACGTAATAAACCCGAAAATTGACGGGCCGAGCAGAATACCGGTCAAAATATGGCCGACAATCAAAGGCTGTTTGAGCGAGCGCATAATGAGCGAAATAGCCACGGCAATGGCCAGGAGTAAACTCAGTTGGGTAAAGATGTCGGCATGCATGTCGTATAAAGGTGTCTGTTTTTATTGTACTTGGATTTATTTTACAATAAGCGTAATCTAAATAAAAATCATGAATCATTTTTTTCGAATTGTCGCCAAACGAGTTTCACAAGTCGCCGGAAGCCCCTTCGCGTTCTTGATAGCATTAGTACTGGTCGCTATATGGGCGTTCAGCGGAACCTATTTTTCTTATTCCGACACCTGGCAACTGGTGATTAATACCGGCACGACCATCGTGACGTTCTTGATGGTGTTTTTGATCCAAAACACGCAAAACCGGGACGGTAAAGCCATGCAGCTGAAGTTGGACGAACTCATCCGTGCCAGCAAGGCCCGGGATAGCTTTGTGGACTTGGAAAATTTGACCGACCAAGAGCTCCTGGAAATAGACGAACAGTTCAAAGAGCTGCATAAAAAACAAAAAACACCGGAAGCGCTACATAAATTACACAGTAAAATCCAGGCCGAACACCAGCGGCGACATAGTTTGCGTGGCGCGGGAAAGGCACTGCAGTCTTTCCTGCATAAGTCCGATAAAAATAGCAAATAGGACAAGCCTTATGGGCTTGTCCGTACGGGAGCCCCCGAGTCTCCCTATTTGACACGTTAAAACGCTTATGCAACAATGTGGGTACTACGTTTTCGCCGTAAAAAACGGTGTAAGTAGAAACAAACAATCAAACAAAAAACGAGACGGGGTGTCTCAAGTGGAGGTAGTAACGGTGATAAGGCCGATCAAAATAAAAACATTTCAAAAAAGGGGGACAAGCGTGGAAGTGCAAGTCCGACGCCCAAAGTGGCAGCAGTTCATTAATTATTAAACGGTGAACTCGTCACTGCGTAAGAATCCCGGGACAGACCCGGGATTTTGCTTTTTATCCGGTGGTTTTTTCGGCGATCGCGTCTTCGATAATTCGTTCGAAATCTTCAATGGAGCGGGGGTTTTCAATCAACTGGCCATCAAGCACGAAGCCCGGCGTGCCCTGGACGTTTAAGTCTTCGCCCTGTTGCATGTCCTCCTGGATGGCGGCATTGACTTCCCGGCTGCTTACATCAGTGTCGTAGCGTTCCATATCCAACTCCAGGCTTTCGGCGTAGCTCCGGAACGTTCCGGCCGGATTGCCCGCGTTACTCCAAGACTGCTGTTGCTGGTAAAGCATATCGTGCATTTCCCAAAATTTTCCCTGCAAGCCGGCGGCCTCGGCGGCCCGGTGGGCGGCCATGGCGTTAGGGTGGTTGGAGACTATGGGGAAGTTTTTAAACTCAAAGGCAATGTCATTTTTGTATTTTTCGGCGATTTGTTTAACGAGGGGGTAGTAAGACGCGCACGCCGGGCACTGGAAATCGCCGTATTCCGTAAGCGTTACCACGGAATCGGGGTCTTCGGCTTCTTCGGGGTTAAGGCCGTAATAGTGGCTGGTGGGTTGCGCGCTGGCGCTGTTCGCGGGTTCGGACTCATCGCTCCTTTGCATAAAAAGTATTCCGGCGAAAACTGCGAAAAAGACGGCCAAGATAACAATAAACTGCTTGCTCATGTAAAATTCCCTCAATTTAGTAGTGATATTGTATCATCCCACTTTCCGCCGCCATAGCATGAAACCGGTCGCACTTACCGGCTGCCCATCTGGCTAAAAGACGGGTTTTGTAATACGCTGATTGTATGACACTTTTCATTGGGATTTTGCTCGGCCTCCTGGCCTTGGCGGCAATCGGATTAAAACGCGCCTATGAAAGTACTTCCGTAAAACAGTTAAAAAAACGGGCTCGCAGCGGTGATAAAACCGCTGAGTTACTGCACAGATCCGTGGCTTACGGGCCGAGCCTGCACTTTATTTTATGGAGTTTGGTGTGCGTGACGAGCGCCGGATTTTTCGTTTTCGTATCGCGTTCTACCGAGGCATGGTTCGCGGCACTATTGTGTATAGCGGTACTGTGGCTTGGTTTTATTTGGTTACCGAAACGGCGGGCCAGCAGTTTGGGAATTTGGGTCGCGGCCAAACTCTCGCCGCTGATCGCCAAATTGGCCAGTTTTTTACATCCGGTGGTGCGCCGTGTAAGCCACGGAGTGCGCTCCTTGTTCCCGGTGCATGTGCATAGCGGACTGTACGACGAAGACGATCTAATTGCTCTCCTTGAAAAGCAAAAACAACAGGCCGACAACCAAATTCCCGACAGCGCCCTGGAAATCGCCGAGCACTCGCTTACGTACGCTTCCGTGGAGATCCGGGACGTACTGATACCGCGCCGCGCGGTAAAAATGGTTAGTGTCGACGAAACGACCGGGCCGGTGTTCATGGACGAACTGCACCAAAGCGGCTTTTCGCGTTTTCCGGTACACGGCGAAAAAAAGGACGATATCGTGGGGATTTTGTTTTTGCGTGATTTGGTGCGTACCCGCCATTCCGGCAAAGTCAAATCCATTATGAGTACCGACGTACTGTACATTCATGAGGAGCAAACGCTGGAAGACGCGCTGAGCGCGATTTTAAAAACCCACCAACATTTGTTTATCGTGGTGAATAGTTTTGAGGAATATGTCGGGATTTTGACTATCGAGGACGTGTTCGAGCGAATCCTGGGCAAACAGATCGTCGATGAGTTCGACCAATACGAAAACATGCGCGCCGTGGCCACCCTGGCCGCCAAAAAAAATCACCAAGAAACCCAACACGCCGTTGACAGGTAACGTAACTGGGGCAGAATAATTGCAATTTAGTATTTCTTATGCTATAGTAGTGTTACAATGCCAAACAATGAAATACAGACAACTCAGATAGATAATATTACTGGCCTGCCAACGCGTGAGGCGTTGGACAGAATCTTGCCCGAATGCCTGGAACACAACCCGACAGAGACAGCAATAGTTTTCATGGACGCCGATGGCTTGAAGGCGGCGAACGACACCATCGGCTATGAAGCTGGCGACCGGCTTCTAAGCAAGGTTGCCGAAATCGCAAGCGAATCAATTCGTACGCACGATAACGATAGAGAGACGGACGTAGTTTTGCGAGGGCGCGACTCACGGCAAGACGGGCAAGAGCCAGGCCGCCCGGAACGCTTGGATGACATGCTCTCCACGGCAGTAAGATACGGGGGAGACGAGTTCGTGCTGGTACTTTCCGGCGTAAAGTCCGAAGATGCTTTGCATAATGTCATAAAACGTCTTTCGGATAATTACGAAGAAGAAGGTATCGGGATGTCCATGGGCGCCGTTATGGGCAAAGAAGATATCGAACCTGAAGAATTGATTCATCTTGCCGACGTGGCCATGAAAGCGAACAAAGTAAGCCGCAAGCTTGAACTCTATTCAAAAGAGCAATTGGAGGCATTCATTAAAATTGGCGAAATCGCACTGAATAATGGGCTTAATACCAGAGACTTCGACACCATAAAGTACGGCCTTGCCGCGATTGAAACTTTTTCGCGCGAACAAGAAGAGGTATAATCACCTCTGATGCGTGATTGGTTAATATCGAGCGTGAATTTCGGGCCGAGCAGCTACGTCGCGAATGTAGCGTGTAATGACTCCCTCGCGTAGCCACTCACCAACCGTAATAGAGGAACTTAGTATATGAAACGAACACTTGCTACGGATGTAACCGGCGCTAAAGATGAACAGGTAAAACTACAGGGATGGGTACACTCCCGCCGTGATCACGGCGGATTGATTTTTATTGACCTGCGCGATCACACCGGTCTTACCCAGCTCACCATTCGGCCGGAAGAGGTCGATAAACAAGTCTTTGCGGCCGCCGAATCAATACGGGACGAATTCGTTATAGAAGCCACCGGCACCGTCCAGGAGCGGGACGAGGAGTTGAAGAATCCGCATATTGCTACCGGTGACGTGGAGGTGGTCGTGCAAAGTTTACGCGTACTGAACAAAGCCGAAACCCCACCGATCCATATTCACGGCGAGGATCAAAGCAGCGAAGAAAACCGGTTGAAGTATCGTTATCTGGATTTACGTCGCGAGAAAATGCAACTCATGCTCAAAAAACGCGCCGAAATGTACAAAATCATCCGTGAGTATATGGAAAAGAATGACTTTACTGAGATAGCAACGCCAGTTTTAGCGAACTCTAGCCCAGAAGGAGCTCGAGATTTTCTCATACCGTCACGACTTCATCAGGGAAAGTTTTACGCGCTTCCGCAGGCACCGCAGCAGTTTAAACAACTTTTAATGGTTGGAGGCGTGCACCGCTATTATCAATTTGCGGCCTGTTTTCGTGACGAAGACCCACGAGCAGACCGACTGTACGGTGAATTCTATCAATTAGATATGGAAATGTCCTTCGTTGAGGATGGCGAGGAAGTAAGAGAGATAATCGATCCGCTTATTTCCGGGCTTGTGAAGGATTTTGCCGGCAAAACGCTACAAAATGATAATATCCCCCGGATAACTTATGCCGAAGCTATGGAGAAGTACGGTTCGGACAAACCGGACACACGTTTTGGTATGGAGCTGGTTGATCTGACCGAAAAGCTAACCGATTGCGGGTTCGGTGTTTTCAAAAAGGCGATTGATGACGGTGGCGCGGTGAAAGCCATCGCGGTACCTAAACAGTTTTCCCGTTCGGAAATCGACAAACTCACCGATTTGGCCAAACAAGAAGGCGCCGGCGGATTGCCGTATATGATCGTGGAAAACGGAGTAGCGACTTCTTCCATTGCCAAGTTTTTTAGTGACGATGAGCTCGCGACTATCCTGGAAACGGTCGGCGCGAAAGACGGTGACACTATATTCTTTGGTTCAGACAAACGAGATAAAGTAAACAAGGTCTTGGGGGGCATGCGAAGTCACCTTGGCAATGAACTCGGGTTGAAAGATCCTGACGTAGTGGCTGCTTTATGGGTCATTGATTTTCCATTTTATGAGTGGGACGAAAAAGCCAACAAGTTGGATTTTGGGCACAACCCGTTTTCCATGCCCAAAGACGGCGTAGAAGCGCTGGAAAAGGAAGATAAATTAAGCATTGTCGCCGATCAGTTCGATCTTGTGATGAACGGGTACGAGGCAAGCTCGGGTGCGGTCCGAAACCATAATCCGGAAATTATGTACCGGGCATTCGCGGCACTGGGGTATGACGCCGAGTACGTGGAGTCCAAGTTCGGCGCCATGCTGAACGCTTTTAAATACGGGGCACCACCGCATGCTGGGTGCGCACCGGGTATGGATCGTATTTTCATGGTGTTGATGGGCGAAGACAATATTCGGGAAATCATCGCTTTTCCCAAAAACGGCTCCGGCGTTGACGTAATGATGAACTCGCCAAGCGAAATTGACCCCGAGCAGCTCAAAGAGCTCGGTTTATAAATCACTAAAAATAAAGAAAAGAGCCCCCAAACCGGAGCCCTTCTCTTTTGATTTTTTGGTTTGCTGGTCACTTAGCAGCAAAGCAATAATGCTTAACCCTCCGAGACCATATCACCAGGCTACGCCTTTGTATATAATGCGTCAAGTTTCGTTCGGCAAGGCTTACCTAGCGGCTTAAGCGACGCAAAAATGTACGTGGTATGATAGCTTTAGTGAGTTTTCGAATCCGTTATAAAATCATTGCCGGACTGAGTATCGCCGTGCTTTTCGCCCCGTCCGTGGGCGCACAACAAATGACGTCTTCTACCGAACCCGATACTCAAAATCCGCAAAACACGCGAAGCACACAAACGGACTTGGTAGAAACCGAAAGCGGATTACAGGATTCGTCCGACGCTTCGATATTACATACCGAGGGACGAATCACCGTAGAGGCCGGGGAGCCGCGTGTCGTTGAAACGCCGGAACCCGCCGAAAATACCGTGTTTTGGCCCGCAATTATCGGCGCGGCGGGTGTAACGCTTATCGCGGCGGTATTGTTACTGCAAAAAAACAAGCACGTCCCGAAAGCGCCGATCCCGAACGAACTACCCGAAGAAAAGCAAAAATCCACCCGCGCCTCGGAGACCAACGATACCCCGGAAAAAACAACCAAGCCCGAAAAAGTAAAGTCTTCCAAAAAGAAAAAGCGCCGCGCCAAAAAAAGATCCGGCAAAAAATAGCCGCTTTACTCGGGGATGACGTTTTTACCGGCGGGTTGTGGATTTCGAGTTTCTACGTCGAGTTGATCAATGTATTGTTGCCGGGTTTGTTCGGAATCACCCCGGTACAAACTGACCGCCATGAAACCGATCAGTAAAAATCCCAAAACGAGAAAAAAGATTACTATTGGCCGTGGCAGTTCTTTCATGGGTTATTAAATATCTTTGCTTATTACTTTTTGCTACACTTAAGCATAAGTATAGAAGGTTTTATGCCAAAGCAAAAGAATACACCCCCACCAGAGGAAGACAAGCGTAAAGAACTAGAAGAAAAGATCGACGAAATGCTCGATCCGCGCCGCCCTGACCGACCCGAGATCAAGGTCGTGGGTGACGACGCCAAAGAAAAAGCGACCGATGATAAACTCCCGACCAAAATCGAAATAAAAAATGACGGTAAAACCAAGAAAGCGGGTAAAAAAAGTAAAAAGAACCAAAAAGAAGACGGCGCGAAGAGCGAGGAGCCGAGCGGGGCACCGGAGGTTTCTTCCAAAAAGACCGCGGTAACGGAGCGTCGGGAGGACGAACCCGAAAGCGACGAAACTCCCGATCCGGCCGAGGATGGCGATGATAGCCAAGAAACCGGGCAATCGGAAGAGGAGACGGAAAGCCCGGAAGAGGAAGCTGACGAGGAAGCGTCAACGGAGGACACCCCCGACGAAAAAGAGCCCGAAGAAAATCCGGACGAAGAACCCGAAACTCCCGCCACTGATTCGGAGGCTACCGAGTCCAAAGACGATAAGAACGATAAGCCGGCCGCCAATCCGGCGCTTGACGAAGCGGTGGACGACATCGCCAAAGAGGAAAGCGATAAGCTGCTGGAAAGCACCGATACGTCGGAGTCCAGCGAGTCCAAACCCGCCAAAACCCCTTTCCGTGCCCGCCTAAAAGCTTTTTTTAAGGCTTGGTGGCATAACAAATATGCTCGGTACGGGACGATTTGCGTACTGTTATTATTGCTGGCGGCCGGGGCGATCATTCCGACTTCACGCTATTTCGTGCTTAACACGCTGGGGGTGCGTAGCAGCGCATCGGTCAAGGTGTTCGACCAAAGCACCCTGCAGCCATTAAAAAACGTGACGGTGGAAATAAACGGCGTACGGGCCAAAACCGACATTGACGGCGTGGCCAACGTGGGACACATCAAACTCGGCAAAACTGATTTGTTAATTACGAAACGGGCTTTCAGTAGCATTGAACGGCCTCTTACCGTGGGGTGGGGAAGCAATCCGTTGCCGGACGAACGGCTCACCCCGGTGGGCGCGCAGTACGAGTTTTTGGTAACCGATTACGTATCTGGCGAGCCCGTGCAAGGCGTAGAGGCGGTAAGCGGCGAAGAAGCCAGTGCGCTTTCCAATGAAAACGGGGAAATAAAACTTACCCTGGATATGCCGGACGAACAATTCGAAGTGCAAATTATCGGCGAAGAATTCCGGAACGAAACACTCACCATGAACGCCGAAGACGAAGACGTTCGAAAGCTAGAGCTGGTGCCCGACAAAAAACACGCCTTCGTATCCCGCCGCGACGGCACATACGATATATATTCGGCCTACGCCAATGGCCAGGATGAACAATTACTTTTGAAAGGTAGCGGCGAAGAGCGCGAAGACATAACGCTCGTACCGCATCCGTCCCGTGACGTTGCCGCGTTGGTATCGACGCGCAGTGGGAAGCGAAACGATGACGGGTATCAACTCAGTACACTGACCATTCTAAACGTTAAGGACTCCGGTGATCCGAAAACCGTGGTTGATTCCGAACGAATTCAAATTATCGGCTGGCAAAACGAACGCTTGGTCTTCGTGCAAATTCGATCCGGCACCAGTGCGGCGAACCCCAAGAGGCACCAACTAAAAACCTACAATCTTGAACAAGAAGTGGTCGCCGAGCTGGCCAGTGCGAATTATTTTAATGACGTCATGCTGGCCAATGACGTGCTGTTGTTCGCGCCTTCCAGTGCTTACGCCAAAGAACCGGCCGCCTTATACCGGATTAATCCCGATGGTTCCGATCAACGGATCGTGCACCCCAACGAGGTTTGGAGCATGTTCCGCAACACCTACGAAAATGTCATTTACACCACCGGAAGCCGCGACTGGTTCGATCTGGACTTGAACAGTCTTTCTACCGGCCAACGCGAAGGGGAGCCGAACCAGTACGACTCACGAGTATACGTGGATAGTCCCGATGGCACGAAAAGTTTGCGCGTGGAAAACCGCGACGGGAAAGGAAACTTACTGGTGTATAACAAGGAGAGTGGCGAAGAAAATTCCGTTGCCGAAATGGGCGGCCTTCGGCAGCCAGCGATGTGGTTGAATAATTCCACGGTGGTCTTTCGGGTAAAAACCGACGCGGAAACCGCGGATTATGTGGCGAGTTTGCGCGGGGGTGAGGCGAAGAAGTTGGTTGATGTGACTGACGCGGCCGGGTTAGAGCGCTGGTACTACTACTAGAAGCACACACCGCAGTGGCCTGCTTGACGAGCAAAGCTCGTAACCCGCCACTGCTTTTGGCGCCGGAGTACAATTTTTTGCTGAGTATACTCCCTCACCGTATCCATATACGGCTCAGTCCGTTTCTCGCAAAGAAATTGCACCCGGCATCCAAATGTGTGCCTCTAGTGAGACTACAAGGTTTTTTGCTCGGGCTGCTCACCTCCCGATTGGTATCCCTTAAAGTAAAATGAATTTACTTTAAGGGATTATTAAGTAAAGATTATCGCGTCTATCGACTAAGCGACACTCCTGCCAAGGAAGACATTTTTCTTTGGCTGCTCCTTCCTGAATGCGGACAAAGTTTTTTTAAAGTGAATTTGAAAACTTTCGTACGCCGTGGTTTTGATAATAATACTAGAATTAATACTAGTATTAATTCTAGTATTATTTGAGCCTAATAATGGTTAATTTTCCGTCACTTCGTAGGTGGGAACGGAAGACCCGGTTACGTAATTTATACGCTTCGCCGACCATGATATTACGAACTCTTTTCACTAAACCGGTTTTTTTGAGTGACTTGACGATAAGATTCCGTTCGGCATCGGTATCCGGGTGCACGCTGTGCGTGAACTGGGCGTTATGCCGTATGAACCCGATACCGATATCCCGGGAGGCGGCGCCCAGCCATAGTTGATCCCGCGGGGCTTTTCGTTTTTTTCCGTGTACCAGTTCGTCCCAAAAATCCAGGTGAGCACGATGTTCTTTGCTGAGCGTTGGTCCGGCCAGCCAAAACCGAACGTGATGACGGGTGTGCGGGCTGTCCCCGACGGGGAGCTGAAACCCAATATCCTGTTTGCGGCCAAACAAATACAAGTAGCTGAAGGGAGCGGTAAGGTACTTTTTCCGGAAAATGACGGAGTAAACCAACCGGGCAATGCTTTTTACGGTTCTTCTGTCCGATCCGTACCAGCCCGCCTTTTTCATGGCGCGCGTAACTTGTTCTTTACTTCCCACGAGTCCGATATTAATAGGGTCGGAGGCAAATCCGTCGCCCGTAACGCAGTAATGGGGAATGTGCTTGGGGCGTACGAAAAAACGTACCAAACGCAACAAAGCCGGGATGAGCACATAAGCGGCCAGTACGTAAGCGAACAATATTGCCAAAACCGCGGGAAGGCGTTGGTCGAAAAACGGAAAAACGCCCGTGGTAGCGAAATAGGCGACGACTAACCCGGGTAACAAAACAATGAATCGTTTAAATATGCGTACAAAACCGTGGATCATTGTTACTAGGATACAATGAAACCCATGATTGTGAACAAAATTCAACGAGCGGCGTTACGTGAAAACATTACGCGTTGGCGAAAAGCCCCTCGCCGTATGCCGTGGCGCGAACCGGAGGCCGACGGGAAGCTCGACCCGTATAAAATTTTGGTGTCGGAACTCATGCTGCAGCAAACGCGGGTCGGACGGGTCGCCACTAAGTTCGAGGTTTTTTTACGGCGTTTTCCGAACGTGACCGAGTTGGCGCGGGCGCCGCTGTCGGACGTTTTAAAGCTGTGGAGCGGATTGGGCTATAATCGGCGTGCCAAGTACCTACACGAGGCCGCAAAACGGCTCAAAGACCACCAACACCCGTGGACGAAGCAGCAGCTGACCGACTGCAAAGGAATTGGCGAGAACACCGCCAAAGCGATTCGCGTCTACGCCTATAACGCACCCGAAGTATTTATCGAAACCAACATTCGTAGCGTATTCATCCACCACTTTTTCAAAGAGCAAGATGACATTGGCGACGAATCGGTCAAGCGGTTACTCGCGGAGGTGCTTGACAGGAAAGATCCGCGTTCTTTTTACTGGGCATTAATGGATTACGGAACGCACATAAAATCCACCTTCGGGAACAATATCGGGCGTAGTAAAACTCATAAAAAACAATCACCGTTCAAAGGCTCCCGCCGCCAGATTAGGGGGTTAGTGCTGCGTTCACTCGGAAAATCGCCCAAAACCCGGAACGGCTTGGCACGGGAAGCGGCCGATGACCGCACGAAAGGAGTAATTGACGATTTGCTGCGCGAAGGCCTGATTTGCCGGTATGGGCGGAAATTAAAACTTGCAAAATGATTATGCTAAAATCACGCATAGACTATGCCGGAAAACGACGATAACCAACAAGCCGATCAAGAGCCCATAGATGACGTGAAGCCACGAGCGCCGGACGCGGCTTCGAACGGCGCGGAATTTTCCGATGATCTTGGCTCCCAACCTTTTCCCCCGAAAGATTCCACCCAAAGTTCCCAAAACGCCCAAGAATCACAAAACCAAGAAGGCGTTGATCAACGACCGAAAGTTGCCAGGCAACCGGTAACACCGCCCCCGGACGGGTCGGCGGAAACCGAACGGGCCGCACCGCCGCCTTCCTCGGAGCCGCCCACGACCGATCCACTTCCAAAAGTCACCAGCGACGTGCCGACTGGTACGTCGAGTGAAAAAGAGCCACCCGCGAAGGCCGGGAAAGACGCTCCCCAAAAATCACAAGATCACGGAACTCACCACTCAAGCACCAAAAGCACGCGGCACGTGGGTCTGGCCATTTTTATCGGGCTGGTCGGCGCGGCATTATGCGGGTTCGTGGTGTTTGTCTACATCACGACAAACTGAACTTCGCTTAGAAAAACGCAAAGCTACCACTCGTATAACATCATTTATGCTATGTGCAGAAAAAATGTGCGATAAATAGTTAAATACCGAAAAATGATGGTTTCAACGGAGTTCCCAGCTAATAACCCAAGCGCACTCTTTCGAGTATTTGCGAAAATTCCAACCGATTATGATACCCGTTGTTCATTCTTTAAACAAAAATTAGACAATTAAGAGTCGGTTTTTTTAGGTGTGTTTTCCTGGCTAGTTACCAGTCGGTACATTACCCAGTATCCAAGGAATTATTTTTTCATCCGCCTCACGATCGTCAGCAATATTAAAAACTTTTCCGAAATTATTAATAAAGCCAGAGTAACGTTCAATGTCATCAAGATCCCGCTTAACAAAAGGGAGTCTGTTTTTTATAATTTCAGTGGTATCTCTACGTTGAGTCATTCTTTGTTCTATCTTGGTTAAAAAATCTTGACTGCAAGATAGACCTACGAAAAGCGTGTTTGTCGTTGATAAGTTGCGAAGAAAGCAGGGTGAAACATCAACGAGAGTATTATAATTTTTGGACGTGAAATCTTGTTTGCGATAACCATAATTGTAGCCTGCAAAACTCTCATCAATGAAAAAGCTACCCTCGTTTTTTAACTTCTTGTATTCTTCGCTGCTTACAAAGATTCTATTAATCGCTACATGTTCCTCGTTAGTGCGCTTAGGCCGCGTCGTGACTATGTTAGCGTGCCTAAAGTCAGCGGGTTTGAGTTCGATAAGTTTTTTGGAAATATAGGTTTTACCAATACCGGATGGTCCGGCTAGCACGATCGTCTTGTAGTTTAATATATTGTGGGTCATGTACCGTTCAGTATAGAGGATAATTAGTGGAATAGTAGTGTTGAATATTATATAATAGTAGGTATGGTATTAAAGCGTGACGTGCTAGAGTTTTTCTATGTCCTACAAGAATGAAACACAACCCCAACCCTCTTTTATGCCAGAACTCGTTGAAGTCGTTGACCTAGATTCAGGCCACATTGCCGTAGAAAAGCCTGAGCATGATTTGCTTCATTCGGATTCAGAGCACGGAGTATTACCAACCGGGCAGGTGTCTGAAGTGCTCATCGCGCGCGAATCAGGACCATGTGGCGGTGTAAGGGCTTCGATTCTTGGAACCATGGGTGTTCATTCTGCTCACGGGGAAGAGACTCCCGTTAAAATTAATTCAAAGCCCACCAACGGTGCGGACTCTAATGCTCAATTTGCAAAATTAGGGATAGAATTCGATATAGATACCAACACACTACAGCCAGGGGATACCTTTATGATTTCAGCCCATGGCAACCCCAAACAGCTCAAAGAAGCTAAAGACAGAGATAGTGTTACCGTATATGACTCAACCTGTATCTTTGTGGAAACTACTCACCGCGAGATTAGAACTGCTGCAGAGAGGGCTTGGCAAGAAAACAAGAAAACAGGAGTGATTTATTTGAGTATAGGGGGGCGTCCGGATCATGCTGAATTTGTTGGAACAACTGAATTAATGGAGTCATTGGACGTGCCATATATAGCAATTCACGACCGTGATGAAATTGAAAACTTACGGGGCATTTCTGATCTAGCAGACTGGGAAAGGGTCAGAATAGTAAGCCAGACTACGAATAATGCCGAAGAAGCCGTTAAGCTAGCTGAGAGCACCAGGCTTTTGCTTAGAGATACTTATCCTGAGATTGACACCGAAACGTTTCCTTTTAATGAGCGTGATATTTGCCGCACCGTCACGGATAGACAGAATGCGGTCAGGGAGATGGTTGGCCTTGGTGTTGATTGTTTGGTTATAGTGGGATCAGTAAATTCAAAAAACACTAAATCACTTGTTGATGTTGGGATTGATGAAGCAAAAAAGAGAGTAGCTGCTGGTGAGGATGTTTCGCTATCGAGGGTCATTCTCGTAAACAGCTTTGGGCAACTTCCGCGAGATATTGTTGGTCGCGTCGGCATTGCTTCGGGCGCATCTACCCTAGATTTAAACGTACGAGGAGTTGCTGATTTTTTAAATGCATCGCAGCAACCAGAGGAAATAGGTGAAAGTGACAGAGATCGTAAAGCAACGGATATTTTCCCGCCAGTACACGCTAACCGAGATCCTCTGCAGGCCCGACTCGCACAGTTAATTCTTGAACAAGCTGCATTAAATAGAGAAAACTATAATGTCACAAGAAGATAGTATAGCTTCACGCAAGGGAGAGCATATAAAGTGGTGCTTAGATCCGCACTCTCAAGGGCTGGTTGAGCCGTTTTCTAACATAATCGTGCCTTATAAATCCTTGCCAGAAATCGACATGCACCAGGTAGACACCTCGGTAAAGCTTTTCGGGAAACAGCTTTCCCAGCCACTTATTATCTCTTCAATGACCGGAGGTACAAAGCACGGGATAGACATTAATACGAATCTTGCAAAAGCGGCAGAGTCAGAAAAAATAGCGATAGGGGTTGGTTCACAGCGAATTGCTCTGGAAAAACCAGCCGCAGTAGAAACTTTCAAAGTAATACGAAAATATGCACCGACTGCTTTTGTGTTTGCGAACATGGGAGCCGTACAACTTAATTATGGCTATACAGCAAAGGAGTATCAAAAAGTTATCGATATGATTCAAGCCGACGCGCTTTATTTACACATCAATCCACTTCAGGAGGCAGTACAACCTGAAGGCGATACGGATTGGCGAGGGTTGATAGACAAAATAGCTGAAGTCGTAAAAAGGGTAGATGTCCCAGTTGTCGTCAAAGAGGTAGGTCATGGGATTGACACCGAGACTGCAAAGGCTTTACTGCAGGTTGGCGTCAGTGGCTTGGATGTTGCGGGCGTAAGCGGGACTTCTTACGCCTGGGTAGAGGCAAAAAGGGCCCGTAATCAGGATTTTGCAAATTGGTTCAAGGATATTGGTATTAAAACGGAAGATGCAATAAATCAGCTTGCGTCCATTAAATCTGAGCGTACAATTTTAATTGCCTCGGGAGGCCTTAGATCGCCAGTACAGGGGTACAAAGCCAAGATGTGTGGAGCAGATTTCTATGCTTCAACACAACCATTTCTTGATGCGGCGCTCAAGAACAGCGAAGAAGTCGTTAGAGAAATACAAAACTGGCAAAAAGGCTTGCAAATTACCCAATTTGTTTCAGGTAAAAAAACCTGGGAATCTATTTCTTCTTAGCGGGTTTTGGTGCTTCGTGCATCACGCGCTGAGGGAATGGAATCTCGATACCGTTTTTATCGAAAGCTTTCTTGAGTCGTTTGCGTAGTTCGCCGGTGACCGCCCACTGTTGCATCGGCTTGGTCTTGCCGGTGATCTTGACGTCAATGGAGCTATCGCCGAAGTTATCCACGCGGAGCATGGCCGGGACCTCCATGATTTTTTGATCCCACGGCTCTTCCTTGGCCATTTTGGATCCGACCTCGTTGATTATGCGCTCCAGTTTGTCCAGATCGGTATCGTATCCCACGCCGACATTCAGGTTCACGTTAGCGAACTCCATGGTCATGTTGGTGGCCAGGGTGATTTCCCCGTTGGGGATATGGTGTTGCATGCCGTCAAGATCGCGCAAGACGGTCGTGCGCAGCGTTAACTCTTCGACGATGCCGGCCACGCCCTGGTTGATTTGTACCACGTCGCCCACGCGGTATTGGTTTTCCAAAATAATAAATATCCCCGAAAGAAAGTTGGCCACCATGGATTGCGCACCGAAACCAAGCGCCACACCGGCAATACCGGCACCGGCCAGAAGTGGTCCGATTTCCACGTTAAATTCGGATAACAACAGTAGTCCGGCGACGACCCAAATTGCGACCCGCAAAGCGGTTCCCAAGATACCAATGAGCGTATCTTCCCGAAGTTTTTCATCGGTTATGGTTTTGTAATTTCCACGCTGGATCGCGTTACGAATGAGGCGGGTAACAAAAACCATTACGAACTTTCGCGCCACGTAAGCCGCGGCCAGAATGATAAGAATATTTAATCCGTGATCTTTGCCGAATTCGATTAACGGATCCCAAAAAGTCGTTTCTTCCATACGTAAAAGTGTACCATTTTCCGTGGCTACTGCTACACTTTTTAAGATGATATATAAAAAATTGACCGACGTCATTGAGCTTTGCCGGGAGGGTAGTGTCGGCGTGATTCCAGCGGACACCATATACGGGTTAGTTGCTTCCGCCCACGACGCTGAAGCGGTCAAGCGCATCTATGAGCTAAAAAAACGAGACGGAAAACCCGGAACCATCATTGCCTCGTCAATCAGCCAACTCGAAGAGCTGGGGCTTAAAAAGCGTTATTTACGAGCCGTGGAACACTATTGGCCGGGACCAATCAGCGTAGTGATTCCGTGTTTTAAACTTAGGTACTTACACCACGGCGTGGGAAGTATTGCGGTGAGGATCCCCGCCGACGAAAATTTACGAACGTTTTTGGAAAAAACCGGGCCGCTGCAAACTTCCAGCGCCAACCTCACCGGCCGGCCGGGCGCGACCGATCTTGCCACGGCACAAAAATACTTTGGCGACCGAGTGGATTTTTACGTGGACGGCGGTGACTTAAGCGACCGCGAGCCGTCAACCGTGATTCGCGTAGTAGACGATACCGTGGAAGTAATCCGCCAAGGAGCTGTTAAAATAGATGAAAATACCGGGAGGGTAATTACATGACACTCGATGAATATCAAAGAGAAGCGCTCGTAACTGCCGCTTTTACGGAAGATAACTTTAAGGATCTTGCGCATTGGGTGCTTGGCGTTACCGGTGAAGCCGGGGAAATCGCGGAAAAACTAAAAAAGATCGTTCGCGACAAGAATGGGGAAATCACTCTTGAAGATCGGGATGAAATAATAAAAGAAATCGGTGATGTGATGTGGTATTTGGCGGTACTGGCCGAGCATCTTGACGTGTCTTTTGAGGAGGCCGGAAGACGAAACATTTCAAAGCTGCGAGATCGGCAAAAACGCAATATGATCCGGGGCAGCGGAGATAATCGGTAATGTTCGATACCGCTAAACCTTATATCGCGTGTTATTTAATCTTACGGGACGGCGACAAAATCGCTTTCGTATTGAGGGGCGAGGCAACGAAGTGGATGGCCGGCTATTATGGGTTGCCTTCCGGTAAAGTCGAAAAGAATGAAAGTTTTTCCCAGGGGGTAATCCGCGAAGGCCTGGAAGAAGTTGGCGTGAGTGTTTTACCGGAAAATATACATCACACGCACACCATGCATCGGCATGATGAGGTGGACTGGGTGGACGTATACTTTGAGGCTCCCAAGTGGAAGGGTGAAATAACCAATGCAGAACCGCACGTGCACGAAGAAGTTGCCTGGCTAAACGTTAATGATCTGCCCGAAAACGTTGTTCCTCCGGTGCGTGCCGCTCTTGAAGCTATCGAAAAAGGCGAGAAGTACAGCGAGTACGGCTGGAATTAACTAGTTGCTGTTTCCTGATTCCTGGTTACCGTGAACAAAGTTCACTCTTAGCCATTCGTCCAGACTGCCGCCGCCTCCGGCGGTGAGGCACAGGACGAGATTTCCGGTATCAACTTCCGATTTTATGTTTTCTTTTAACGTGTCGTTTAATTCGCTCGGAATGCGTTTATCGGGCTTTTCAATAGTTTCCGAGAGTTTTTGGGGCGTGAGCAGTTCCAGGCTTTCGTCCTCACGAGCCAGGCAACTGGGAACGATGTAGAGTTTTTTGGTGCCGTCGAATAAATCTTTTAGTTGCTTCTTAATAAAGTGTTGGCGGGTGTTGTGCAGGCCTTCGTAAACTACGACCACGTCGTCTCCGGCGACTTCACGGGCCATTTGCAGCGCGCCCCTGATCTTTTCCGGCGTGTGGGCGTAATCGCTGTAAACGCCTTCCGTGATCTTTTCAAAGCGGCGCGACAAGCCGGGGAAGCCATTCACGATTTTTACGAGCTCGGTAAGGGGTGTACCGGTAAGCTTATGCACGGCGGTAATGACAAGTTGCGCGTTTTCGCGGTTGACTTCGCCGGGCATAGTTAGCTGCTTGGTAACGTCTTGATACGGGTCGGCCGACAGTTCAAGTTTTTCCAGATCTTTTTGGTGGGCAAGCACATGCTCGGATTGAAAAATAAAGTCACGAAACGCTTGGTCGTACTCCTCTTCGGTCGGGTAGATATCCGGGTGGTCATAGGCGATCCCGGGAATAATCGACACGTATGGTTTGAACCGCAAGAAGTTGCGGTCGTATTCGTCGGCTTCGTACACGAAGTATTCGCTCTTGGGGTCGAATTCGCCCATTTCCCCGAAGCTGATTTTGGCGCCCACGGAGTAACTGACCGGAATCCCCAGTTGTTTGAGCAGCCATACCATCATGGCCGTAGTGGTGGTTTTGCCGTGCGTACCGGAAATTGCGATTAATTTTAAATTTCTTTCGGCGAGTAGGTGGTTTATCAACTCATCACGTTTACTCACTTTAATGTCGTGATCCCGGCAAAATTTCAGTTCCGGCGCATTGGGATTTTCGATAGAAAGGGCGGAGGTGTGGACGAACCATTCAATCGGGTTTTTTTCGTGCATCGCTTGGATTTGATCGTACTCTTGCCCGATATGTAAGTCGCCGATATTTTTGGATCGTAAGTATCGATAGTATTCGGATTCTTGTTTGTCGGATCCCGACACCGTGTAGCCGGCTTGATGGGCGAGTAAGGCCAGCGGACCGATTCCGGTGCCGCCAATCCCTGAAAAATAGACGTGCATACGGTTATGATACACTGTTTAAGAAGTAAAAAAGAACAAAAACATGCTGAAAAAACTAATCCATAAAGTCTTGCGCCACCGGCACTTCTGGCGTGACGCGACTTTTGACGAGTTAAGTGAAGTCTATATCGCCATGGCGTTTCGTAGTTTTGCGCTGGGAATGATCGGTATTTTCGTGCCGGTGTACATTTTGACGCTGGGATATGGAATCTCCACCGTAGCGCTGTTTTATGCCGTGTATTTTTTATGCCGGATTTTCTTGGATTTTGCCGCGGCGTACGTTATCGCCCGGTTCGGCCCCAAGCACACGCTTTTTATCGGGTACGTGGTACAAATTTTGGCCGCGGGATCGTTTTCCTTGGTCGGAGCGATCGGCTTTCCGCTGTATCTTTCCGCACTCATATGGGGAGCCGCCTCCAGTTTGACGTTCACCTCTTTGCACGTGGATTTTTCCAAAATAAAACACAGTGACCACGGCGGAAAAGAAGTCGGGTACTTAAATATTTTACAGCGGGTCGGCGGGATGATCGGGCCGCTTATCGGCGGTGTCGTGGCCACGTTGTTTAATCCGGAGTTACTTTTCGCTACGGCCGTTTTGGTGTTACTGTTGGGTCTTCTACCCCTGTTCAAGACGGCGGAACCCGTTAAAACCCGCCAAAAACTGGCGTTTCGAGAACTGCGCGTGGATAAAATAAAACGCGATTTTTTGTCCGTTAGTTTTCTTTATGTGGAAAATAACTTGCGTGTCGTCCTGTGGCCGGCGTTTTTGACACTGTTCGTTTTCGCGGAAAACATATACGGCACCATCGGCATATTGGCTTCCCTCGGCTTTTTCACTTCTATCACCGCGGCGTACTTTGCAGGCAAGTTGGTCGATTCGCAAAAAGGATGGTTACTGCTGAGGGTTACCTCAATCGCCAACGCGTTCGTTTACGGCTTGCGTCCTTTTGCTCAGAGCGTGGTAGGAGTTCTTGGCATAAACGTTATAAGCGATTCATTGACCGTTGCGTATCGAATTCCGTTCAAAAAAGGGTTTTACGACGCGGCCGACCAACATCCCGGTTTGCGAATCGTCTACATTACCAGCGTGGAAGCTTTTGGCTCGTTAATTAAGAGCGTTGTCTGGGTGCAGCTGTTTTTGCTCACCTATGTCTTGAGCACCTACCAGGTTATCGTTGCCGGGTTTATAATAGCCGGTGTATGTTCCATACTCATGAATACGCAGCGGTTTACCGCGCTAAAAAGGACTGACAATGGCCGATAAACGAAAGCTACATCACTTTTATACCAAATTGCGTAAGTTAAATCCCAAAGTATTATTACTGCTATTTTTAGTGTGTGGAGTACTGTCCGCCGTTGGACTAAGAAGCAATAACGTGCGGATGCTGGAACTCCGCCAGGAAGTATTTGCCGCGGATAAAAAAGGGGAGGAAGTCGGCCGGGCACTGGATGAGCTTCGCCGTTACGTCCATGGACACATGAATACCGACTTAAATAGCGGAGGCCTCTCCATTAAGCCGCCCATCCAACTTAAACACACCTACGAGCGTTTGGTGAGCAAAGAACAGCAGCGAGTGAAAGAACATAACGATGAAGTTATTTCCACGGCGCAAACACGCTGTGAGCAGCGTTTCCCGGCGGGACAAATACGTGCACGGGCCGCCTGCGTTGACGATTATATTGCCGAAAACACCGTTGAAGCCAAACCCGTGCCCAAGGAGTTATATCGGTTCGATTTTGCTTCGCCCACGTGGTCACCGGATTTTGCCGGCATCATGATTTTGGTGACGACACTACTGGGGGCTTTGTTGGCGATTCGCTTGTTACTCGGCGCATTTATTAAACATGAAATAAAATAACTCCCTTTTACCATAGGGAGTTATTTATGTAAGCGCTTTCTCGTAAGGGCTTAGTTGGCGAGGTTGGTGCCGGATTGGCCGCTGCCCGCACCCGTAGCGGGGGCACTGTCACCATCTCCGCTTTCTTCACTGGCCGGCGCACTGCCGCCATTGCCACCGGTGTTATTGTTTTGTGATTGACATTCTTGCCCGTCGGGATAGTTGCTGTGGTAATTCTTAACCGCTCCCGGCACGGTATTTTCACCGGATTCGTCTTTCAGGTTTTCCCAGAAGATGACCTGGCTACGGTTTATGAGCATTTCGTTAGCCGGGCGGTGCAGCTCACACCCCAGTTTCACCAGTGATATGTCGTTTTGGCCGGTTTGTTGTTGTGGTTGGTTAGCGCCTTCTTGGTCGGGCTGTACGGTTTGATTGACCCGAAGATAGAAGATGTCGTTCATCCGTAAGTATTTATCGTTAAGGTCGGTAATATTCCCGAAGTACACCTGCCCGCCGTTCAAGAAAACGGCCTGTAGCTTATCCTTTTCGACGTAGCTTTTTTCACTTTTCGGTCCGAAAACGAACGAAGCGGCCAAAGCGACCAACAGAATGGTCATAGAAAACAACAGGATGACCGTTGTAATGCGCATACCCTTGTCACTATCGCGCCCCAAGCGTTTTTCCTTTTTTTGTGGCGCGGGCGTACTCGCGTTGCCGTGTTGAGCGCCATTTTGATGTTGTGGTGCGGAAGGGGTGCTGCCCCTGTTCATAAATTCCATATATCATTTCCACCTTTGTTTACTGGTTTTGCTACAAGAGGTATTGTACTGCATAAGCGTAATGAATCGCAATAGTAAATTGTAATTTTTATTGCGGATTAACAGGGGTGATAAAAATTTACAGGGGTCAATCTGTGGGAAAATGAGTTGACAAGTGAAATGTCAGGGGCGTATGGTAGAGTCACTACTAAGTAAGAGAGGGAAATGTAACAATGGCTTACAAGCACACAAATTCCAAAGGTGTAACCTACTACCTAAACAGTAAAGACGTCACGCTTCGTGGTGGCAAGCAACAGACTATTTACTACTTCAGCAAGGATCAGCGCCCAGAAGCTGCTGACTTGCCTGATGGCTACACGGTAAACGAAAACCCACGCAACGGTTTCCTTACTGTAAAGCGCAAATAGTTCTTTTACGGATCTTGAGAAAAATCGATCGGTACTATCCGATCGATTTTTTATTTACGCCCCGCTAAAAGCTACGTATACTTATAACTCGAATGAAGAAAAAAATAATCATTAAAGTCGATAAGCTCCGCAAGGAGTACGACAAGAAGCCGGTCGTTAAGGATATCTCTTTCGAAGTGAAAGAAGGGGAAATCTTCGGCATTTTGGGCCCGAACGGCGCCGGAAAAACGACTACGCTGGAAATGCTCGAGGCGCAACGTGAAATTGACGGCGGAACCGCGTTACTGGACGGTATTGATGTCGCGAAAGACCCCGAAAAGATTAAGTCGCTGATTGGCGTGCAACCGCAAACTCCGGCTTTCGAGGAAAAAACCAAACTTACCGAGCTAATTCAGTTTTTCGCGGCGACGTACGGTGAAAAAGTCGACCCCCACGAATTTTTAAAAGACGTACAGCTGGACGAAAAAGCCGGCAGCTACCCGGAGCAACTTTCCGGTGGGCAGCGCCAACGGTTCAGTATTGCCGTATCTTTGGTGCACGGACCGCGGGTATTTTTTTTGGACGAGCCAACGACGGGACTCGACCCCCAAGCCAGAAGAAATCTCTGGGATTTGGTGCGTGAAGTGCGCGATCGGGGCGTCACGGTCGTGATGACCACGCATTATATGGACGAAGCGGAACTGTTGTGTGACCGGGTCGCCGTCATGGACGAGGGCGAAATTATCGCGCTGGATACCCCGAAAAAGCTTATCAAAGACCTGTTAGCCCGTGGCTTTAAGAAACAACAACACGTGGAACAAGCCAACCTGGAAGACGTCTTCATTGATTTGACCGGTAAGGAGTTACGGGAATAGCCATGGAAAAGTTCAAAAAGACCATTCTACCCATTACCACCTTCGTGCCCATTGACGTAAAACGATTGTTTCGGGATAAAGTCGGTATTTTCTTCGTGTTTATCTTCCCGTTGGTATTTTTGCTGATTTTCGGTAACATTTTCGGTGGCGGTGGAGACGTGTCGTTTTCCGTGGGGCTCATCAACCACTCGAACAGTGAAATAGCCAAAAACTTCGTGGAGCAATCCAAAGAAGGCGAACTACTGGAGGTCGACAAAGAAGTGACCGACATTACTATCGCCCGGGAGAAGATGAGTCGTAGCGAAATCGAGGCCACGATTATTTTGCCGGAGGACTTCGGAGCGCAAAACGGCGAAGCTCCCAGCGGCCAAGCGACCGTTTTATACAACCAAAATAACGAGAACGCCGCGCAAACTTTGGGATCGATTCTGGAGGGGCAGTTCGAGCAACTCAATGCCCGGTTCGTAAATACCGAAAAACCCTTTACGGTGGCGGCGGAATCCACGGCTACCGAAGGCTTGACCCGCTTTGATTACACCTTTTCCGGACTACTCGGCTTTACGATTTTGTCCCTGGGGATTTTCGGGCCGACCAACATTTTCCCCAAACTCAAACAACGCGGTGTCTTGCGGCGCTATAAAACCACGACCATTCGGGTGTGGCAATATTTCGTGGGTAACGTCATTTCGCAGGCTATTATCGGTTTGCTGGCCGTTGGATTAATGTTTATCGTGGCTCTCATACTGTTTGATCTGGAAATGCGGGGTGATTATTTGAGCTTGGCGCTTATGACAACCCTCGGTGTTATTACGTTGTTCGGTATCGGTTTGGCGGTCGGCGGTTGGGCCAAAAATGAAAACCAGGCCGCACCGTTAGCGCAGCTAGTGACGTTTCCGATGTTGTTTTTGTCCGGAGTATTTTTCCCGACATTCTTAATGCCCGAACTTCTGCAAAAAATCACGCAATTCATTCCGCTGACCCCTATAGTCGAGGCCATTCGGCTCATTGTGACCGAAGGCTACACCATCTTCGAACTCGGCCCGCAACTGGCAATTATCGGCAGCTGGATAGTAATTATTTACGTAATCGCCTTCAAAGTCTTCCGCTGGGAATAAAACCGTAATTACGGGTTAATTTGATCTTTGGTGAGTGGGCCGGCAGAGCTGTCACCAACGAGCCGTTTATACAGTAGCTCCGCGCTAATTAAGGTTATTGGCATGCCAATTCCCGGGTTAGTTCCAGCACCAACGTAGTAGAGGTTTTTTACTTTTTTACTAATGTTGTTCGGCCGAAAAATTGCCGTTTGTTTTAAGGTGTGCGCCAAACCCAGGGCAGTACCTTCTTGGGCGTTATAACGAGCGGTAAAATCCTTAACGCTAAATAGTCGCTGAAAAACAATTTTGTCACGAAGGTGCGGCAGGTTCATTTCGGATTCCATGGTTCGTAGGGTTTTGTCGGCGTATTTTTCAAGCTCTTTTTGTGAATAGCTCAGACCCGGCGCAACCGGGACGAGTACAAAAAGATTTTCATGATCTTTTGGGGCGACGCTCGGGTCGGTTTTGCTAGGATTGCACACGTATAAACTGGGGTCGCTTGGCCACTGGGGTTTATCGAAAATTTCGGTAAAATTTTGTTTCCAATCTTGGCTAAATAAAAGATTATGATGCTTGAGTGAAGGGAGCTTGCCTTTCACGCCTAGGTACATAATTAATGCGCTCGGTGCCAGCGTACGTTTTTGCCAGTATTTTTTTGACTTTGTACGGTACTTTGGTTCAAGCAGTTTTTGTTCGGTGAACTTGGTATCAGCATTACTAATCACGATATCCGCGGAAAATACCGCTCCGTCTTGCAGCCGCACCCCTTTTGCGCTCCCTTTTTTTACTATGATTTTTTTAACGGGAGCATTCAACAGGAACTTTGTTCCATTTTTTTGTGCGATAGACCGCAGCTTCTCCACGATAGTGTAGATACCACCCTGGGGGTAGTAAACACCCATATTGAAGTCAATGTGGCTCATAATGTTGTAGATTGCTGGCGTGTTATAAGGGCTTGATCCAAGAAAAACCAGCGGATACTGCATGATTTTTCGCATTTCGTCAGTCTTAAAATATTTACTGACATACTTGTCCATCGTCCTAAGCACGCTAAGCTTACGGCCTTCGACGGCCATTTCACGCGTAAAGAAGTCTTTTATAGAATCGTAGTTTTTGTACATGAACCGATCTTTGGCGACTTCATACTGGTACTTGGATTGGTCAAGATAACGTTTCAGGGCTTCGCCGGCGCCCGCCTCTAGGGCTTCTACCGTAGGAAGATCCTTTTGCAAGTCAGAATAAATGTCAACTTGTTTGTTTTCGTCTTTGTAAAAGATACGGTAGCTCGGGCTAAGTTTTCGAAGGTCCAGTAGTTCGTTAACGTCTTCACCAAGAAGATTAAAAAAGTGCTCGAATACATCGGGCATAAGATACCAGCTTGGCCCCATATCAAATCGAAACTGGGGCGTGTTTTTTCGTGGCTTAGAGCCCGTAACTTTCCAGGTACCATATCGATTTTTTGTGACATGGAATAAGCTGGCGCGACCACCGACCATCTCGTTTTTTTCTACCACGGTTACGTTATAGCCGGCTTTCGAAAGCAGGCAAGCGGCCCCTAATCCACCAAAGCCCGCCCCTACGATAAGAGCGGTCGGTTTATTCGTGCTCATTTTTGAATTGCTGTTTCTCCAACAGGATAATACCTAAAATAATTAAGGAGTAAACCGCTCCGACCGCCAATGGAACCTTTTGGTCAATGCCGGCGTTTACTCCCGTCCAAAACAGTAAAACGCCAAAACCGCTGTAGGCTACCGGAGCTTTTACGCGCTCGGCTTTGCCCCACAAAAAATGCAAAATAGTGGCGCCGATTATCCCGGTCAGTAGCCAACCGATAAAGTTTATCCAGGGGACGCCATAAAAACTACCGGCTTCGGCCCATGACCAAAACTCTAGCTTGACAGTAGCGGGGTCAAGCACGACATCCACGAGCGTGGCAAAAATAGCCGCAATGAAAACCCGTCTAAAGTTACGGGTGAACTTACTGGCCAACCAAAACCCCATAAGCAGAATTGGCGGATAAGCCAAAGCGACAGCGTAAGGAGTGGTATCTAGTAGCTTCGGTCCGAGTGTATTCGTGTAGGTGAATTCACCGTAGGGCAAACCGGTCTTAATGGCCACGGTTTCAATGGCCAAGGCGTAAATGCCCAACGCAACCAATATAATAATCCCCGTGAGTTTTCGTTGCCGAATTATGGCAAAGTAGCTCGGAGCGGCAAACAAGAGAATGCCGACCAAAGGCGCAAAAGTTATCACAACGTTGGGGACGTTTTCTACAATCATTGATACAATTATCGCACATGAGCAGCCAGCAGCGAAGCTTAAGTTTACCAATGAGCCGCCCTCGTTTTTGGGGATATCTCTTCGGCCCGTTTTTGATCGGTGTTGCCGCCGCGCCACAGATAGACGTTTCCATTCGCCTCGTATTGCTTGGATTATTTTTTACCTTCCCCGCCAACTTGCTTATTTACGGCTTTAACGACATCTTTGACTACCAAACGGATAAGCTCAATAAAAAAAAGCGGTCGTATGAAAAGTTACTTAAACCCGAACAACGTAAATCGCTTACCAATGTCTTGACCGTGTTCGGTGCTTTGGGGATTTTGTTAGTGTTCCCCGAAAGCGTGCCAATGGAAGCCAAGTGGGCAATGACCGCTTTTTATTTTTTTGGCCTGGGTTACTCAGTGCCGCCGATTCGAGCCAAAACTAAGCCCATTTTGGATTCATATTTCAATGTGCTCTACGTTTTTCCGGGATTGGTCAGTTACGGGTTGTTGACCGGTGGATTCCCGCCGCTGCAAGTTTTTGTTGCCGCCACGATGTGGTGCGCGGCCATGCATGCCTATTCGGCCATTCCGGATATCCGCGCCGATCAACGCGCCGGCTTGCGTACCGTCGCTACGACGTTGGGTAAACAAAGAACACTGCTGTTTTGTGCACTTCACTACACGGTAGCAGCATCGCTGTCCGCTCCGTGGCTCGGTTGGTTTAGCCTGGTGGGAGCCGCGGTTTATTTGTCAATGATGTATGTGTCTTTTCAGGCAACCACCAAGGAGCAGTTCTTTCGCTACTACACCTATTTTCCGTTCATAAATATGTTCGTTGGTGCCGCGCTGTTCCTCTGGATACTTTGGTTGTAAAATAACCATAAGTGTGATATAGTATTAACATGACAAGATCAATTGAAGTTGACTACAGTCCCGAAGGCGATTTTACCGTTGATGAAAACGGTGATGTTCAGCCAATGATAGAAGAAACGCAAGGGCCTCATCCGGTGCGACCGGAAGATATGCCACATGATCAGTTTGCAGTGGGTCTGAGGGGAAGATTGGCAGTCAAAGCATTTACTGAAGCTCACCGAAGTACCGAACCGACCACTGTGGATGTGCGGAGCGCTACTCCTGCTCATTTTAAAAACCGCAAAGATATATTGGGGTAGGCGTGCCGGGAGAACAGCTTAAATTAGTGTCTTCGGAAGTTCAGCAGGAAGATACGGTAACTGCGGAGTTAGATAATCCCAACCGGCTCGTTGCATTCGGAGGCTATGTAAAAGAACATCAGTATGATCCAGAAGGAGAACTCGCAAAGATTGAACTCACCCAAGCTGAAAAAGACTGGTTTACGGCAGATAAATTAACTGAAATCCTTTTTCAGGATGAGCGTGGGCGAGGTCTGGATACCAACCCTGTTGGTTACGCGAAAGGCGTATTACTTCCACCGTCTGAGTACACTTGGGTTAAACGCCCTCCGGAATTGTTAGCGAGGTCCGCAGCGAGACGCACCCTTAATGCAACTACGGAAATCGATGATGAAGCGCAAGCACGCAGTCAACGATCTATGGTTCATGCGCTTGAAACGACTACTGAGTCAATTGAAGCACGCAAAGAGGGTTTAATTGAGCGGAGACAAGACATACTTACCCTGAGAAAAGAGGCGAGAACACCCGGATGGGCTCATAAACCTGCTCATGAAATGCAAAGACTTATCGGTCAGGCATGGTCGGAAATGCTTAATATGCTTGATACCTTGAAGATCTATCGTGAATGGGACGATCAAACGAGATTAAGAGCAGAATCTGCAGCTGTTCGCTATCTTACGAGTGAAGGCCAGAATACTAGAGTCGGACATTGGCAAAGCTTATTAAGACTTGAAGACAATTATTTGCAGGCAAGAGTTGGTCTACTTGGGCAGTCCGAAAGAGATCATAGGCATGAGCTCGATGAAGCAATAAACCAAACTACTGACAGTACTAGTAAACTAGAAGAGTGAAAGGTTTACTGAGTAAGCTCCCAAAACCATTTTTCGTATTGGCGCCCATGGACGACGTGACGGATACCGCGTTTCGTCGTATCGTTCATTCCTGCGCACCGGCCGATCTGTATATGACGGAATTTGCCAACGCTGACGGGTTGCAGTCGCCGGGCCGAAAAGCGGTCATGAAAAAGCTTAAATTTTACGAGCAAGAACATCCACTGATTGCCCAAATATGGGGTGCCAAACCGGAAAACTTTGAAAAAACGGCTCGCGAAGCCATGGATATGGGGTTTATTGGCGTGGATCTTAACATGGGATGTCCGGTGAAAAACGTGGTTAAGCAAGGGCTTTGCTCGGGGTTAATCCAAAACCGTGATTTGGCCGATAAACTGATCCGCGCCACCCAAAAAGGTGCCGGCAAGCCGAACGTGAGTATCAAAACCCGACTCGGCGTTAAAAGTTATGACGAATCCTGGGTGCGGTTTTTGTTGGGCTACGAGCCCGTGATGTTGACTATGCATTTTCGGAGCATAAAAGACATGTCCAAGGTACCGGCCAAGTGGGAGCTGGCCTCAGAATTAGTGCGGCTTCGTAACGAAATTTCCCCGGATACTTTGCTCGTAGGCAATGGCGACGTAGAGTCGCGCCAGCAGGGCGAGGAGCTTGCAAAAAAACATGGAATTGATGGCATCATGGTCGGCCGCGGTATTTTTAAAGATCCGTATTTGTTTGCCAAAAATACCCCGTGGGAATCCATTGGCGCCAAGGAGCGAAAACAGCTTTTCGCCAAGCATATAAAACTTTTTAAAAAAGAGTGGGAAGGGCAGAAAAATCCCGCACTGCTTAAAAAATTCGCCAAAGTGTACATTAACGGCTTTGACGGCGCCAAAGACTTACGGGAGCAACTTATGCACACCGATTCAATAGATGAATTGTTGGAAAAGTTGCTAGAATAAGACTATGGCAAAACACGAACATGATCAGCACGACGCCCATGTGCATTTAGGGCACGACACGGCGGAAAACGGGAGGGAATACCTGAAGTTTACCGGCGTTATAGCCGGTATCGTTTTGGTTACTATATTTTTGGCATGGGCCCGTGGGTTTGAAGTTCACCGGTTCATGGGCGATTTCATGGCGGTATTTTTCATCGTGTTCGCTACTTTCAAGTTCGTAAATTTAGAGATGTTTTCCGTGACGTACCAGTCCTACGACATTATTGCCAAGCGTTTTCCGCTGTGGGGATACGCCTTTCCGTTCATTGAAGGAGTTCTCGGGGTGGCTTATCTGCTGTTCGATCAAAACAATACGCTGAATATTATTACCATGCTAATAACGGGAACGGCGGCAATCGGCGTATTTCAGGAGCTGCGCAACAAGTCCAATATTATGTGTGCTTGTCTGGGCAATGTAATCAAATTGCCACTTTCCAAAGTCAGTTTTATCGAAGACGCCGCCATGTTCTTAATGGCAGCCGCGATGATTATCGTGTAGTGGTGGGGGTGGTTGGAATCGAACCAACTACCAAGACGTTATGAGCGTCCTGCTCTAACCGATGAGCTACACCCCCATTGGTGGCTATCGTAACAGAGACGAGTATAGCAGATTCCTGGTAATTTAGCGGGATTTTTTGCCCGGTAGCGGCTCTAACTCGTGGATTATTTTGATTTTAGCTTTTGACAGGCTTTACGAACGGCTTCTGACCACGTAGGGAAGGCGTGTACGGTTTCCGCGACCTGACGGGCAGTCAAGTGGTTTTGTACGGCAACGGTTAGTTCATGAATGACTTCACCGGCCTGAGGGCTCACTACGCTGGCGCCCAAAAGTGTCCCGTATTTGCCGGCCAACACCTTTACGAAACCGCTATCCACGCCGCTGGTGTTAGCCCGGCCAATAACGGTAATTGGCACGGCCGCCACCTGGTATTTAATTTTTTTATCTTGTAATTGCGATTCGGTATAACCAACGCAGGCAATTTCCGGATCGGTAAATACGCAGCGGGGAATGGCGTGATAGTCCGCTTTTCGTTTGTTTTTGCGATGGAACATATTGTGCGCCGCGATCCGGCTTTGATAAGAGGCCGTATGTGTAAACTTGTACGGGCCGACAACGTCACCCGCGGCATAAATGTGCTTATTGGAAGTTTGCATATAGCCGTTAACTTTTACGCCGCTACGGTCGTATTTTACGCCGGCGTTTTCCAAGCCGAGGTCGGTGTTGGGTACTTTTCCGGAGGCGAGCAGTATTTCGTCCACGGTGACCGAATGCGTTTTACCGTTTTGCTCGTAATAGACCGTTTTTTTGCTGCCTTTTTTACTGACCCGCGTTACTTTTACGCCGGTGTGAACGGAAACTCCGCGCCGTTCAAAAAGCGCTCCGAGTAGTTCGCCGACTTCCGGGTCTTCCTGGCTTACCAATCGTGGTGCCATGTCGGCGATATGTACTTTGGTATCAAACGACGAAAACAGTTCCGCGAACTCACTGCCGATTGCTCCGCCGCCGATAATGAATAAGGATTTTGGCGGGCTATCCAGGTCGATCGCTTCGCGGTAGGTGATGAAACCGGCTTCTTTCAGTCCGGCAATTGGCGGCACAAAGTTTTTGGTACCACTGGCAATCAAAAATTGCTTGGCGCTAAAACGCTTGCCGTCCACCGAAATCTGCCACGGATCAATAAAATGTCCGTGCCCATGCACGATATCTACGCCCTCGTGTTCGTAAAAAGCTTCGCCTTCTTCGGTTCCGGTATGCGTTACCGCCGCCGCCTTCCAGGCTTTGATTTTTTTGTAGTCAAAACTTACGTTACTGGCTTTTAAGCCGAATCGATCGCCTTCCTTGGCGGTTTTGTAGGTATCGGCGGCTTGCAGTAAAGCTTTGGTGGGGACGCAGCCAAAATTGGGGCACTCACCGCCAACTTTGTCGGCCTCGATAAGCGCCACTTTTTTACCGGCTTGTACGGCTTGGTGAGCGGCCACGCCACCACCGGCACCGCTGCCAAGAACAATAAGATCGTAATCAAAATACGTGGGTTTGGCGTGTTTTATCTTATGCATAATCTCACCCCTTCATTACAAGCTACACGCGCCATAATTACCAAATGACCCGGTGGTGCAAATACATATGTGCCGCGTCGGGATTTATGGTTTGCAAGAAATCATGGGCCTTTTTTCGAATATCGTTACTGGTGACTTCGTGTTTTGGTTCCAACCACTTTTCGAAATTTTTTATAACGTCGTCGGCAATGACTTCTGCCGACCCGGGATGTTCACGTACCGACAAACAGGCCGCGTAAATACTGGCGTAGAGCTTTTTCGGGTCGTAGCTTTCCGTGTGTTTTCCGCGTTTTACGATATGTTTCACTGCGAAACTCCTCTCACATAAATCTGAAATCTGAATACAGAAACTAGAAACAAATCTGAAACCCAAAACCTAAAACTCAAAATGTTTCTAATTTGATGTTTGTAATTTCTAGTTTGTTTACTATTTCGTGCTTCGTATTTCATGTTTATAGCCTAGCCGAAGTTTATCGTTCCATTGGCAATTAATATCAGAATCCAGCCCAGCGCGGCAAGCAGTAGTCCCATAAAGAGACGCATAGTGCCTTTGCTGTCCTCTTTCCATTTGGATACCGCACTGACCTTGGCGCCCCCGGCGACCATGATCAGAATCACGATAAGCGGAGCCACGAATATAAGGTTGTAGAGCACCATCATCAAAAAGGCGATAAAGTTAAAGTCGATCCGCAGGATAGTGATAATCGCTAAGTAGGGCGCTCCGGTGCAAGGGAGCTCCACGGCGGCCACGAACGCACCGAGGAACATCACGCCCATTAAGCTGGTTTTTTCGGTAGAGTACTTATGAATTTTGTTGGCAAAGTAGGTGGGGATTTGCAGGCTGAACCCTTTGCCGTACCAAAAGTAATCCTTGATTTCCAAAATTCCGCCCAGAATAACCAGGGAGGCAACGAACAAGGACAGATATTCGGCAATAACAATCGGGATAGCGGCAAAAAAGTACACCAAGCCGAGCCCGGCAATGAGGTAGGTCGCGAATATAGCGAATATGTAGGCGAATCCATTCAACAGTAATCGTTTCGTCCCGCCGCCTTGTCCGAGAATGACCGAAACCATCAAAATCAATACGCCGATAGCGCAAGGGTTGATAGAGTCAATCGCGGCGGAGGTAACGACCAGACCGAGTGTTGGCAAGTCGATCATAGCATTGCTCCTTCCTCGGGTATCCCGGTATCGGAGGGCGTTGCTTCTCCGTTTCGCGGCGTATCTTCACACGGTTCGTCGCTTTCCGGGTCTCGTAAGCACGCCTGTGAGGTGGGTTCCGCGGGTTGTTGGCTTTGATCATTCGCCGGCGGGTCTTGGGGTTCCGGTTCGCTCGATTGGTTGACTTCACGGAATTTACATAAGTCGGGGTTGAATTCGCTTACGCCATAATCCCTACAGCGTTCTATGTGCTCGACGCCATGTTGTTCACACAGCTTGTCGGTTGCCGCCTTGGCGGGGCCGAACTCCACGATTACACAATCACTTGGCGGGCCGAGCGTCGACTCGTCACGCATAATATAACTTCCCGGGTCTTCCAGTTTTTCCTGGGTGTAGGTTTCATCCTCTTCGTTGACCCGGTAGACGAATACTTGTATCTCACCGGGAGTTCCATCCGGGCACGTATCACCGTTCTGTAGCTGCAAAACCGGCCTGTTGCCGTCCGCCGATTGACCGATCCGGTCCGCGGAGGCGACTCGTTCCAGTTGGCGTTTGTCTTCATCGCCGTCAAGTTGGTCGCCGGTAGTCGGCCATGCCGCCTCGTCCTCCGAAAGCGGAATACCGATTGACGACGGCGTAATATAACCACCGGTCACATCCATGAATTTCTCCAGCGAAGCGTCGTAACTTTTATTCACTACCACGCCTTCAAGGTGAATGTATTTGTCGTTGTGTTCATGGTACGTGGGACTTCCGACCTTGTTGGATAAAAGCCCGTCCGGATCACGAAGATTTACCTCGCTGCCGCACGCCCAAAATTCAATACCACTGTGCCAGTGCACCGGTCCGCCGGATTCGCTTTTGACGTTCAAATACACCGTGCTTCCGGTGAGGAGTAGAGTGCTTCCCGCCATAATTCCCGCCATGCCGATAAAAAGGGGCAACTTGGCGTACTTCCGGATTTTTTCCGGGGCTTTGTTATTTAGCACCGCGGCAATAGTAAGCACGATCAAGGCGACCGCCGATATTCCTACCGTCCGCAAAGCCAGACCGCTTATTTGATGCTCAAGATCCGCGGATGCCAGAAGTTCTATCAATTTTTCCCACTCTATTTGTTATTTTGCTTATGCTACAAAAACACTATACCATGTACCCAAGGATAAGCGTAAGCAGAAATAAACGTAAAGAGAAACAGCTATGTCACGGTGGTACGAACTTAGCCCAAAGGCCGTTTTAAAAAAACAGGACGTTTCCATTGACAAGGGGCTGTCACGTGAAGAAGCGGCAAAACGCCTAAAACAATACGGCCGCAACGAGCTGCATGGCCGAAAAAGAATAAATCCTCTCAAGCTTTTTATAAGCCAGTTCAAAGACGTGCTTATTATTATTTTGATTATCGCGGCGTTGGTTTCGTTCGGCGTTTCTTTTCTTGAAGAAGGCGGGAGCCAAAAAGAATCATTACTGATATTAGCAATCGTTTTGGCCATTGCGTTGGTCGGGTTTTTTAACGAATTCAAAGCAGAAAAAACGGTAGAAGCTTTAAGTAAATTGGTCGGATTCAAGGCCAGGGTACGCCGCCAAGGTGAAATTGCCGAAATTGACGCCACGGCGGTTGTCCCGGGAGATGTCGTGTTGCTGGAGGCGGGCCAAAAAATACCCGCCGACGTACGTATTTTAGAGGCCAACGAGTTACGAGCGAACGAAGCTTCACTTACCGGCGAATCCGTACCGGTTGCCAAAAATGCCTCCGTACAAAAAGGTAATCTGCCGCTGGGCGATCAAAAATCCATGCTGTTCGCCGGCACGCTGCTGACCAGCGGGAGTGGCGTTGGCGTGGTGGTAGCGACCGCTCAGAATACCGAAATCGGCAAAATCGCGCAGCTGGTAAACGACGTGGAAGCCGAACCCACCCCAATGCAGGAAAAGCTGGACAGGCTGGGTAAAAAGCTCGGGTATGTCATTGCCGCCATCTGCGCGTTGGTGTTTTTCATTATTTTCTTTTTCGTGAAGGAACCGGACGAGACTTTCCTGCACCATACGATTTTTGCCTTTACCGCGGCGGTCGCCCTGGCCGTGGCCGCGATACCTGAAGGGTTGGCGTTCGTGGTGCGTATTAGCTTGGCACTCGGTGCCCGGCGCATGGCGGGTAAAAAAGCTTTGGTGCGCAAACTCTCCGCCGTGGAAGCATTGGGGTCAACGGACGTGATTTGTTCCGACAAAACCGGCACTCTCACCAAAGGGGAGATGACCGTACGTAAGCTGTGGGTCAATCAAACGGAGGTAGAAGTAAGCGGCTCGGGCTATGAAACCCAAGGGTCGTTCAGTAAAACGCCGAAATCCATGGAGCGTCTCCTGCGTATCGGGGTGCTTTGTAACAACGCCAATTTACGTAAATCGCGAGTGATCGGCGATCCTACCGAAGGGTCGCTTATCGTTTCCGCCGCCAAAGCCAAGCTCGAGGCTTCCGAACTACATAAGGCAATGCCACGCGTAAAAGAAATCCCGTTCAGCTCGGAACGTAAAATGATGACCACAATCCATAAGTCCGGTAAAGACTACTTGGTGGCTACCAAAGGCGCCAAGGAGGCGGTACTGGCCAAGTGTACGCATTATCTCGGTAAGGACGGTAAAAGCCACAAACTGACCGCCAAAGCGCGTAAAACTATTACCGAACAGAACGCGGCGTACGCTTCCGAAGCTTTGCGAGTCCTGGCCTTCGCCTACAAGGAAACCAAAACCGAGCCGAAAGGCAACACGGCAGAGGCGGGGCTTACGTTTATCGGCCTGCAGGCCATGATGGATCCGCCCCGCAAAGAAGTTATCGAAGTCATTCACCGCGTACAGGCCGAAGCCGGCATGCGCGTGATTATGATTACCGGCGACTATATAGAAACCGCCAAAGCGATCGCCGACGAGATCGGGTTGAAAGGCCAAGCCATTTCCGGCCCGGAACTGGACAAACTCAACCAAAAAGATTTCGAAGCCCAGGTAGAGGATATCAGCGTGTACGCCCGGGTTAATCCGGAACACAAAATTCGTATCGTCAAAGCCCTTAAACGGCACGACCACCAAGTGGCGATGACCGGGGACGGGGTCAACGACGCTCCGGCAATCAAGGCCGCGGATATCGGCATTGCCATGGGAATTACCGGTACCGACGTTTCCAAAGAGGCCGCGGATCTTATTTTGCTGGACGATCAGTTCCTGACCATCGTTAACGCCATCGAGGAAGGCCGGGGCATTTTCGATAACGTTCGCAAGTTCGTTAACTTCCTTATTAGCTGTAATATCGCGGAGGTCATTGCCGTGGTCGTGGGTATTTTGATCTTCAACGATCTCATTCTTACGGCCGCCCAACTGTTGTTTATTAATATTGTGACCGACGGGCTTCCCGCCGTGGCGCTGGGCTCGGATCCGTCGCAGCGTAATATTCTCGCCTCCAAACCTAAGCGCTTCCAGGAAGCAATCCTTACCAAGCGGGTATGGGCGGAAATTATCATCTTTGGTTCGTTAATGAGCGTTCTGTTGATCGGGCAATTTTGGTACAACCAAAGCCGGGAAAGTTACTTCGCCGCGGTTTCGGCCGCCTTTGCCACCATGGTGGTGTACGAGCTCGTTCGTTTGATCGACATCCGTACCGATTACAAAATTAAGTGGTTGTCCAATCCGTGGTTAACGATCGCGTTGATCTCCTCCTTCGCGCTGCAAATCGCGGTGTTATACATGCCGTTTTTGGCGCATTACTTTTCCGTCGGCCCGTTGGAAGCTCACGACTGGGGAATCATGGCCGCCGGTTCTATCGTGTTGTTTATATCCATGAAGTTATTAAATCCACTTCTTGATAAAACGATCCGACCAGAGCATGCACATAGCTAACGATTTCTAATCTTTTCTATAAGTGTTCCCGCAATAAATCCAACAATAAGAACGATTACTGCGAAAATTCCAAAGAATACAAGTATGGTTTGTCTTCCACTATTGGGTGCCGAGTTCTCGAAAAAATAACTTAGAATAGTCAACAGGATGAGCACTGCAGCGCCATAGTATAGAAATCGGCGTACCATGGTTAAGTATTGTAGCATTGACCAGTCAGTTCGTTCCCTAGTCAGTAACGGTGAATTACCCACAAAGGAAAGTAGTAAGCCATAGGGCTATCAAGTAGTATTGACAGAAAAGCAAAAGCGCTTTATAATACAACAGTTACTTGAAAAGCTTATATAAAAAGCGATAAAATAAAAAGGTAACAACAAAAACAAAAAGAAAGGAAAAACATGTTAGGACTTGGAACGAAAGAAGAGCCCAAAGCAAAAAAGGACGAAAAGAAAACCAGTAAAAAGTCGGGCAAATCATCCGCTCAGAGTGATGAGGCCAAGAAGGTGCTTGAGCAGATGGAGGCCAAGAAGGCCGACGGCGACTGCGCATTCTGCTAGAGCTATGCACCGCGTGTCGCCCTGCCAATGAGCAAAGCTCATTACCCGGACGGCACTTTTGGCGCCTGAGCAACTTTTTCCCTGCGAGGCTCACGTCACCGCACCGCAAGTGCGGCTTGTTCACTTCTCGTGAAGAAAGTTACTCAGCCACCCAAATGCAAAACTCTAGTTGGAAAATTAAGTTCGATTGCCGCGCCGGGCAAAATGTTTTTTACTCGGGCTGCTCACCACCCAAATTGGATAAAAACCAAGAATTAAATTCTTCGTTTTTTGTTTGAATACATAAAAACAGACGCTCGGAAAGAATGGTACTCAGCCATCCAAATGCAAAACTCTCGCTTGGGTGTTAGTTTGGGTCGCAACGAATCGAGAATAGATCACCTACTAAGTGGTAGATTCGAGGTTTCGTTTTTACACTGCTCAGGCTCGTGAGATAATGGGGCTATGTTACATTTTGCCAACACCAATGAAGTCACTCCGAACTTATTAGCACAGATAACCGGGCAGCCGTTCTTGGTATCGTTGCTTTTAGTGAGCGCCATTTTATTCGCGGTGTATACGATTCTTCAAAAAATGGGGCTTAAAGCCCTACAAAGAGTTTTGGCTCTTATCCCCGTGCTAATGCTTTTGGCGGTCTTGTATTTCCAACACGGGCCATTAATGGCCACCTTGCTGCTTTCCACCGGGTTTTTACTTTCTTTTATTTTGGCATTCGCGCAGCTCATAGGGAAACAATGAAAGAAAAGTTTCGATCCGCGTTGGATGGCGCACTAAAGCACCTCAAGCAATTGCGAGACGTTCGCGTTCTCGGCCTGTACGTATTCATTGCCATCGCTTTGCTGGTTACCATTAACAGTGTGAGTGTTATTCAAAGTAACTACGAGTTGCAACAACGCGTCTCGCGCATTCAGCAGGAAAACGACGTACAAAGGCTGGAAAACGAAACATTGCGACTGAAAAATCAGTACTATGAAACCGATCAATACCTGGAGTTAGCCGCTCGCCAGCAGTTCAATAAAGGGGAGCCCGGCGAAACTTTACTGCTCGTGCCGAGCGATGTCGCGATGTCGCACGCCGCCGAAGAACTGCCGTTAGAGTCGCCGCAGGAATCCGCGCCCCAAAAGCCCGGGTACCAGCAAAATTTCGAAGCCTGGATGGAGTTTATTTTTCGCCGGGGCGCGGAGATTTGATTCTTAGTTTGAGCTGTTCATTTAGTTGTGTTTTTAGCTCTGTTAGAGTGTTGATTTTATCGAAGTCATTGGGGCTTACAAGGAGTGTTAAATTGTCGTCTTGTTGCAAGAAAACTGCGGGAGCATGAACCAGCTGCGATGGAAATGCAGCTTTGAAGGTGTCTGTGTAATAAAAGACGTGCTCTATGGGTAATTGGTCCAAAAAATCACGCCAAGCTCGTTTTTTTATCGCTCCACTGTAAGTAACGCTACATAGCTTGCATTGATAGGTCTCCGGCCGCACGGTTTTGTGCAGTAAATCGAAGGCTGCTTGCTTGGCGCCACTTGTAGAGTTATAGACAAAAACTAATTTTTGCGACATTAACTATTCGGTTACTTCAACGCCGTGCCAAAAGGCTACGTGGTCGCGAAAATCTTTTTTGACTCGCTGGACTGCCATTTCTTTGGCGTCGGGATATTGGAACATGCCGTCCTCGGCGGTTTCGCCGTCTACCGTGACGTTGTAGTACTGTGCCTCGCCCTTCCAGGGGCAAGTGTAGGGAGTGTCGGTCTTTTCGTATACGCTTTCATCCACGCTGGACAAAGGGAAATACCAATTACCCTCGATGTAAATCAAATCTTCCTTTGGCGCCTCGGCAATGGTCTTTCCGTTAAAAATGGCCCGCATTATTTAATCTCCAGTGCACTATCGATCTTTTTGCGGTCGAACCCCAGAATATTTTCCTCTTTTCCGTCTTTTTCAATAACGGTAAAAGGGACGCCCAGTTGACCGCTTTTGTCGTAGAGTTCTTGGGCAATTTTAGGGTCTTGGTCGGCATGTTTTTCGTTATATTCAATGCCTTTGTCCTGCAAATAGCTTTTAAGCATTTTGCAAAAACCGCAGGTCGCGGTGCTGTAGATCGTTATATTGGCTGCTGACATAATACCTCCTTTATTTATGTGATTAGTTCAGCGGGTTGATGAGCTTTCATTAAGTGTGCGACGGCCGCCACTGCCGGTTCTTCCAGCTGAGGCCGGTAACACATTTTCTGCCCGTTACGCTTTTTGCCGACCACTCCGGCCAGCTCCAGCATTCGAAAGTGTTGTGAAACGGCGGCGGTAGATATCCCCAAAAGGGAAGAAATTTCCGAAACGCAAAGGTTATCGCCCTCCAGTAAAATTTCAAAAATCTTGTATCGGGTTTCGTCGCCGAGTAGCTGCATGACTCGTTGCAGATGATTCGATTGATGTTCCATACTTCCCTATCTTTTAAGGTTTAAGTAACTACTTAATAATAACAAGGCCGCTAATTCGTGTCAAGCGAACGAACGGCCGGATTACCGAACGTCGCACAATATTTAGTTCTACAAAGTCGTTATTGCGGTACATAACTGGCCGGTAACCCCAAGTAATTGGTCGCGATGCACGCATGTTGTGGGTTCCGTGCCTATAGCTCACGGCAAAAACATGGCGATATTATGGTTAAATGGGTGCATGCCCTCATTACTACTTTTACTGCATATTGCGTCGGCGGTAGCGCTTTGGGGATTCTCACTGAAGAGTTTTTTCGTAGTCCGTAAAGAACAAAATGCTTCGGTTTTAGTTCGGCGTAGAGCACGGCTAGTACTGCTGATAATCGTGACTGCTATTTTAGGTTCTTTCACGGCGTTATCTTCGGGCGTTTTTACCGTGGCGGTGTGCACCAAGTTGGCGCTGTACCTCTTACCTTCATTCGTTGCGTTTTACTTTCTTCAAAAACGACTCATTAACATTAAAAAGACGATTCGCCAATGAAGCTCGCTCGTCGCAGGCAATTATTTTACGCGCTATACTTTTTGCAAATTATTGGCATTTTCTTGGTGTGGCTCTCGAAAAGTACGCAACAACTTCAAGTCGGCGGCGGCGCGGCGTTGATCGCTATCGGGGCGCTAAGCGGGTTGTTGGCCGGATTTTTCTTTTTGTATCAGCTGATATTGATTAGCGGCACCAAACTCATTGAAAAACATTTCGGGCTTGACCGTCTCGCGCGCATTCACCATGTAACCGGGCTTTTCGGGTACGGCTTTTTGATTACGCACGTTTTATTCATTGTCCTGGGATATTCATCGCTCACCGGCAACGGATTCATCGAGCAATATTTCGCTCTGCAGGACTTGGCCTACGTAACATTCGCCAGCGTATCGGTGTTTTTGCTGAGCGCGGTTATCGTTACTTCCATTGTGATCGTGCGTCGCCGGCTTAAGTACGAGCTGTGGTATCTGGTCCACTTGCTAGTCTATGCCGCCGTGTTGCTCGCGCTGTTTCATCAGGTCAGTAACGGGCAGAACCTTATGGGCAACGACTGGCTTCGCGCGTACTGGTACGGCCTATACGTCGTGGCCTTCACTTTGGTCTTGTGGCGGCGTTGGCTGATGCCGCTTTATCTGGAATATAAACACCGTTTTCGGGTAGAAAAGGTCGTAAAAGAAAACAGTGGCGTCACGTCGGTATACGTAACCGGTAAAAACCTGGATAAGTTTCACTATCAGGCCGGGCAATTCAACCTATGGCAGTTTATACAAAAGGACGTTCGCGGCATGCATCACCCGTTTACCATTTCTTCGAGTCCGAAAGATCCGTATCTGCAGCTATCCGCCAAAGCTGTCGGTGATTTTACGAAAAAACTTGATCAGTTGCGTCCGGGCGCACCGGCACTGATCAGCGGCCCGTACGGGCTATTCACGCAAAAGGTCGCGACCGGCCGCCAGCGGCTCTTCATTGCCGGCGGAATTGGCGTAACGCCACTTCGTTCCATGTTGCGCGACGATGTGCGTGGCGACGACATACTTATTTACGCCACGCGGACCATGAAAGACGCGGTGTTCGCCGATGAATTTAAAAAATTAGAAAAACAAGGGCTGAAAGTCGTTCACGTACTCAGTGACGAAAAACGAAAAGCTGCCCACCACGGGTATGTCAGCGCGGACATACTCACGAGTGAAGTAAACGATATAACCGAGCGCGATATTTGGCTTTGCGGCCCGCCGGTCATGATGCAAAAAGTCGAGGAAGCTCTCGCCGGGCTAAATGTACCCAAAAAACGGATTCACACCGAAAAATTCAAACTCTGACTAGCGCGCGCGAGTACGGAGCCGCAAATTGGAAATATAGTGTTCCACGCTAATTTGCGGGTGGGTTCGCAAGTATTCCATGTGCTCGTCCACGAAAGGAATTACGCCGTCGGGATACTTTTCTTCGTTGGCGCTGAATCCGCTACGCGTGTTGAAGTCCTTATTTTTAACTAACGCCTTCAGTTTTTCACGTGCCGCTATGCCCTCTTCGGAGTCGAAGAAGTTCGAACGTTTTTTAGTGCTGGCCATATGTTAACCTCCCGGGTTAATTTTAAAGAGGAATGGGGGGGCGAAACGCCACCGTTGCATCCATTATAACATGCCGCTAAGGACACGGTGCTCTGGATTCGATCGTCACAATTCGCGTAAGACTGAAAACGTGAGATAATGTAATGTATAAACAAGGAATAAATCATGAAAAAATTAAATGAACCGAATGCTTCCTCGTCCGAGACCAACAAGCGGATATTCGATTTTTTAAAGTCACATCCGGTCGGCGTATTGGCAACCGTTGACCCTAATAGTAATCCGCATGCGGCCGCGGTGTATTATGCCGTGGACAAGAACTTCAACGTCACATTCGTTACCAAGAAGGGCACAAAAAAACACGATAATCTAAAACATAAAAATCACGTTATGATGATCGCTTACGAAGCCGAAACCCAAACTACCGCACAAATTACCGGAGTGGCCGAGGATATTAGCCATTCCCAGAAAGAAGCGAACGAAGCTTTTCGCAATATGTTGGATGCTTCCATGGAAACCAGCGAAGCGGGGTTACCTCCCATTTCTAAACTGGAAGCCGGCAATTACGTAGCCCATAAACTTACACCCCGACAAATTCGCATGGCCGTTTTCTTGCGGCCGGACAAAGGCGGGTATGATATGTACGAAACAATTGACTTCCCAAAGAAAGCCTAACCAGAGTTTAATCTTACCTTTGTCTACCTCAAAAATGAAAAAGAGGTTCACAATAACTATTTATGGTGTGTATCTGGTGATCGGATAGATTTTTGCGGTTTTAGTTACTGATATAATAGTGCTAAATCAAATCGGAGGTACATTAAGCTATGCGATCAAAACTTAAAACGTTCTTGTTAGTAGCGGGATTCTCGCTGTTTTTGTTGGCGGGGTATTCCACGGCAACCTCGGCGCACAGCGTTAAAAGCGGTGACATTGTTACCGTTGCCCAGTCGGAAACCATTAACGAAACCGTGTTTTTGGCCGGACAAAACCTGCAGATTAACGGCACTATTAACGGCGACGTATTTTGTGCCGCGGAAACCATCAGCGTAAACGGTACGGTAAATGGTGACGTGATGTGCGCGGGTATGACCATGACCCTAAACGGCCACGTCAACGGGGATATGCGCGTTGCGGTGCAGACGATCGTTCAAAACGGCGAAGTCACGGGTAGCGTGACGTCCGGTTCACAGTCCTATAATTTGAATAACGATGGCCGGATTGGTCGCGATCTTACCGGCGCCGCGTCCAACGTAAGCATTTCCGGCGAGGTCGGCCGGGACGTTGGCCTGGGCGCGGAAACCGCCAATATAACCGGCACGATAGGCAGGAACGTTCAGGGTGAAATTCAGCAACTGACCCTTTCCGACGGGAGCGACATCGCCGGGGATATTACCTACACCAGCGTTAATGAGCTTTACCGCCCCGCGAACGCTACGGTCGGCGGGGAAGTAACCCGTTCCACGCCGGAGGAAAGCCCTGATCAGCGCTTCTTTGGCCTGAGCCTGGGCGTCGTCGTTTATGGGCTGGCGGCCATGCTAATAACTTCACTGGTACTGGTACTGCTTTTCCCTCGTATCTTTCAAAACGTCACCGATACCGTCCATGGGAGCGTAGCGAAAACACTGCTCGTTGGATTCATTGCCAGCGTGGTCGTTCCGGTCGGCTTGGTATTGCTGTTATTTACGATTGCGGGTATTCCGTTGGCGATGATATTCGGCTTTTCCTGGCTGGTGGCCGTCTTACTCAGTGGTCCGTTCACCGCCTACTACGTCGGCCGGCGCGTACTTTCGGGCGAAAACCGGGTGGTGCTAATTATGCTCGCGGGTTCGCTGCTGGCGTTGGTGTTGTATATTACGCCGATCGTCTCACCGTTCGCACTGTTACTTTCTTACTGGCTGGGACTCGGTATGCTTTTGCGCGGCCTGGTGCGTTATGCTCCGAAGCCCACGTACGTGGTATCGGAAACGCCTTCCAAGAAATCCGCTAAAAAATCCACCAAAAAGTAACGCGTATCTACTTTTCCCGGGTGATAGGATAAAGCGGTGAGTAAAAACGAAATTCAGTTTCCTCCGAGTGGCAAGCGTCGCAACGACGCGTTAGTGGACGTGTGGAGCGTAGTGCACTTCGCGGTGGCCGCCGGACTCGCGGTTTTTATCGGGCCGCCGCTTGCTTTGTTGGTGACGTTGTTGTGGGAACCGGTGGAAATTTTGGTGCTTTCTCCTTTGCTCGGGAAATTTGGAATCGACTTCGGCCACGAGTCGCTACAAAATTCGCTTTCCGATATCGTATTTAACGTGTTGGGTATTTTGTTTGCCATCTACGCGCTCGGCGCTTAACATGAACCCATATGGACATTGAAATATCACGGCAATCAGAGGACGAGAACGGTTTCACGTTCAAGGTATCGGTTGCCGGGCACACCTACGAAGTAACGCTGGGTAGAGAGTATTATCAAAAGTTAACGGATGGCAAAGTGGTGCCGGAGGAATTGCTGCGCAAATCCTTTGAATTTTTACTGGAAAGGGAAGGGCCGGGATCAATTTTACCGAGCTTCGACCTCCCGCTCATCAACACCTATTTCCCGGAGTACGAAAGCGAAGTAATAAACAATTTAAAAAGCGAATAATACGACTTTTTAAGAATTCCTTTCGACATATTTTCGAAGCGAGGCTTCCATAATATCAATGCGCATCACAACGAACGAACCGGCATTTAGTCGGGCAACCGGAGCGAGGCTACTTCCGATCGAGGTCTCTCGTGGCCGGTTGATTTTATGGAATATATTATTTTTCGTATCCTGATCAGTTTCAACGCTGGCCAATCCATTTATTTGCATAGTGGTAAGCTCGTATTTATCGAAAACCGTAAAGGCCACCTGTCCGTTAGTTCGTATATTTCGAGCCTTGGTGGTGTCCGATTTCGTGAGTACGTATATCGCTCCGTTCGGTTCAACTACGTAACTAACGACCGCACCGTGGACGGTGCCTTCACGATCAATCGTGGAAAGCACCCCGACGTCATTTTTGCCCAAAAACTCAATATCTTCCTCGCCGATAACGTTGTGTTTTCTTTTTTCGCGAGGCGGTGCTTCGGGCGGTTTATCCATAGTACTTTGCCGTTGCGCATTGCTTGTGTCGCCAAGAAGTTCAATGCGTCTTTTTTCGATAAAGCTTTGAAACTTATTTAATGCCTTTTGGTTCACGTAACGAAAGGTATAATCACCCATGCGCGTATGCAAAGTGGCAGTCGTAATGATCATTCCGGTATTGTTGGAACGAAAACCGGAGACAATGTCATATGTGAGTTCGTCGGCGGTAAGAAACAAGGGCTTTTTGTCGATAAATAGAATGCGTCTATCGGTGGCCACCATCATGGCTGAGCCTTGATTCGTCTGTCCGTAAATGACTCCGCCAATATGTTCATCCTCATGAATGAATCGTGGCAGCTCTTTGGCGCTACGCTTTGTTAGGCCGTACTTGGTTGCGCCCGCTTCTTTTAACTCTTGGCGGATTCGCTCGCGATGTTTTGCGTCAGACATATCGCTCCTTCTAATCTTAATAATAACAGACGGCTATTAGTTAACCTACACTGCTGATTTGCGGGTAGGTTAAGATAGCGCGCGTTCCTAACGACACCAACTTTGCCTCTTAAAAGGTGCTATCATTTAAGCATGCAAAATAATACCGAGTATGAAATAAAGATACTTAACGTTGATGTTAATGAACTTCGGGGTAAATTGTTGGCGAACGGATTTAAGGAAAAGCCGCGGGTGCTATTTAAACGGCGCGTATATGAACTTGATGACGGCGCCTGGTTACGGCTTAGAACCGACGGCAAGAAAACCACGCTGACGTATAAAAAATCGCACGGCAATGCAATTGACGGCATGGAAGAGGTGGAAACGGAAGTGTCCGACTTTGAAGCCACGCACCAAATTTTAGTTAAAGCCGGTATAGTTGCTAAGAACTACCAAGAAAACTACCGGACGGAATTTCGTAACGATGAAGTGGAGGTCACCATTGATGAGTGGCCAAAAATACCTCCGTACGCGGAGATAGAAGGCACTTCGGTTAAAGTCGTGGAAAAGTACTTACGGCAGCTGGACTTGCAAGACTACCAAACGACAAGCAAACCGACATCGCACGTCTACGAACTGGCAAATATTGATATCGCCGCGATTAATCAGCTTACTTTTGAAGACTAAACGAAGCGTTTAATCAACTACGGGCCGGCTATTTTTCAACGAAGGTGAGGGCGTGGCCGACGCGTCCCGCGCGACCGGCTCGGCCTATTCGGTGTACGTAATCTTCGTATTCTTTGGGGATCGTGTAGTTAATCACGTGGGTTATGTCCGAAACGTCAATTCCACGGGCGGCCACGTCCGTCGCAATAAGTACGGCGACTTCGTTGCTTTTGAATTTCGCCAAGGCCCGTTTTCGCTGGCCTTGTGATTTGCCGCCGTGTATGGAATCCGAAGAAAAGCCGCGTTGGGCCAAGTCTTTGCTAAGTTTTTCAACGTTGCGCCGCGTTTCGTTAAAGATCAGGGTTTTTTCCACCCGGGAGTCGTCCAAAATTCCGTGAAGTTTTTCGATTTTCTCCGATGAAGCGCGGTAATGGACTACGTCTTGGTGAATGTTGTTGCTCGCGACGCTAGTCTTAATTTGCACGGTTTGCGGTTCCCGGGCAAAATTATCTATCAGTCGGCGAACCCTATCGTCCATCGTCGCGGAGAAAAACAGCGACTGCCTGTTAGCGGATACATTACTGAGTATTTCGGTAACGTCGTTTACGAACCCCATGTCCAGCATTCGGTCGACTTCATCCAAAACAATTTTATTAAAAAAACCGAGTTTTAACGTTCGTCTTTGGATGTGGTCTTTGATCCTGCCCGGCGTGCCAATAACTATTCTTGGCCTTCGTTTTAGTTCGTTTATTTGTTTGCCCATGTTGCTGCCGCCGATAAGTAGCGCGTCGTTGATCCGCGTATTTTTGGCGAACGAACGGAACTCACTGCGTATCTGTTCCGCGAGTTCACGGGTGGGCGCAACCACGAGTGCTTGCGTGGACGTGTCCGTAAGCATTTGGTTTAGAATCGGCAACGAAAACGCCGCCGTTTTACCCGTTCCCGTGCCGGCTATGCCGATAATATCTTTTCCGGTCATTGCCAACGGAATGGCTTGGTCCTGAATCGGGGAGGGTTCTATGTACTTTTTTTCAATCAAGTTGGCGTTGATTACCGGCTCAAAACCAAAATCCATAAAACTATGTTTCGGCGTAAACTCCTCAACCTCCAAAGGCGTGGCGACATTGATAAATCGGCGCGGATCTATATACGATCCACGATTACTGTTATTTTTGCGGTGTTTGTTGCCGCCAAAACTGCGGGAACGGTTTCGCGCGCTACGGCGCCCTGACGTTCCATGTGAACGATATGCGTAAGGCATTATTGAATCTTTCTTTTATGTAGTGATTGATTGCCCGATGAAGCCAATACAATTACTAGTAAATCGGATTCAATAAACAATTAAGTCAAATAATACCACCAATTTAACAAAATTCAAACCGGAAAGTACCGATTTTAATTTAATAACTCAGTCGGTTTTATAATCTTTCTTTTCAACTTTAATTTGCTACGATAAAGGTAAATATGAAAAGTAAAACCGGTCTTTGGATATTCCTGCTTGCCTCTCCCGTACCTTTGTTGCTGCTCACGTTATTTATTACGAGCGGCGCCAGATCAACGGGTGAATCCGAGCAATCAATAATTACCGTTCTGGCTATGGTCGTCGGAATGTTCTCCGTTGTTTCCTTGTTGTTGTTTCCTTTGTGGGTCATCTTGTTGGTTAAATCGCTAAAGCAACGTCCAGTTCCACGGGACCAAGTCTCTTACGCGCAAAATACGTCGCCTATTGAAGACGAGTTTTCCCAGCTGACCCCGCCAGAAATTCCAGAAGAGTCACCCGACAAGTTGAACGGAAAGAAGATAGCCGTTTCTCTTTTGTTGGTCGTAATCGTACTGGTTGCTCTCGTAGGTTTGGGAAATATTTTTGTGAACATCTCTAGTAACACCGCGTCTTTCCCTGGATTTATTGATTCCAAAGAGACAACGGGAAGCAAAACGGATGAAGAAAACAACAATGAAACATCGTCAGCATCTCGTGAGAACAAAACCGACCTCTCGGATTTAAGTGAAGAAGACAAGAAGAAATGGGACTTGCATTACGGGCTGCAAGGTAGATTATTGGCACACGCAGCTAATAACGGTTCATACCCAGGCGCATCAGCGTCGGGCTGGAACGCGTTTGTAGCTGAATCACGAGAAAACAGTAAGTCCAACGATCCCAACAATGAGTTAAGTACCGAGGATCCTTTCATAGATCCGCACACTAACACCACCTATAAATTTACGACACAAACCCCTGGTTACGGGGAGATTCAATATCGTTCGCCTTCATCTTGTGTCCCCGGTGGTAGTGATTTTGCTAAAACCAAAACCGCTAATACCTATGCGTTTCGGCTAAAATATTCGGACGGAATTCGGTGCGCGACGAATATCTAAGCAGTATCCTCACCGTCGCTCGGGTTGTCGCGCGATAATCGGTGATTAGCTTAGCTTGAGTAAAGTTGTAAAACTCTGCTACCAATCGGCAACCAGTTGGCTTGCTCTGCTTTGTGGCGAATCATTTCACCAAACGTATCAACGAAACTTGCTCTATATTTTGTGGTCAGCTCATCTTTTTGTGCACCCAATTTATTAACAGTTTTGATTTCGGCGAAAAGATCATGGGTAGCCGCGGTGACATGAGCCGCGTCTTGGAAAAGGGGCTCGTTATCGGCGATGACTCGCGCAACGTTAGCTTCTTGGCCTCTCTGCAGCGCAATGGAATTTGCCGCAAATAAATTATGATCGAACTTACCAAGCCAAAATTTCAATAAGTCAGGATCTTTCGCGTCACCGGTTTTAAGTAAACCCTCTTCATAATAATTTGCGCCCGGGTTTACAAGCGGTTCCTTGCGAATAATATCACCTACAAGATACGGGTTAGTTATTCGAGCAACGGCCGATCTAGCATAAAAGAAATTGTCCCGCAGCAGCGGGCGCATGGCTTCATCGCGAACCCTTTCTTTAACGTCGTCACTGGCAGTATCGTAACTATTAGTCATGATATCCACCAGTCTCGCTCTCGACAAAGAATCGGGACCTCCCGTAAGGGAACGAACTTGGGTACTGTCTCCGGATGCGACCCGTTCAAGTTCTTCAGCAAACTCCGTATACCTATCCGTGGCAGCAACAATGTCACGATCAACAAGTTCCTGAAACTCGCTGACTACTTGCTCTTGCGACATCAAGCCTAGTTCCAGGCCGATCATAGTATCGTCGTTGTCCAAATACTCGCTCATGTTTTCAGTATCCAACTTCGTTAAATTTTAGGCAAGCATAAGAAGTAAAGAAGCCCGGTCTGGGAACCGGGACTTCTAAAGACCTAAAGGTCAAGCTTTTGATGAAAAGTTTATTGTATTGCGAACTATTTGTCGGTTTTGTCGCTGCCTTTTACGGCTGACTCAATCACGTCACGCGGTAGTGAGGCAGTAGATAGTAGGGCATCACGAACCGTGTCCACGGCGTCGCCACCAACACTTGTAGCCGCGTCGAGTGCACCGCCAACGGCTGACTTGGCTGCTTCTGATGTATCACCACCTACGTCGCCGGCCGCTTTAACGGCTCCTTGAACTGCCGAAACGGCAGCAGCGCCAATATCGCCACCGGTATCAGCGGTGCCTTTTACGATTCCTTCCGCGCCACCGCGGATCGCGCCAATTACATCTCCACCAACTTCGCTGGCGCCATTTACCACGCCACTCATGGTGCTTGTCGCGGTATCGGTCAGCGATGCGCCGACTTCTCCCGCACCTTTAATTGCGCCAGCGGCAACTGAGGCGACTGACTCTACGGCGGTTCCGGCCACTTCGCCAGTGCCTTGTAGCACGTTTACTACTTGGTTCTTAACTGTCCCCGTAACCGCGCTTAAGATGTTATCTACACCCTTAACCGCTGATGCCACCGCATCGGTTGCTTCCTGTACTATTTTTGCTAACATAATGTTTCCTCCATTTTAGTTGTACATACAGTTTAACATGCCACGCTACTCAGGAGGGGTTTTCTAGGCGATCGAGTAAGCACAGTCAGCTGCAAAAAAGCACCACCATTCTTTTTTAGTAGTACGAAGTCACCATCAAGCAGACCCTGAAATAATTTAAAAATTTGCTAGTTTTTGTCGAAGAATAGACGCCTTAAATAAGGATCAAACGTATAAACGCACGAACTCCGAGTTAAATCGGAGTTAACTCGGAGTTCGTGCTTGCAGAACGGCAAAAAACGTAGTACACGCCTAAAAAATTAATTTTAGTGAACAGGTAAGTCAGTGTTAGGGCAGCCTATGCTATAAGCAGTAGCCTTGATAGCCCGTCCCGGTGGTCGTCTCAAGAAAATAACCAACGCTGTAGGTTTGTTTTATGCCTGACTGTGCGGGTATGGTCGTGGGGCTGTCATGACACTCTACACCAAATAGCCAATTAGGTTCGTCAATAGTTGGAATTACTTTATCGCCATCTCCGCCCGCTCCACCCGCTTTTCCGTAATGGAATCCCGTGTAGATCGATAAGGTGTTAACGTCTAAGGGGATGTCATCCTCATGGTCGCAACTGGTTACGTTGTTAGCGTTATAAGTTAGACATTCGGCAACAGCGGTATGCAGTAAGCGTGCATCGTTTTTTCGTTGGTTGTTGCGCGCGTTTCGTTGCAGCGCAGGTACTGCCAAAAACACGATTAACAAAATGAGCCCGGCAATTGCAAGCACGATTAATACTTCCACGATGGTAAAACCAGATGTTTGTTTGCCAGATTTGGTTATATTTGATCGCCGTTTTTTATGCATAACCACCACGTAGCTCATATTTTAATACGTTTTCACGATTATGCTTAATTTTACCAAAAGAAGGGCTATTTTATTTGCCGCAAAAGTTGTGACTTGGACTGGCGAATAGCCCCAAGCAGCTACTTATAAACTGCTGACGTGTTTTCCACCCTGAGTAGATAGCTTTTTATCAAATGTTACGAGTTTATTGGCGTAGGCGTTGGCTTCTGATGCAGCGTAACAATCTACTATCGAAAGCGACGGGCTACGTTCGTACAGTGCTAGGGTTTTTATCAAAAAATAGGGGTTATGGACAACGTTCGAAAAGCCCAAGAAATCTGTAACTAACTTTGTGATGTCTTTACGTGGCAGTAGTATCACTTTTTCTAGTACGTAAATAGTCTCAACAACTACGACATCGGTTACATACACCTTGTTTTTGCTAATAATATTCGTAGCTTTTTTGGTTTGCGTTGGAACATCATCAAGCAAAAATCGTAAAACTACGTTCGTGTCTAGGCTAATCATCGTAGTCTGCTACCCAAGCCTTGGAGGCAGCTTGGCGCAGTGAATCACCGGAAAGACCCTTTAGGTGGTTGGGTATGTTGTTGGTAATTTTTGCTCTGGTGGCTTCAAAAGCTTTCATATCTGTGCCAGCCTTTAGTACAATCTGGTTATCTTTATTTAACGCCACCTCAAGTTTTTGACCAGTTTTAAGCCCCAGTGCCTTACGCAATGGTGCAGCGATTGTAACGGTGCCTTTACTAGTAACAGTTGTGTTGTATGTCATGTATTACATTGTAACATATGTAATACATTTTTGAAACGTATTACGATTCTTTTGGAGAAGCTTACCAACAAGCTTTACTCAGAATGTCGCACAAACAGACCAAGATTCAATGACATCAGTTTTCCGAAATCAGGAAACTTCTGTCACTAAGGTTTTCTCAAGAATCTTTTTATATGAGTCTTTTAGTTTCTCAAGAGCGTCTACAGGGATGTGTTCATTTGCCTCGTGGATACCCGCACCTTGAACACCAAGCTCAACAACATGAGCGCCAAGTGCAGCAATCACGCCCCCATCAGATGTGCCACCACCACCTGATAACTCCGGTACTAAACCGGTCATTTCCTTAACTGCACTACTTACCAGTTTTACGAACGGAGAATTGCTAGGTGTCGCATACGGCTCACCGCTAAGTGACCAAGTGTATTCAAACCTGTCGCCATTCGGCATTCGTTCTTTTGCGACTACGTCATAGGTCTCATCTGCGATACGTTCAAACAATGACCTAATAGAATCTCCGGAACTTGCCGGGTTATTTCTCCAGTTTGCCCTAATGACAGCTCGCCCGGACACCATATTTTCTAACTCAAAACCACCATCAATAGTCCATGATTTAAAACTAGTTCCTGGGAAACGCGGATCAGGGTCGTCATCCCATGTTGTCATTGCTGCGTGACTTTGTAGTCGAAACGCAATTTCGCCGGCATCAATGCCATTATCTTTTGCTACATGTCCAACCAGACCATTAATTACCAACTCTTTTAAATGGAAAGAACCTCGCCGAGCTACATAGATCCTGTCGCCGACCTTTTCTACGCTTGAAGCTTCGCCAACTATTGCATAGTCAATAGTTTGATCCTCACGCCTTAACTCCTCGATAACGACTTGTGTGCCATCCGTTCTATCTGCCTCTTCATCACTTGTGATGAGAAAAGCGAGTCTACCCCGAAGCTCTTCAGGTTTATGTTCAGTAAGAAATTCTTGTGTTGCTACTACCATGGCAGCCAGTGAGCCTTTCATGTCGGCTACACCCCTACCATAAATTTGGCCATCTAGTTCTGTTAGGTCAAAAGGGTTTATCCTGACACCATTCATGCTCCAGTCTTCAAGGCTGCCGGGTTTCACAACGTCAGTGTGGCCAGCAAAAACGAGAGTCGGTCCTTCACCAAAATCTTTTTCCGCCCATGTATTCGAAGTGTTATTTCGTGAATGATCAACAATATTGAAGGACAAAGCGTCTAGGTGTGTATTGATAATGTCTTGACAACCCGCGTCGTCAGGACTCAAACTTTCCCGTTGTATCAAATCAGACGCGAGGTCGATAACTTCTGCCATGCTACCTATAAAACACTAACATTTAGGATATAGCAAGCATGAGCAAAATAAAAAGAGTTTAGTCTTTGAGGTTGCAAAAGATATGACTTGGGCTAGGTAGCTAGGGGTCTTTTGTTATTAAATAACTGTGCGACTAGTACTTTACCTGGAAGTATTTTATGGAACAAACAGCAAACTCTAGTAGCGAGAACCAATACAGAAATGACGTTGCTAGAGAGACTTAGGCAATTCTAGATTCTTGGTCTAATACGTAACTTTTTGATTCATCCCCGCCGTCTGCTGAGATAACCGTACCATTAATATAGGCAGACTTTTCTGATAGCAGAAATTCAATAATATTTGCTATATCACCGTAATCTCCAAGCTTATTTAATGGATTATAGCTCTTGGCTATTTCAAGTACTTCTCTAGGCGCCTGCATCCCATCACCTATCCAACCCGGAGCGATAGCGTTGACCCTAATATCCCTCTGCGCCAAGCAGAGTGATAGGCTTCTTGTTAAGCTTTCAACAGTAGCTTTACTTGCCGCATAGCCCATGCCAGATGTAGAGCCAACCTTTGAGTCAGTGCTCGAGATGTTAACTATACTTGAACCATCTTTAAGCTGTCCCTGGAGTTTGCTTACAAGGTAAAGAGGGGAAAATGCGTTAACCTTAAAATTTAATTCAAGCGCGTCGTATTTATAGGAGTTAAAATCAACTTCTTCAAATATTCCTGCTGAATTAACTATTCCATCGAGTCTATTTTTTATGTTTGAGACTAATTTATCGACAGAACTATACTCCACCAAATCAAGCTGTACCATTTGCAAATTTTTATTACTTTTTTCGAGTTTAGCAGCTTTCTCAGAATTACCGTTGTATGTCCCGATTACTTGGTGGCCATTTTCAAGAAGAATTAACGTGGTCGCAAGGCCTATTCCGCGTGACGCGCCAGTTACAAGATAAGTATTCATTACTTAATCATAACATCAAACAAAAAAAGACTTCAGTCTCTGTTAATTATACTGCCTATGCTTGGTAGAGCATATCGGTCTGTGCTTTCAGTTGCTTCGCTAAGGAAGCTTGTATTACAACTACTTTATTAGCTTTTCTTGAAGTGCTTCAAAAACAGTGTCAATTTCACCTTCGCAGTCAAAGTTAAATGAGATAACTTTTGTAGTTGTGCTGTCTTTGCCAACAACTGCATCTTCAGGGAAGTATTCCTTGTAAGATGAGCTTGAGTATTTGCCCAAAGTAGAGGATGGCAGGTCAAAGTCCCAATTCGAAGTGTCGGTCACAAAGCTAGTTATTTGACCAATAGCCTGTTCAGCAGTTTGGTTACCCAATCCAGACGATGAGGCCAACACAACGTTGACAGAATTAGCCATGTAACCCCCTAATCCTGCGGTATTTTTCGATGTTATTGATGCCTCAATACTCTCTATATCGCTACTGGTAGGTGCAGTGCAGTTTTCTTCAGTTTCAGTGGTTAAGTTGTTTTCATCAGATTTTGTGTCTACACTAACCTCTTCTGTTGAAGTAGTAATGTCTTCAGCATTATTCTCATTCCAAACATAGTATGCTCCGAAGCCAAGAACCAATATGGCAACTACTACTAACAAACCCTCTACTAAACTAAATCCTTTTTCATTTTTATACATAAAAATAGTCCTATTTACATTTAGGGCTACTATAGCATACTGCTTATGCTTGGTGGCGTGTGTAAAATCGTTCGCTGGACAGCGAATGGAGCCTAAGTCCGCAAAAGAGCTTAATAAATGGAAAGCCGTTTTATCCGTTGCAAAAGATATGACTTGGGCTAGGGCGCAGGGCTGGAACTGGGTGATGAATGGTATATAATTAGTCTTATCAACAATAGCTGGTGGGGCTGAGGAGTAAAAATGTCTAATGCGGTTCTGCCAGAAGAGCGTCAATTTGAAATAGCAATGCACTTGCATAATGAAGGAATGTTTGGGGTGTACGAAGACCCGAACGATTTTATAACGCTTAAAAGTGAACGCGTATCACCACACTATCTAAATCTGCGGCCAGGCATAGCAAGCACAGAAACTCGTCATATTATTGCCAGGGGCATGCTTGACCTTGCTAGTATGGATGGTAGTGAGTTTGAGCATATAGTCGGTACGCCCGAAGCATTTACTTCTTATGCTACAACCATGGCAGATATTTCCGGAACAAGTTTACTTCAACCTAGAGTAGCAAAAAAAGAAAGTGGCAATAAAGTTCCAATTCTTGGAAAATTTACTCCTGAAGACAGGGTCGCGCTATTTGATGATGTAGTGACAGACGGAAGAACAAAGATCGATACAATAAGTGGCTTGGGCGCGGCAGGTTTAAACGTAACTGGTTATTTTGTCGTAATGGATAGGCAAGAAGGAGGCGCTCCTCAAGTTGCAGAAGAAACAGGTATTAATATCCAGTCCGTTTTACGTGTAGCAAACGTAGTACGAATGCTAAGAGCTGAAAACGTATACTCAGTAACTCAGTTTGATAACGTCAGGGAGTATTTGGAGCGATACGGCGACTCTGATGCACTTGAGTCCATGGGTACAGCCTAGTTCCATTAATAAAATGAGTTAATATAAGGAGCGATAATGTTAAAAGCAAATGTAGCAGAACTTTCACCAGACCAAAGAATAATAATTGCTTATGATGGTATGAGCCTTGATGAGGCTGCCACAATGCACACTGAATTTAACGAAGCTGGTTTTCATCCAGTAGCGAAAGCTAATTCACTTGCAACTCGCCCAGGGCTTGATGCAGTTATGCGTACATTTTCAAAGCTTGATTCCCAGGTTATGTTTGACCCAAAACATCACGATACTGACAATACGATGTTTAATTACATCACAGAAGATGTAAGCGCAGAGCCCCAGCCACCTCTCATGGTTACACTTCATGCTTCTAACGGCTCAACGGCATTAACTGAAGCAGTTCGGGGCAGGAATGAATCCGTACCAAATTCGAATACCTTAAACTTGTTAGGTATTACTGTGCTTACGAGTCTTAAAGAAGAGGTTTCAAGCATATATGGGGATGGTGAAACTGCAGAGAGTAAATTTGTTGACTTCGCCCACCGCGCACAGGAGGCTGGCTTACAGGGACTAGTTTCATCAGGAGAAGAGTTAATAAAAGGCTACGAGTACAAACAGCTAGACGGTCTCTTGAGAGTTATTCCCGGAATAAAACTTCCAGACACTGCGGACACCGCAGGACAAAAAAGACTATATACACCTGATGTTGCTATCGGTGAAGGTGCAGATTTTGTTGTTATAGGGAGAGCTATAACTAACGCGGAATCACCAGTCGCAGCACTTGAAATCGCTACAGATTTAGTCGACAAAGCTGCCTAGTAAATAAAAATGGCCTTTTCTCGGAGGTCATGGTTCTTCCGCCGGAAGGCAGGGAGGTTTGATTGGTGGTGTGCGTAAAAATATGGTGATTGGCTTGTTTTTTGGGATTGGCGAATTAAAGTTATGAATTTAACACTTCATCTAATAACTCAGGAAACTCGTCTGTTCCCATGCTCCTAAAAGTAAAATGCCCAAGATGAAACTCTCGGTATTTTATATTTTCAATGCTATCTCGAATTTCTTTGACGGACTTTTGTATCCCCTCTCCATCGTTATCCGAGTGAAAAATGGTTATGCCATTCGTACGCTTGGCGAGCCCCGGATCAATTATAAAATCCCCGAAATAATGGTCATCGCTGTAGTGCCATCCCAGTGATGGGGCAACCAAGACAACTTTACCTACAGTGATATCTTTATTATCGCTTAGATATCGCAACCAAAATTCTCCACCACGACTATGACCAACAATAATTGTGTTTGAGTTAATATCAAAACGTTCAACTTCCTGTTTCCATAAATCCCAATCTGGGTGGAATGCATTCGGGACTTCTGGGGTTGCAGCAGCAATATCATTCTTTAACAACTGTGCTTGCAGCCACGCAATCCAGTGAGCATTACTCATGCTTGGGCGTTCTGGGTCGTAGTATTCTTCTTTGCCGGGTTGACCGTGCAGAATAATTGCGTTTTTCATGTATGTATCATATCAGAAAAATAATAATGACCCCTGATTTAGGGGTTATATCTTTATGCTTGGTAGACGCGACTGGATTCTCACGACCTCTGATGGCATAATCAGGGTATGTTTGATAACTGTGAAGTATGCAAAGTTTTACCGCAGAACAATCCTATTTTTGAAACCGATAAATGGGTGGCGACTCTTGCGTTTGACCAAGGATATCTCGGTAGGGCATATATAACGCTCAAAGAGCACAAAGGCGACCTGAAGGATTTGAGCGAAGAAGAGTGGCTAGAATTCTCTAAAGTGCTTAAAAAGTACGAAGCTGGCGTCCGCAAGGCCTTTAATGCTGAGATGTTCAATTGGACCTGCTTAATGAATAATGCCTATCAAACACAGCCTTCTCAGCCCCATATACACTGGCATGTGAGACCTCGATATTCAACAGAGATAGAATTTAAAGGTAAAACATATAGCGACCCGGAATTTGCTCATCACTATGATCGAAACCAGAAGAATTTAGTTAATAGTGGAGTATTGGACGCTATTAACGAAGAAATAAAGAGCTGTTTGTCTGATTAGTCGCGGTTCTATGTACAAATCTGTAGATTTGACAGAATTCGCCCCACCGACCTACGCCCAGCAAAGCTGTGCGGGTCGGCGGTTCGAGGACTCACCAGCAAGATAAAAGACCCAATCTTTCGACTGGGTCTTTTATCTTGGTAGAGCAGACAGGTCTGGAACCCCTAACAGGGGTTAATGAGACAAATGAGACACCTAAAAATGGAGTCTCAAAAACTACTGATTAACTGTCCTCAGGTTGGTATTATGGTATAATATAATAGTCATCAATGGCATCGGCTCTTGCTTAATGCACCAGCCGGTAAGCAGTTTCATTACTGCGCCAATTGAGGTGGCGCTGACCTACGCTAAGATGCTGGTAGCGAACATAAAGGCATTAACCTTACTGTTTGTACTAACCTTTAACCTTAGTTGTAGTCCACTCCCGCTTGGAGGCACCGTTAACGGTACAACTCAAATCTCTTGGGTTAACGGATTACAAATGTTTAAAAGCGATGGAAAAGAACAGGGCGAAACTTCATTTATGATGATAATTTCACAACAATCTCAATGCTCCTGCAGTGGTTGCGCACTGGTACTCTTGCGAAAGCGAGTAAACCTAGAAAATACCAACCTAAATATGCAGATTGACATAAGTGGAAACTATGTCATCAATGGCATCGGCTCTTGCTTAATGCACCAGCCGGTAAGCAGTTTCATTACTGCGCCAATTGAGGTAGCGTTGAGTTACGCTAAGATGCTGGTAGCGAACATAAAGGCATTAGCCTTACTGTTTGTACTAACCTTTAACCTTAGTTGTAGTCCACCAACGCCTTTGTTAATATAGCGGACCCGAAGTTGATTCGCCGAGAGACTATTTGGCATCATATGAAATTAATTGAAAAAATTTCGACCCCAGCGCAAATGAAAAAAGCCTGGAGAAAGTTATCGAAAAACCCTACTTCAAGAGGTCTAGACAGACTGACGATAGCTGAATTCGGTGGAAATTTTGATGAACATTCAAGAAGAATAAGAAAACAGTTAAGGTCTGGTACTTATAAATTCGAGCCCTTGAAAGGTGTTGTTATTCCAAGGGCTGGTAACAAAACTCGTTTAATAAAAATATCTACAGTGAGTGATCGGCTGGTTCAGAAATCGATTCAACTTACAATTCAGTCGAAACTCCAAAAGAAGTATGAACTAAAAAACCCTGCAAGTTATGCATATCTTGAAAAGCGTGGAATTTCTGATGCAGTTGAAAAGATAAGAGAGTTTTACTCGGCTAATCAGCGTTTTGTACTTGAGGCAGACATTAAAAGCTTTTTTGATGAAGTTAATAGAGATAAACTTCTTGAAGAGATGATCTTCCCGACCTTGCCCGATGATTCCATAAATGACTTAATTAAAGATGCTATTTCTTCAGAGCTTGGAAACAAGAAAGATCTTATTGAAGCCAATAAATGGGAAAGGTATTTCCCGGATGAATTGAGCGGCATACCTCAGGGCAGTATACTTTCACCTCTTTTTTCAAACGTATATCTAAGTTCACTTGATAAAGCGATGTTAGATAATGAGTTTAATTTAGTAAGGTATGCGGATGACTTTATTGTTCTGTGTGAATCGAAGGACATTGCAATCGACGCCTACAAATTGGCCGTAGACACACTAAGTAAACTTGAGCTTGAAATGCACGATCTTTATGTATCGATACGGCGGAAGGCTAAGCCGGATAAGTATAGTGAGGTCACTCACTTTACAAAAGGTTTTAATTTCATTGGGCTAAGATTTATCGGAAGCAAAATTTATCCATCCCCCAAAGCCATCAACAGAATGAATGATGTAATGGAATCCTTTCCTGGGGAAGCTACGTTTCTTGATGACCTTCATGCAATTAATAGAAAAGTTAATACTTGGGGCTCAACCTATAGGTTTACAAACTATAATAAAAAACATATCTATGAACCTCTTAATAGAAAGCTGACTGAAGCATTCAAAAGGACTATAGACAAATATGGACTACAGCTAAAAAAACCTAGCGACAAGTTCAGTCTTATGCAAAAAATTGGGATTAAAACTTTCGATGAATCTTACACCTACCATCAGAGCAATTATCTTAACCGGAAGAGCGACGAGAAATAGCTTTTAGAGTTTTCTTTTAAGTACTAGTTTTTTTATTTCCTCCTCACTTTCGTGAGCGCGCTTGCCGATGTACCCCCCGCCTTCCTCTTTAGTTCTTCTGTTTATGTACTTAGTGCTCACACAAAATCATCAATCATCTAAGCTATTATCGTGGTATAATTCTTCCTGCCTATCCGACAATTCATTGTCCTTTCCCTGCTGATAAATGTAGTACCACCATACAGAAATAAAACTCGCTGCAAATAATGTCCAGCCCCCATCTGTTTGACGAAGATAATAAACAAAAAACCCCAAGAGTATAATCGTTGCTAGAAGACACGACAAAGAGTTTATTCCATGCAGTCTGTCTCTGGTTTTTTTATGACTCTTCACCTGTACCTCCTAAATAAGATAGTGTGTAGTCTTACAGCTACGCTTTTCTATACTCACTGTAAGTATACTATCATCTGTTACATAAAGTGTAGCTGGATTAAGAGATTGTATTTAGATGTGTTAATTTATGGCAGTTTGCGGGGGAAGACTTCCGCCGCCGTTTCACACCTTACAGTAATCTGATTGCAGACTACTGAAAAGTGGAAACTTTGGCGGACCTTGCTTCTCGTCCTCCCTCCGTAAAAAGAACAAAAGCCCAGGATTGAACCTGAGCTTTTCTTCTTGGTAGCGGGGGGAGGACTCGAACCTCCGACCTTGTGGTTATGAGCCACACGAGCTGCCGCTGCTCTACCCCGCGTTATCGGCTTGTAGATAATTCTACAAAAGCAGTCTATAACGTAACAGATGAGGCGCCGGTGGTCAAGTGACAATTAAGGTATAATAAAGTCGGAGGGCGAATGGCATCCAAGAAACATGTTGCCCGTGTACGTCGCGAATTAAAAGCAGCCGGTGTAACGCCATACGGGTTTTTAAAACTGAGCACTCGTTACGTCCCCGAAGTCGTGCAGCTGGACGAGCGGATAGGTGGCGCGGTGTATGGCTGGGGAATAGTGGGCGGCTCCGCCGTGTTGATTGCGACCGATCGCCGAATTTTATTCATAGACAAAAAGCCGTTTTTTCAAACCACCGACGAACTGACGTACGATATCGTTTCCGGCGTAAAAATCCATACCGGCGGCCCGTTTTGTACGGTGATTTTGCACACCAGGCGCAACGACTACCGTTTGCGCTATGTCAACGAAGACTGTGCCCGCAACTTTGTTAAATTTATTGAACAGCGCCGCATCCACCCCGGGCGTTACGATCACCAGAGCGGGGAATTTACGCACGCGGAGCAAGAGCAAGATCAACCGGGCCAACAAACGGCCGCCCACAGTGAAAACGCCGCGTCGTTCATTAACGCGCATCACGTAGGGATTCTTTCCACCGTGAATCATCGCCGGCCGCACGGATCTGTCGTGCAGTACATGGTGGATGAAAATGGCTACATTTACCTGGCCACCACGCCGGACAGCCGTAAAGTACAAAATGTCGTAAGTAATCCGCAGGTTTCACTCACGGTGTTTGAGCTGGAAACGGAGATGACCGCCCGGCTGGAAGGCCACGCCAGTATCGAGCAAAACCATAACAAGATTATGGAGGTCACCAACGAACTGTATAAACATAAAACCGCGCAGTACGAACGCTTTACGCAGAACGTGTCCATGCACCAGCAAGACCTGGTGATTATCAGGATTGATCCGTCCCGGATGGAGCTGACCAACTACCGTAAAAAGCAAAACCATTAGTAAAAAGTAATTGACAAAAAGTAAAAATTATGTATAATCGTAGGTGTTGCTAGCAAAACAAACAGTACAAAATAAACGCCCTCATTGAGGAACAAAAACAAGAAAGGGAAGCCTCATATGCCGCTTAAATTAGCGTTTGAATTCGTGCCAACGAAAAATCAAGACATGCGCAAAATCGATAAAATGATCAGTCGATTGTAAAAGTAAAAGACAAAAAGTCTTAATAAAAAACCCGGGGACGCCCGGGTTTTTTAGATTTCATTACTTACCAAATAAACAATGAAGATGTTTTTATTCGCCTTCAGTGGAGCCGAACGGTTTATGGGTGGCATCAATGGCAATACGGGCAATGCCACGCATTTTTAGTAATTCGGGGACAAGTTCTTGCCAGGAAGCATTAATTTCCGAGCGGTCACTTGGTAACACGGCGGCTCCTTGCAAGAATGCTGCCTTTGGTGAGGTAGTAAACGGTCTTACGAACGCACTTCGAGCTCCGGGACTGTCGAGCGCCGTAGGCAATAGGCCGATAGGGATTTGCGCGGTGACGTCCAGGGTTAGTGCTCCATGACGTTTAAAAATTTGATTGGCCTTATCATCTATCCGTTGTAGTTGCGAGACGGTTTCCGGGGTGACGCTGGTTTTCGTCATATTTTGCGGCGTCACTACTCCCTCGACCCGCACACCGGTCACGAACAGTACACGGTTAAATACGTCGCGGAAGTTCTTGCCCACTATTTGTGTGATATTTTCTATTTGCTCCCAGGCTTCATCATTTGGCTCCTCATGGCTAGTGAGTAAAACCGGGTGCGCGTAAGATCGGCCATCGCCTTGTTGCCCGACGGTTCGGAAATCTGCCGTTGCTACGGCGAAATCATCACTATCAATCAGTTCTTGAAGTCTCTCAAGTTGCATCTCGGCGTCCGGTGGCAAAACGGGTGTGCCGTCGTAACCGATTATTCGTGTGACGAGCCCCGGTCCCGGAAAAGGTTGGCGTTGATGTTCGGCTTCGGAAAATCCTCTTTTTTCGCCGATTTGGCGCATATCGGTTTTGAAAAGTTTGCGCGCCGGATTAAGAATTTTACCTTCGCGTTCCAGCTTAACGAAAAACGGACCCAGGTTGTGGTGCGTCTTGACGCGACCTTTACCGATACTTTCAATAACATCAGGATAAAGTGTGCCTTGAGCGATTAAGGTATTTTCGGGATCAAGCCCAAGTTTTTCGATGTGCGCTGAAAAGGCGTTTCCGTAAAGTTGCGAAAAAACTTTTCGTTTCATCTCGGCGTCCACTTGCTCCGCGAGCGTGTAGGTTCCGAGTGATTGGCCGTCTTCGTCGAAAAGTTCAACCGGTTCGTAGCATACTTTCTCCAGGGGTATTTTAATGTAATCGGGCTTCAGCCCGGTGCGCTCGGTAAATCGTTGAAGCAAAATGTCAGATTCTGTAATACCGTTCTCGGTACGGTTAATCCCCATATCTATATGAATAATGTGAAGATTTTCCGCTGGTACGTCACTGGCTACGAGGACTTCGGCAATGGCGTTGGAGTCTATGCCGCCACTAAAGCCAAGGAGTACATCTTTGCCGCGCGCCTGTTCATTAACTTCGGCTACCATTTTTTCAAATTGGTCAATTGCTTCGGGTCGTAGGTCGAGCTCATACACGTCGCCAAGTAGCTTCCTGACCAGTCCATATCCAACTACATCGCTTAGCTCAGGATGGAACTGTATGCCAATATTTTCCTGCGGGTCGCGGAACATTGCGACGTGTTGGTTATCGCCATCGCCGGTAGTGGCTAGTATTTCAAAACCTTCCGGCAACCCATGGGGGCTAATGAAGTCACCGTTACTATGAATCATTTTAGCGCCCGAGAATTCTTCCAACCCGAGTTTTTCGCCTGCCTCTGTTACCGTGATCTCAACCGGCCCGTATCGTCCCTCGCCCGAAGTGTCCTTGGCGTTTACGATCGTTCCACCTTGTTGATAAACCATGTCTTGCGCCGCATAGCAAATACCGATCATTCTCGCGGGGTAATCAGAATCGAAAATTTTTGCGTCAAGATGCGGCGAACCTTCCTCGTAAACGCTATCAGAACCGCCAGTCGCAAACACAAAATCGTGTTCAGCTAAAACTGCCGCGGGCGTGTCATGTGCAAGCAGCGGAGCTTCAGCACCGAGTTCTTCGTTCATGCTAGCGATGGCTTGCTCGCTTTGAGAGCCAAATTGCAGTACCGGAGTGCATGGCCGCGCGAGTTGCGGTTCGCGTTCTCCCTGATCCCCGATTGTTTCCATGGGAAAATTATAGTCAAAATTTTATAGTTGAGCAAAAAATCGCATACGATGGCGTGAGACTTTATTAACCAGTAACAAGGTTAGAGATCGAACGAACGTAGGCTTATAAAACTATATTTGCAATGTACCCGAAACTGAAGAAAGGGTTTTTTGCGTACGTCTTTTATATGTGAGTCCTCATTTTGTATCTTTTGGTAGCGGTGACTGGATTTGAACCAGTGACCCCAGGCTTATGAGTCCTGTGCTCTAACCAACTGAGCTACACCGCCACGAAAAGGTACAAAATTCTTGAAATGCCCCGTTCCGGCTGAGCTACCCTGCCATGCTGTTGTTACAGAGGTAAAATATAGCAGAAAACAGGTGGTATGTACAGGGGCGTCTTGAGTTTGTGCTATAATCGAGACTTAGGATGAAAATCAACAAAACAATAATGTAAGTAAAGCGGCCCGGCGGGGTCGCTTTTTTAGTAAAAAGGAGAGAGTTATGAGTGTTATCGGTCAAGAAACCCGGAGCGGGATAGAAGCGGTACAAACTTTTGAAGCCGAAAAAATCGACCTGCTCACGTTCGGGAAAGACGAACAAAGCGCGGTCATGTGCGGACAATTCGTTTTAAACCACGAAGGCGATCTGTTCGATATCAGCGACCAAGAAAAACCCGATGCCGGGAAAACGATAACCTTGAAACACGATGTCAGCGACGAGGAGGTTATTTGGCAGACAGCAAGTGTCGGCAGGGGCGTTATGTTCGGGGATAGAAACTTTACGAGCACCATTACGGTGCTTGATGCTCATGGCGCCGAAGGGTTCATCAAACATTTGGACAATGCCGGCGGAACTCCCGGCCGAATCAAATCGGATGCCTATTGGGCTCGCATGGAAAAAGAAGGAGTCCTCGAAAGCATCGACTTCATAGCCTCGCTGCTAAATTCCGAGGTGTTCGATCAACAAGTTGCCAGGAAGCGGAAAGCAATAAAAGGCTTCTGCGAAAAACGCCAAGAATTGGAAGCGGAGCTAAAGGACGCCGCTACTCCCAAAAAATTAAAAGACATGAAACGTATGAAGCAACAAGTTCCCAAGCTCGGCTTCCCGGACACGCAACTTTACCCGGCGTTTAGAAACAGCTAGTTAGCGGCGTACCACAGTAAAATTTCACTGTTTTGGATCTTTTCCCGGTAACTAAAAGGTTTTTCTTTGATGAGTATGCTACGAAGCGCCCGTCCATAAGAACCGTGACCAACAATCAATACGGTTTCTCCGGGTAATGTTTCCAACCACTTCAACGAAAGATGGGCGCGCTCAATTAACGAATCCACGGTTTCGATATCCGAAAATCCGTCCAGGTTTAAGTCCGGAGCGTATGGATGGCCTTCCGCTTCGCCGAAATCGCGTTCCAGTAGCAGTTTGCTTACATGGATTTGATTGATCGGGTAGCCGATCTCTTTGGCGATTATTTCCGCGGTTTCTTTGGCCCGTGAAAGCGGGGAAGTGGCAATCGTGTCAATACCGAGCTCTTTGGCTTGTCGTCCCGCTTTAACCGCTTGGTCGCGCCCTTCTTCAATAAGCGGCGTATCGGTGGTTCCGGCGATATGACCGGACTTGTTCATCCGGCTCAAGCCGTGCCGACAAAAGTAAATTTTTTTCATGATACGTTACTATTATACGGGATGAAAATTAACGTTGAGCCCGGGAAATACATCGTTGCCGTGTCCGGCGGCGTGGATTCGGTGGTGTTGCTAGATTTGTTGCTTACCACCTACCACCTACCATCTTCTGACTTCCAGTTCATTGTGGCGCATTTTGATCACGGTATTCGGCAAAATTCGGCGGAAGATCGCGAATTCGCACAAAAACTGGCCGAAAAGTACGGGTTGAAGTTCGTGTATGATCGCGCCGACCTCGGCAAAAACGCCAGCGAAGAACGAGCTCGGAAAGGCCGGTATAAGTTTTTGCGATCCGTAAAAAAAGAACATGACGCCACGGCGATCATTACCGCCCACCACCAGGATGACGTTATTGAAACCATGATGATCAATTTACTGCGGGGCACCGACCGCAAAGGCCTGAGTTCACTAAAAAGCACCGAGCACATTTACCGCCCGTTGCTCGCATACCCAAAAGCCGACATTAAAACGTACGCTCACGCCCGGGGGCTTACGTGGCGGGAGGACGAAACTAACCGGGACACGACGATACTACGCAATAGATTGCGAAACATCATCCAAGAAAACATGACAAGTGAAGATCGGCAAAAATGGATTGGGATTTATCAAAAAATGCTGGCACAAAACCACGAAATCGATCAAGAAGTTAAGAACGTATCGCAAAATCCCGAACACATTGTAAGGAGTTGGTTCATCGGATTGCCACACCGGGTCGCACGCGAGGTGCTCGCGGCTTTTCTGCGCGAACATTCAATTTCGCCGTCCCGGCAAAAAATTGAGCGGGCGGTTATTTTTTGTAAAGTCGGAAAGCCGCATACGCGGCACCACCTGGATAAAACACATTCGCTTATCGCCAAGCAAAAGACCGTTGTCCTGCGGACCGAGCGCGAAAAATAAAGGACGCTCGCCGGCGCCCATTAGCTATTCGTGGATTTCCCGACTGGTAAAAGTGGCACTTGATCAGTATAATTGTGCTTCATGGATAAAAAGTCATTTCAGAAGAATCCGGGCGGACCGGATAATAAACGAAAAAACACCAAGAACGTTATTTTCATAGCGCTACTCGTTCTGTTCGGTTTAATTATTTTTGCCGCGCAAGGGCAACCCAAGGATCTGGAAGAAGTGCCCCTTTCCCAAGTCGTTGATCGGGCCAATGAAGGCGAGATCAGCCGGCTTGCGATTACCGGCGACAAAGTAGAAATAACCCCCGAAGGCCAAGAAGAGCCAACGCAAGTAAGTTATAAAGAATCCGGTTCGAGTATTTACGACCAAGGATTGGAAAAAAACGTGGAAGGATTGGTGGTCGCTCCGCAAGAGGACACTTCCGGTAACTCCACGTGGGTAGATATCGGTATTAGCCTGTTGCCGGTTCTGGTTATAGGATTCATTTTGTTCTTCATGCTGCGCAGCGCCCAAGGTCAGGGTAACCAGGCTTTGAGTTTCGGCAAAAGCAAAGCCCGGCTTTACGGAAATGAAAAGCAAAAAGTCTACTTTAAGGACATTGCCGGAAACCAAGAATCCAAGCAGGATCTTAAAGAGGTCGTCGACTTTCTAAAACATCCGAAGAAGTTCGAAGCCGTCGGAGCGAAAATCCCCAAAGGCGTTATGTTGGTCGGCGCGCCGGGAACCGGTAAAACCATGTTGGCCCGCGCGGTAGCCGGGGAAGCCAACGTACCGTTCTTTAGCATATCCGGTTCGGAGTTCGTGGAGATGTTCGTTGGCGTGGGTGCCTCGAGAGTTCGCGATTTATTCGCAAAAGCCAAAAAGAATGCCCCATGCATTATTTTCATTGACGAAATTGACGCCGTCGGACGTCGCCGGGGATCCGGTATGGGCGGTGGCCACGATGAGCGCGAACAAACGCTTAACCAAATTTTGGTAGAAATGGACGGCTTTGAACAAGGCACGAACGTAATCGTTTTGGCGGCGACCAACCGCTCCGACGTGCTCGACCCCGCGCTTTTGCGACCGGGTCGTTTTGACCGCCGCGTAAGTATCAACTTGCCGGATCGAAAAGCCCGCGAGGAAATTTTGCGGCTTCACTTCGACGAAAAACCAATGGACAGTAAAGTTAATATTGACGCTTTGGCGGCCAAGACCGCCGGATCTTCCGGTGCCGATTTGGCCAATATCGCTAACGAGGCCGCGATCGTGGCCGCCCGGCACAACAAGAAAACGATCAATGACGATCACGTGACCGAAGCTTTCGAACGCGTGGCTATCGGTCCGGAGCGTAAAAGCAAGATCATGAGCGACAAAGAAAAAGAGTTGACCGCCTATCACGAAGCCGGGCACGCGATCGTCGGGCACGTGCTCCCCGATAGCGACCCGATTCACAAAGTAACCATTATCCCGCGCGGTGGTACCGGAGGTGTTACATGGTCTATCCCACAGGAAGATAAAAACTACCACAGTATCATTGAATACAAAGACGTATTGGCCCGGGCGCTGGGCGGACGCATTGCCGAGGAAATTAAATACGGCAAAGACCGGGTAACCACCGGCGCGGGGAACGACCTACAAATGGCGGCGGATCTGGCCCGGGATATGATCATTAACCAGGGTATGGGAACGAAATTGCGCGATCAGGTGTTCCACATTGAAAAGGGCATGATGCTGGAGCGCATGGTGCAGGAAAAGCAGTACTCCGACGAAACCGCCAAGATCATTGACGACGAAGTCGAAGATCTTATCACCGAAGCCGCCAAAAGGGCACGCAGCGTACTCAAGGCCAACATGAACAAGCTGGAAACTCTTAAAAATCGTTTGCTGGCCAAAGAAACGCTGCAAGAAAAAGAGGTCATCGAAATTCTGGAAGGTTCCACGATGCCCAAAGACGCCGCGCTCTACTAAAAAATTTGAATTTTGGCTCGCACCAGGGCGCACTTCGCTTTATACTGGACGTAAATGTTGAGCATAACCGTAAAACTACCCCGTTTTGAAATAACTTTTCTCACGAGCCGGTCGTGGACGTTGGCGTTTAGGAGTCGTGGCGTATGAAAAATCGTTTCATGCGGCGCACCAGAAAAAAAGTTTCGCTCGGCAGTGCCGCGACGCTGCTTATCGTTATGGCGCTGTCCGGCCAAATACTAGGCTTTTTACGAAATCGCTTAATTAGCACCAACTTTACCGTGGTTGACCCGGGAAGCTCGGACGCGTTATTCGCGGCTTTCGTTATTCCCGACTTTTTCTTTTACACCATTGCCGCCGGCGCGCTCGGCGTGGCTTTTATTCCGTTTTTGTCCGACAAAATCGAGTCTTCGGACAAAAAAGGAGCCTGGGATCTCGCCTCCAGCTTGTTGAATTTACTGACCATCGTCATGGGCTTCGTGGCGGTGATTATTTTGATATTCGCCGAACCGCTCATGGGATTGATCGCGCCGAACCTTCCGCCCGACCACTTCCAAGAAGCCGTTATGATTATGCGCCTGCTGTCGCTCAACCCTTTGCTTTTCACGGTTTCCGGTTTATTAACCGCCGTGCAGCAAACCTTCGGCAGGTTTTTCTTTTACGCCATCGCGCCGCTTACGTACAACGCGGTGATCATCATGAGTATTTATCTGTTCCGGGACACTATCGGCATCGTGGGCCTTGGCGTCGGCGCGCTGATCGGCGGATTATTGCAGCTGAGTATTTCGCTTATCGGGTTGTACGGGCTCGGATTCCGCTACAAGCCGGTTATTCTGTGGCGTAAAAAGCAGTTCCGTGAGGTGTTGAAAAATCTTCCGCCCCGTTCGTTGGACCAAGGCATTGACCAAGTAAATAACGTCGTGGAAATCAACCGGGCGCAAACGCTGGGAATCGGAGCGGTGAGTTCTTACAGTTTCGCGCTAACACTTATGCACGTACCGATTATTTTACTGGGGAACTCCATTGCCATCGCGGCGTTTCCCCGCTTTACCGAACGCTTATCGCAGAACCGGCCGGATTTGTTCAGAAAGGATTTTCTGGAAGTATTGCGCACGATTATTTGGGTGACCATGCCGGTGATCGTGGTGTGTTACTTTGCGCGCGCCTATCTGGCGCGTTTGATTTTCGGTGACGTTGCTCCCCAAGTGGCCTTGATTTTCGGGTTCCTGGTAGTGGCCATTTTCTTCAGGATTATTTATGCCATGATTTCGCGCTACTTTTACGCCTATAAAGACACCAAAACCCCGTTGTTCGTTTCCATATTCGCCATTGGGTTCAACATTTTCCTGGCGTTTACGCTTTCCCGTCCGGAAGCCTACGGTATTGCCGGTTTGGCGATCGCCCAATCAATCGTGGCCACCAGCGAAGTAGTGATACTATCCGGCATTATGTTGTATCGGGATCGTAAAATGTTCCAGCCCTCATTCGTGGCCAGCGTATTTAAAATTATATCGGTGACCGGATTTACGCTCGTCGCGACTTTTATCATGCTTTCGATTTTGCCTTTGAACGCGAGCGATAGGGGCTTTGTAACCCTGGGCGGCAAACTGGCCTTAATAAGCTCCGTCACCATGCTGACCCACTTAGTGGTTTCGCGGATTTTCGATTTGAGTGAAGCCCACCTTGTTATTAACAAGGCATACAATATTATCATGAAGCCGATCCGGGTGGACGTCTAACTGGTAACTTGCTAACAGAGGTGCTACACTGGTAGCTCATGAAAAGAATGACCGATCAATCAATGATTCGTAATTTTTGTATTATCGCGCACATCGATCACGGTAAATCCACGCTGGCCGACCGTCTTTTGGAACTTACCCAAACCGTGGAAAAACGGGCCATGAAAGAACAGCTGCTGGACAAAATGGACTTGGAGCGCGAAAAGGGAATTACTATCAAGTTGGCACCAGTGAGAATGGTGTATAATCCGAAGCACGAAATCCGAAGCACGAAAATTGAAACAAATACGAAACCAGAAACGTCTAAACGTTCAGAATTTGATCAAGCTGATTTTGAGCTGAATTTGATTGACACCCCGGGACACGTGGATTTCAGTTACGAAGTTTCCCGTAGCCTACAGGCCTGCGAAGGCGCCATTTTGGTAATTGATGCCTCGCAAGGCGTTCAGGCCCAAACCTTGGCCAACGTTTATTTGGCAATGGAAGCCGATCTTAAAATCATCCCCGTACTTAACAAAATTGATCTTCCGGCCGCGGACGTGGATCGCGTCGGGGCGGAAGTAGTCAGCTTGCTAGGATGCGAGCCCTCGGAAATCATGCATATTTCCGCCAAAAACGGGCAAGGAATCCAGCGGGTGCTTGATCGTATCGTGAGCGACGTGCCGCCGCCCAAAAGCGATCATCCGTCCGAAACGCGGGCACTTATTTTTGACAGCTATTACGATGATTACCGCGGCGTGGTGCTATATGTCCGCATCGTGGACGGGAGAATTCGCAAAAATGACGAAGTTTTAATGAAAGCGACCGGGGCCGATGGAATTGCCCTGGAGGTCGGATCTTTGAGTCCGGACATGAAGCCGGCCAACGCGCTGGAAAGCGGGGAGATCGGCTATATCGTGACTAATTTACGCAGTACGCGCGAAGCCAAAGTGGGAGACACCATAACGCTTAAAAAACACCCCGCGACACATGCGTTACCCGGGTACAAAGACGTGAAACCGTTCGTCTACGCCGGGATTTTTCCCGATACCAACGATAACTACCAGGCACTCAAAGACGCCATTGAAAAACTGAGCATGAGTGATTCGGCGCTGCAGTTTTCCCCGGAAAACTCCCCGGTGCTCGGCTTTGGCGTGCGCGTGGGATTTTTGGGACTTTTGCATATGGATATCGTGCGGGAGCGCCTGGAGCGCGAGTACGGGCTGGAAGTAGTGGTCACTAACCCGTCAACCGACTATGAAATCACTACGGTAAATGGCGACGAAACCACGATTCGCAGTGCGACCGAACTTCCCGATCCGGCTACCATTGCCGAAATTCGCGAGCCGTGGATTAAGGGTGAAATTGTCGTACCAAAAGAGTACGTCGGGGCGGTCATCCAACTGATTACCAGTAAGCGTGGCGTGCAAAATAACGTCAGTTTCGTGGACGCGGAACTCGCGTTGGTTAGTTTTGACGCGCCGCTGGCTAACCTGCTCACTGATTTTTATGACCAGCTAAAAAGTGTCACCAGCGGATTCGGCTCTTTCAATTACGAACTCGGCAAATACCACGCGGAGGATTTGGTACGGGTGGATTTTTACGTGGCCGGAAAAATGGTCGACGCGCTGAGCGTGATGGTGCACTGTAGCGAATCGCAAAGCTTGGGGCGTGAAACGGTTAAAAAACTCAAAGACATCATTCCCCGCCAAAACTTTCAGGTACCGCTGCAGGCGGCAATCGGCGGCAAATTCATTGCCCGGGAAAACCTGAGTGCCTTTCGTAAGGATGTGACTAGCGGATTATACGGCGGTGACGTATCACGAAAGAAAAAAGTATTAGCCAAACAAAAGAAAGGAAAATCACGCCTGAAACGGTTCGGTAAAGTGGACATTCCCACCGAAGCGTTTACCGTCTTGATTAAGCGAGATTAGCTAATTTACTAAGGATTTCTTTGGCAACCAGGTCTTTTTCTTGCATCCCGTTAATGTCAATAACCAGATTTTTTTGTCGATAGGTCTCAAGTACGGGCACCGTTTTTGTATTGTATTCCTGAAGCCGTACTTCAAGTTTGTGATGCGCGTCATCATCGGCCCGGGTGCCTCGATCACCCGAACCTCGCGAGGCTCGCCATCGCCGTTCAATTTCTTCGTCATCAATTACGATATTTAGCACGGCTTTTATGGGATGACCGACATCTTTCGTGGCTTTCAAAACGCCACGTTCCTCCCCGCTCCACCTTCCGACCGAACTAAGCACCAATGGGGAGTCGGCGAATTTATCCTGGGCAAAGTAGGGCATCATAATACCGAGGTATTTTTCCGTGGGCGCCAGTTTCCCGGCGTCTATGTCTTCTTTGATTTCCGGGTCAGTAGAAGCCCGCATAATATCTCCCCCGCCAATTAGTCTAGCGTCTAGCTCGTAGGCAAGCTCCCTGGCGTGCGTATCCTTTCCGGCAAAAGGCTTCCCGAAAATATTAATCGAGCCTTTTTGCAGCCAATCTTTAATAGCGGATATTTGTTTTTCTCTGTCCATTGTCGAATTATAAAACAACGAATACGGATCTTCAATACTGGCACTCTTGATCTTTGAGTGCCAGAAAGCTATAATGCAATGCAATATGACAGAGCGTCAAGCAAACATTCTCAAGGCGATTGTGGAGCAATACGCCGAAGTGGCCAGCCCCGTGGGGTCGAGTTTGCTTGCCAAGGTGTTCAATGTTTCTTCGGCGACGGTTCGTTCGGAGATGGCCGAACTGGAACGACGGGGCTTTATTAAGCAACCGCACACCAGCGCGGGACGCATTCCTACCGACAAAGGATATCGCCACTACGTGAACGTGCTGGGCGAATCCAAAGAAGAAACGCACGATATTCGCGGCGAACGCGCACTGACCGCACGGGTGGAAAGCGCCGGAATGCCGGAACGCACTATCCGCAACGCGGTGGATACGCTCGTGGAGCTTACGCACAATTTGGGACTGGCGACTATCGGCAACCAGCTTTACATTAGCGGACTTTCCAACTTATTCGGCCAGCCGGAATTTATGCATAGCGGGCAGGTACAACAGGTCGCGAACTTACTTGATAATCTGGAACCGTGGTTACGAGAAGCCGCGCCGAATAAGCCGCTAAGTGTCTACATCGGAAGGGAAAACCCCATTGGTCGCAGCGCTGGCTGCAGCCTGATTATCAGCCGGTTCCATAGCCCGTTTTCCGATCGAAGCTACATTGGGGTGCTCGGCCCCACCCGGCAAAGTTATCGTGACGTTATGAGTTTGGTAAAATACGCTGGGACAACCTTGGAGGAAGCTTTGTATGAGCAATGACGGTAAAAAGCAAAAGGAAAAAGGCAAAAAGCGAGGCGATCAACGCGTTGAAGAGCTAGAACAACAGGTCGCGGAACTGACCGAAGCTCTGCAGCGGGAACGGGCCGACGCGGATAATGTCCGCCGCCGCGCCGAAGCCGATCGATCAAGCATGGCCGATTATCATAAATCCAAGGTCATCGAGCAGTTATTGCCAATCATTGATAATTTTGAACGTGCCCTAAAACATACGCCAAACGATCTGAAAGGCAGCGACTATGTTAAAGGCGTGCAAGGTATCGTCAAGCAATTCGAAGCTACGCTCAAAGCCATTGGCGTAACGCGGATTGAAACGGTAGGCCAAGAATTTAACCCCGAGCTACACGAAGCCGTCAGCATGGAAGAAGGCGAGGGAGATAAAGAGGTCGTTAGTGAAGAACTGCAATCCGGATATCGTTTACATGATCAGGTGGTTCGCCCCGCAATGGTAAAGGTGAAACCAATAAAGTAATGCAACGCTTTTTAATGAGAATAAACCAAGAAACCTTCTCTCCGTGCGAAGGCTGTGCCATGGGAGAGTATTGCACGGACGTGGGCGAAGCTGAATCAAGGGATATTCACATTGCCGTAGGCAAAATGATGACAGCGGCCGCAAATGATCCCACTCTTCGCAAGAAGGGTAATGAATTTCATCCGCAAGTAAGGCGGATGACGGAAAACCATGATTTGCCCGTAGAAATTTCGGGAAAGCTGTGGAAATGCGCAACCGAAAGACTCAGGGATCCGACTTCTTGCGATTCCGTTCACACGGTTAATTCGGATTTGGTTTAATAAACCAAATTTATTAGCACTCTTGACACTAGACTGCTAATTTAGATATGCTACAATTGTTCTAGCACTCACCAAACAACAGTGCTAATTTACGGAATATAATCATTAAAAATTAGTCTTAATGTCATCGCAGATGTTTGCATCTGGATGCAGCGCAAGGAAAAGTGCGCCTCGAAGCGAGATGTATTACTGATACATTGAGCGAGAAGCGTAAACTTTGACGCAGCGATGCGCCAGAAGCAATTTGTGGGGTTATTTGTCCTCACGAATAAGCAGACAAATTGCGGTGCGGACATCTGGAGGATAAAAGTGGGTAAAATCATAGGAATTGACTTAGGTACTACTAACTCGGCCATGGCCGTCATGCAATCCGGCCAAGCGGAAATTATTGCCAATAAAGAGGGCAACCGAACTACGCCGAGCGTGGTCGCGCTTAATAAAAACAACGAACGCTTGGTCGGGCAGGTCGCGCGCCGCCAACAGGTAACTAACCCGACGAACACCATTTATGAGGTCAAACGGCTTATCGGACGCGACTTTAAAGACGAAGAAGTGCAACGTGACATAAAACTTATGGGGTACGACATTGTCAAAAGCGGCCAGGGCGTAAAGGTAAAGATGGGCGACAAACAATACAGCCCCGAAGAAATCAGCGCCATGATACTTGGTAAGCTAAAAGCCGATGCCGAGGCTTTCCTGGGTGACAAGGTGACCGAAGCGGTAATCACCGTGCCGGCCTATTTTGACGATTCGCAGCGCCAGGCCACCAAAGACGCCGGTAAAATTGCCGGATTGGAAGTAAAACGTATTATTAACGAACCGACCGCCGCCGCGCTGGCATACGGTTTGGACAAAGAAAAGGCCGATGAAAAAATCGCGGTGTTCGACCTTGGTGGCGGTACCTTCGATATCTCCATCCTGGAACTCGGTGACGGCGTGTTCGAGGTTAAAAGCACCAACGGTGATACTCACTTAGGTGGTGCGGACTTTGACCGCGTATTGGTCAACCACTTTGCCGACGAGTTCAAAAAAGAACACGGCTTGGATATTTCCGACGACAAAGCGGCCATGCAGCGTTTGCGCGATGAAGCCGAAAAAGCCAAGATTGAGCTGTCCACCGCACAAGAAGTTGACGTGAACCTCCCGTTCTTGACCGCGGATGCCGACGGCCCGAAACACTTCGAATACAAACTGACCCGTGCCAAACTGGAAGGTTTGGTCGGAGAACTGGTTGATAAAACCGCCGGTCCGTGCGAAAAGGCGCTCAAAGACGCCGGCGTAAAATCCAGTGACATTGACGCGGTGGTGTTGGTCGGTGGTATGACCCGCATGCCCGCCGTACAGGAAAAGGTAAAGAAGATTTTTGGCAAAGACCCCATGCAGGGGGTTAACCCGGACGAGGTCGTGGCCATTGGCGCGGCCATTCAAGGGGGCGTATTGCAGGGTGACGTTAAAGACGTGCTGCTGCTGGACGTAACACCGCTTTCTTTGGGTATCGAAACGCTTGGCAGTGTTACCAATAAGCTGATTGAACGCAACACCACCATCCCGACCAGTAAGAGCCAAATCTACTCCACGGCCGCGGACAATCAGTCCCAAGTGGAAATTCACGTACTGCAAGGAGAACGCGAAATGGTGGCCGACAACAAGTCGCTCGGCCGGTTCGTGCTGGACGGTATTCCGCCTGCCCCGCGCGGTGTCCCGCAGATTGAAGTCACCTTTAACCTTGACGCCAACGGTATTTTGAACGTTTCGGCTAAGGACAAGGGGTCCGGCAAAGAACAATCCATTACCATTCAAAACAGCGGTAATTTGGACAAGAATGAGGTGGAAAAGATGGCCAAGGACGCCGAAGCCCACGCCGAAGAAGACAAGAGAAAGCGTGAAGCCATTGAAGCCCGCAACCAGCTCGACAGCGCCGTGTACCAAGCCGAAAAGCTGAAAAGTGATAGCAAAGACAAGCTCAGCGACGAAGACCAAAAGACTATCGACGAAGCCGCTGAGGCGGCCAAGAAGGTCGTCGCTGACGACAAAGCCGACAAAGAGGCGTTGGAAGCGGCCGCCAAGGAGCTTAACGATAAGATTATGCCTATCGGTGCCAAACTTTATGAATCGGCATCCGCTGATTCGGAGCAAGGAGAGAACGCCAAAACCAACGGCGAGGAAGACACCCAAGAAGGTGAAGTCGTCGACGATGACTCCGATAAGAATTCCGAGAGTTCTGACGGGGCAAGCGACAAGAAAAAATAGCTCCTCAGTGGCTACCGCTAGCAACCCGCGCTACGCATAGGTAGCGTGGGTTGTTTCTTTGGGTTTTATTAGTTGCTTTTAATAAGCGGCCTTAAGGCGCCGTGTAACCGTATTTATATAACTTCTTATTAAAAATTTAATTTAAATTTAATTTAAATTAAATTTTCACATTCCGCGGTGCGTAAGCGCTATACTACTTGGTATGACGCAGCGCCAAGCACTCGCAATTTTGGACGGAGGATACTCCGTATTTTTAACCGGTCCGGCCGGGTCGGGGAAAACCCACGTATTGCGTGAATTCATTCGGGAGGCGCGTGATAACGGCAAGTCGGTGGCGGTAACCGCTTCTACCGGTTTGGCGGCCACGCACTTAAGCGGCAACACCATTCACTCCTGGGCGGGTATCGGAATCGCTGACGAGCTGCAAACCCGAACCGTTCGTGACATGAGCAAATCTCGCCGGGAACAAATCAACAAAGCCGACGTGTTAATCATTGACGAAGTCTCCATGCTGCATGACTTTCGTTTGGATATGGTGGATCAAGTCTGCCAAAAAATTCGGGAAAGCCAGGAGCCTTTCGGGGGCTTGCAAGTGGTACTGTCCGGGGATTTTTATCAACTGCCTCCCGTTAATAGGTCCGAGGCAAAACACGGCGGATTCGTGGTGGAATCCGAGGCCTGGGATGCTTTGGAGCCCGTGGTGTGCTATCTTTCCGAACAACACAGGCAGCGTGATGACCCCCTCCTGGAAATTTTATCCGCATTGCGGGCAAATGATTTACGCCGCCGCCATGCGGAAGCGTTGCTGGCCCGAAAAACGGCCCGTACTCCGTTTGACGACCCGGTCACCGAGCTTTACACCAAAAACATCAACGTGGACAGCGTGAACCGATCCAGGCTGGAAGCCATGGACGGCGAGGTGCACGAATACGAAATGACGAGCACGGGACGAAAAGGCGGCGTAGAGTCGCTGAAAAAATCCTGTCTCGCTCCGGAAACACTGCGGCTAAAACAAGGAGCGTTCGTGATGTTCGTAAAAAATTCCCAGAACAAAACGTACGTGAACGGCACACTCGGCACGGTTGTGGGTTTTGAGGACGACGAAGACGAGCTCCCTATCGTAGAAACCAAAAACGGCCGGAAAATAACCGTGGAACCCGACACTTGGGAACTGCGCGACGGTGAAAAAAAGATCGCGAGTATTTCGCAGCTACCCCTAAGATTAGCTTGGGCGATTACCGTTCATAAAAGCCAAGGCATGACCCTGGATGCCGCCCACATTGATCTGGGCAACGCTTTTGTGCCGGGCATGGGCTACGTGGCGCTTTCACGCGTGAAGAGCTTGGATACGCTGACCCTGGCCGGATTGAATAAAGTAGCCCTACAGCTGGACGAAGCCGCTCACCGTATTGATGAAGACTTGCGGAAACGATCCAAAACGCACCAAGAACGGCACGCCCACCTGGAAGAAGCGTACGAGAAAAAACGAGCAAAAAAGGCCAAAAAACCAAAGAAAAAGAGCGCAAGCTGGCAAGAAAAAATTGAAAAAATGCGCCAAGAATACCCCAATGCCTATAAACCCTGGAAAAAGTTGGAAGACAAAACGTTACTAGAAGCGTGGGCGGAAGGCAAGACGGTCAAGCAGTTGAGTGCGCAAATGGGGCGGCACACCGGATCCATCCGCGCCCGCCTAAAAAAGCATTTGGGTGACGACCTTTTCGCAAAAAATGGGAGGTAGGACCAGTATTTAGTAAGGGCTAAATGTATCTGGTATGCGGCAAGCGGATTCTATGAGCGAATCTCGAAGAGATGCGTAAACCGATCCAGGCTTGCTTCCGAATACGAGGTACGATCCACGAGACGAAAAAAGATCTACTATGAGAGTGCTTGGGTGTCTCCAAAGACGCCAGCGCCGATGAGCTAAAAAAGGCTTATCGAAAACAGGCGGTAAAATACCACCCCGACAAAGAAGGCGGTGACGAAGCCAAGTTCAAAGAAGCCAGCGAAGCCTACGAAGTCTTAAAAGACCCCGGTAAACGACAGCGTTACGACCAATTCGGCCACGCCGGCGTTGGCGGAAACGGCGGCGGTGGTGGCAATCCGTTCGAAGGATTCAGTGGTTTTGGCGGCCAAGGCCAAAACGTCAATTTTGATTTCGGCGATCTAGGCTTAGGCGACATTTTCGACAGTTTTTTCGGTGGTGGCCGATCACAAAAACGTTCCTCTAAGGGGCGGGACGTGGAAACCGACGTGGAGATCAGCTTTGAAGAGGCGGTGTTCGGCACGGAAATAGACGTCAAGCTGAACTTGCATGACCAATGCTCGCACTGCAACGGATCTACCGCTGAACCCGGACATGAGCTGAAGACGTGCGACCAGTGCAAAGGAAGCGGACAGGTGGTAAAAGTGATGCGCACTGTTTTCGGTAATATCCAACAGGCCGCGGTATGCCCCAAATGTGACGGAAAAGGCAAGATTCCGGAAAAAGTCTGTAGTAACTGCAAGGGCAGTGGCACGGAACGTAAAAAACAAGCCATTGGCTTAAAAATTCCCGCCGGCATTGACGACGGCGCGACCATTCGCCTGCGCGAACACGGCGAAGCCATCGCCAACGGCCCGAAAGGCGATTTGTACGTGAACGTACGCGTGAAAGCCCACAAAAAATTCACGCGCGAAGGGGATTTAATTTTATCCGAAGAACACGTGGACATGATTGAAGCGGCACTCGGCACGGAAATAGAAGTAGAAACCGTGGACGGGCCGGTTACCATGAAAGTCCCCGCCGGCACGCAAAGCGGAACTGATTTTAAACTGAGTGGTCACGGCGTGACGCATATGCGCCGCGATACGCGCGGAGCGCATATCGTTACCATCGTGGTGGATACTCCGACCAAACTCACCAAAAAACAGAAGAAACTGCTCCAAGAATTTAAGTGAACATATATTCATAACTGCTAAAATAGGGTGGAAATGAAAAAAAGAAACTACTCCCCGATTACGAATGACCGAAGTGGGTTCGTTACCTTGGTCATCGCGTTGTTGGTTCTGTTGGTAGCCGCAGTTATTTTCGTTTTTTTACGGATCCAAGGGGCGCAGGGGTTGTAAAAATAACATAGTGGTGGTATAATTTATTTATTATGGGCAAGAAGACCATTCTCGTTGACGAGACGAAAATTCTGGGATCGACCGAAATCGTAAGTTTTCCGGGATTTCAGGCCATTGGCGAAATTGAGGCCAAGATCGACACCGGTGCTTATACCGGCGCTTTGCATTGTACCGAGATACACCTGGCGGACGACGAAGACGGCAAAGAAGAGTTGCGTTTTTCGCCATTCGATCACCCGGAAATCGAGATGAAGACCGATGATTTTACCACCGGAGCGGATGCCGAAAGCAGCAACGGCGAAGAACAAGAGCGGTTTTTCATTAATACGCGCATTAATATTGGCGGCCGAACACTGCCGATCACCCTCACGCTTGCCAACAGGGCCGAAATGACCCGGGACGTACTGATAGGCAGGCGTTTTTTGGCGGAATACGGTTTTTTAGTTGACGTTAGCAAGGGCGGACAGTAAGGTGACGTTATGCGAGTAGTAATTCTTTCCAAGGGACCGGGTAATTATTCCACCAAGCGCTTAAAAGAAGAAGCGTTGAATCGCGGCCATGAAGTGGAGGTCGTGGATTACAGCAAGTGTTTCGCCACGATTGAAAAAAATAACCCGGTAGTAAATCACGAAGGAAAAGACTTGAACAAAGTTGACGTGATTATTCCTCGTATCGGGTCTTCCTACACCAGGTACGGAAGCGCTATCGTGCGCCAGTTCGAAATGCGCGGGGTGTATACCACCACCAGCTCCATCGCGCTGGTACGCTCACGAGACAAGCTGCGTAGTTTGCAGTTGTTATCAAGAGCCGGTATTGGAATCCCCAAAACCGTGTTTTCCCGTGGCGTCACCGACAGCCTGGACGATTTGATTGAAGACCTTGGCGGGACGCCGGTCGTCATAAAATTAGCCCGTGGTACGCATGGGAACGGGGTGGTTCTGGCCGAAACCAAGAAATCCACCAAGTCGGTACTGCAATCGTTTTACGTCATGGATGATGACGGCACCAACATTTTACTGCAGGAATTCATAAAAGAGTCGGCCGGCGAGGACGTGCGAGCTTTCGTGGTCGGCGGTAAAGTGGTGGCCAGCATGAAGCGCCAAAGCCTGGATGATGATTTTCGCTCCAACTTGCATCAAGGTGGCGAAGGAACGGTTGTTAAATTAACTGATGAAGAACGAAAAACCGCGACCCGGGCGGCAAAAGCCATGGGACTTTCCATTTGCGGTGTGGACATGATGCGTTCCAGGCGCGGTCCGCTCATATTGGAAGTGAACGCCAGCCCGGGATTCGGCATTGAAAAGGTGACCGGTCGTAACGTGGCGGGCAAAATTTTGGATTACGTGGAACAAAATGCCAAGGGCAAGCGTAAAAAAGACCGTGTCGGCGCGTAAAGCGGCACTCGTATTCGGAACATTCTGCGCGGTCGTTATTTTGGGCGTCTCCGCCTACGTATCGGTCAGTAAGGCCCCGCGGTCCGAACTGCGCACCCAATTTATTACGTTCGGCGGCAAACGCTTCCAGGTCGCGGTGGCCGACACCAACAAGGCGCGAGCCAAAGGTCTGGGCGATTATGAATCGCTGGCTAATGACGAAGGGATGTTATTCGTGTTCGAACGCCCCGGCAAACATTGTTTCTGGATGAAAGACGTGGAGTTCCCCATTGGTATCTTTTGGCTTGACGAAGAACGACGGGTCGTCAAATCAATCGATTCGCTTTCTCCGGACACCTATCCGGAGTTATTTTGTCCCGAAGAACCGGTAAACTACGTGTTGGAAATTGCCGGTGGGCAAGCCCAAAATTTGCAAAAACCGCTCAAGCTTGAATTATAGTCTGCTATTATGGCGTCATGACCGGATATATTATTCTCGGATCCATCGTCGGTTTGCCGCTCGTGCTGGGGTTGTTGTGGCGCGTAAACTCTTCCTTCTTATTTTTTAGCGTTATGGCGGGCGAACTTTTGGGGCGTTATTTCGGTGACGATGCGGAGTTGGTAGTTAAAACATTCAGTAACCGGGAATGGATGACCCACTATGCCGAGGCGGTCGTAATACTCTTGCCGGTAATTTTTACCGCCTGGTTTTTAAAACGCACCATCGATAAAGCCAAATTATTCTATTTGTGGGTGCCGTTTTTGGTCACCGGAGTGGTTTTGGCGGCCTTCGCCCTGCCGACTTTGCCAAGCCAGGTTATAGCGGAAGTCACCTCCACGGAGATCGGTTCCCAGCTTTATGACACGAGTGACTTTATTATTGGCGTAGTAGTGGCGTTCCAGCTGTTGTCGTTATGGCTGCTTAATAAACACAGCGGTCATAAGCCGAAAAAACGCTCAAAACACTAGTCTTGGTTTTTGTCCGATTTATTTCCCGCAATTGCGCCAACGGCAATAAAGGCCAGGGTGACAACGCCGATTACCAGGATTGCTTTGGTGCCAGAATCCTGAAGGGTGTCGGCCTCCCCAATGCCAACAATATAGCCGATAAGCAAGCTGGCAATGACCACGATCACTGCCAAAACGCCCAGTTTAATAGTGTTAGAAAATTTCATATGCCGTTTTCCTCGTTTAGTTTCCTTTATACAATAGCGCATTTTTAAGGACGAAACCAGAAACCCAGATTGACAAATCAGGGAAAATAACGATAATGTAAGGAGTTAAATTTCAAGCATGTGTTTGGTTTTTTATGCGCCAAAACTAGCGAAGGGGCCCGCCCGGAAGTGAGCTTTCGTTAGTGCGCTTGGCGCACAGGCTTCAGTTTTACTGAAGCGAACGAAAGTCTACTTCCGGGCCCGTAGCTCAGTCTGGTTAGAGCACCTGCCTTTTAAGCAGGGTGTCGTGGGTTCAAGTCCCACCGGGCCCTCCACACTTCGCCAAGGCTACGTGTGGCAGGCCATCAGGCCGGCCACACTTTTTATTAACTTGAAGTGTGCCCCTCGAAACTTTAGTGAAGTGGGGCTAAAATAAGTCCATGTACTATGTTTACCTGTTAAGGTTATCCACCGGCGGAACTTGTGACCAAGTCTTACCGGCATGCTCACCGAAGCTTCAGTGAAGGAGAGGCCCAATCCGTGTATACTTAAACAGAGGGTTTTGCCTCTGTTTTTGATATTATAGACTTAATGAACTCTGCAATAATTCTTGCGATTATAGCTCACATTTTCTGGGCCTCGGGTAATTTGGCTAACGTTAAACTTTCTCGAACTATTACTCCACTACAAACAATTACGTGGCAAACAATATTGTTGATACCATTGCTGCTGCTGTTTATTATAAGCGAACCACTAGCTGTTGATGTTTGGGTGATTGCATATACTGCGCTATTGTCCACTACACTATATGCCGGCTCACTGATGTTTTATACAGCATTAAAAAAAGGCTCGGCGCAGATTAGCGGTGCTATTATCGCAACCGTACCTGCTTTCGTCACCTTACTTAGCATTATATTTTTAGGTGCAAGTCTAAGTATTTTTGGTATTTTATTGATTACAATTATTACAATAGGGCTCGTAATAACTTCACTGCCTAACAAAAATAATAAGATTGATAACGGTATAATTTATGCATTTGCAGCAGTGGTTCTTTGGGCGGTTTATTTTACTTTTATCTCAAAAAGTGTCGAAGTGCTGGGACCATATTGGAGTAGTTACATTGCAATATTAGCTGGTTCAGTAATGCTAGTTGTATACAGCATAATTAAAAGAGAGCATAAGATTAAAAAAGTAAGTTGTGGTTTGACAGCACTACTTGCCTTATCTGCACTATTTGTCGGAGGAGCACCTTTGGCATACAACATAGCGCTTGAGCAATCAAACCCTGCGATAATAGCGCCTATCGCAGGATCATATGCACCGTTATTCATTATCACATCATCAATTATTTATAAAGATAAAGTAACCAAAAAACAGTGGTTAGGTATTGCTATTACAATAACTGCGGTAATTGTTTTTAGTGTAATAGTTAATTAGATATACTTAGCTGCAACAAGAAGTACAGTGTCCCTCCATCCTCCGTCGCAGACCCTTTTAGGGTCAGCTATGGAGGATTTTAGTTTTTAGTTAGATTTTTGAATTAACGGCACATAAAAATGGTGTCGCGAGAGACTGTGACCAAGTCCCACCGGCCTGCTCACCGAAGCTTTAGCGAAGGAGAGGCCCTCCAAAAATTTTTAACAACACCTAGACTCACTTGCAAGGAAATCTTTCTAGCGACATACTAAGTATATGGATGATCTGCCCGTTGGCTGGAAGAAAGGTGCTACGAGCACTGAAAATGATTCTTTGTTTAAGGTTTATAAAACGGGGAATATAGATACCGCGTTTGATTATCTATATCGCATAAAACAAACCGTTCTTGATAGCGATTTTAGGGGTTGCACGTTCATAACTCTTAGCAGTGATTTCTTGACTATTACCATAAACGATCTTGGTGACAAAAAACCACTAGAAGCGATTATTGCGTTTGCTAAGGACATAGACTTACTGATTGAAGTTTAGTTTCAATAGCCTCTACTGATGGTCTTCTATTACGCATATGCTTAAACAGAGGTATTTAGCCACTGGTTTTTGATATAGTTAGACCATGAAATTATTTGTATGGGATCTACACGGGACCTTAGAACAAGGTAACGAAGATGCAGTCGTTGAATTATCTAACATCATTCTTGAAAAATATGGATACAGCGAAAGGCTAGATATAAAGCTTGGCAAGAAACTCTATGGTCTTAGGTGGCACGAATATTTTGAATATCTGTTGCCAAATGAACCGCACGAGAGGCATTTAGAGCTGCAGGCGACCTCTTTCGACCTATCAAACTTACCTGAAGGAACAAAAATAATTGCGTCTTACATCAAGCCTTCAAGAAATGCGTTGCAGGTTTTGAAAGCGGTCGAAGACAAACATCATCAAATCGTTCTCTCAAATACGGTACCTGAATCCTTACCGATGTTCTTGAAAGCATTAAATATGCTTGAGTTCTTTGATAATAATCGTGCCTTAGCAGTTAATCAGCATACGCGTGAATCTAAACGAACTAAAGTTGATGTGCTCGCAGAATATACAGCGGAGAAAAACTTTGAAGAAATTGTGGTTATTGGCGATTCAGAAAGCGATATGGCTCTAGCTGATGCATTTAATGCGAAGGCATATCTGTACGCTCATAACGGTACTCCTTTTAGAAGCGAGAAAGGACATTATAAGATTAACGACCTTGCGGAGCTTCTATCCGAAATTTAGTCGCAACAAGAAGCACGATACCCCTCAACTCCGACTACATCGAGAAGTTTTTTATTGCTATGATGAAAGCAATGAAGGCCATAAAACATAACATCGAGCACTACTATCAACCAACATCGAGTACTTGTGGATATGCCGCTTTAGCAATCCTGCTATCTCATCGCAGAAGTGAACTTACACCTAACGACGTTATAAAGTCGGTACCACAGCCAAAAGATGAAGAAGGTAACCCTACAGGAAGCATTACGGCACAGCTTGCAGTCTGGTGCCTGAACAATGGGTATAATTTAGATTTTTACTCCTTTGACTGTCAAATACTAGATTTATCTTGGCATGGGTTCACCGAGGAGAACTTAATTGAACGCCTAGAAGCTGTTAGGGATTCACGCCACGTGTTAAATCTAGGAGATAAATACTGGTCTAAGGTGTATGTAGAAGCTTATATTCAAATGCTAAAAGCGGGAGGTAAACTTTACATAAATCCGCACATTACTAGCAGCAAGTTATATGAATTACTTGTAAATGGACCAGTCTTTGCGAATGTATGCTCGGCTACTTTAAGCAATAAAGGCCACCAAACATACCCTAAACCCAATGAGCGAGTATCTGTCCCTGATGATATAGATGGAAAGGCGGGAACTCATAGTATTGTCATTTACGGTAACGACGAACAGGGAAATTACTTAGTTGCAGACCCCTGGGAGGGATTGGGCGTTATAAAGCCTGAAACGATGATTTGTAGTATAACTGCCGCCCAAATTGAATGTGATAACCAGTGTTTTCAAATTACCAATTCAGCTTAGAGATATACTTGGTTGAAGTTCAACCGGGCTTGAACCCAATGCGGTTGGATAAGCCCCCGCCAACTTATTGGCAGACGGGCGGACTATACACCAGTAGTCCCAGATAGATCTCAATATGCTTATTTTTAGAACAGAAATGAATGCCTCTGTTTTTGCTATAGTGTATTTATGAGCGTTATTGAAATAAAAAACGTGAGTGTGCGGATTGGCGACAACGCAGTTCTTGATAACGTCCAAGTTGATGTAGCAAAAGGTAGAATTACGGGGTTACTTGGTCCCTCCGGCGCCGGAAAGACGACATTATACAAAGCGATCCTAGGCCTCAGAAAGATAACGTCTGGCGATATAGTAGTACTCGGAAAAGATTCAAGTGACAAAAGCTTGCATGAGAATGTGGGTTACATGACGCAATCACCTTCCGTTTACTACGATTTGACCGTAAACGAAAATCTAAAGTACTTTTCCCAAGTAAGCGGAGCTTCGAAGGGTCAAGTTGCAGAGTTAGTTGATGTCGTTGATCTAAGCCACCGGCAAAACACTCTTATTAAAAACCTTTCAGGTGGAGAAAAACTCGTGTTTCGTTAATAACCGCATTGCTAGGCAATCCAAAGATACTTTTGCTTGATGAGCCAACGGTAGGACTAGACCCAGTGCTTCGGGAAAAGCTATGGGCGCTGTTTAGGAAGTATGTAAGCAACGGCAAAACCATCGTGGTCACTAGCCATATGATGGATGAAGCAAATAACTGTGACGAGATTATTTTTATTCGAAATGGCGCATTAATTGCTCATGGCACAAAAGAAAATGTACTGAGGCAAGGACGGGCCGATAGCATGGAGGATGCATTCCTTCATCTCGCTCGAGGTGAGTCATGAATATCAAGTTAGTGCTTTACACTGCTCTAAGAGTTTTACGCCAGCTTAAACATGACCCGCGTTCAATCGCGTTAGTGCTTTTGGTGCCCACTGTTTTGCTCGTCATTTTATATTTCGTTTTTTATGAAAACTTTACGCTGTATAACTCGGTCACGCCTTTGCTTCTTGGCCTAATTCCATTTACTATTATGTTCATTTTTACTTCCGTAGCTATGCTTCGGGAAAGGACTGGCGGCACCTTGGAGCGTCTACTGGTTTCACGGCTATCAAGAATAGATATTTTACTTGGGTACGCCCTGGCCTTCGGGATTTTAGCCTTTTTCCAGTCTGTATTAGCGACGTTCGTCGTGTTGAATGTATTTGACGTAGCAATTGCGGGTGATGTGCCAATTCTTATTTTGGTAGCCGTAATTTCGGGAATAACGGGGATGGCGTTGGGCTTATTTTTCAGTGCATTTGCCAAAAACGAGTTTCAAGCAGTTCAGTTTATGCCCGCTTTTGTATTACCGCAGTTTCTTATGTGTGGATTGTTTATTGTACGCGATCAGATGGTAGACGGATTGTATATTGTGTCTGGCTTTATGCCCCTGTCATACATAGTCGAAGCTATGCGCTCAGTGCAGCTTAATCAATCCTGGACAGGAGAAATTACTACGGACCTGTTTATTCTTATTGCATTTACGGTAGTCTCGCTTTTTCTGGGCGCACTAACGCTCCGTACCGGTTAAATATAGTTTCAACGGGACAGCAGCCCTCCATAATAGTTGATGTAAAACTTTTCTATTTAAAGACTTTGTTATTATGTTTGCATGTCAAAGCCCAAAGCCGTTAAATTCGTTGAATCGCAAAAAAGTTTACGTCTTTACGAAAGTATACGTGAAGCATTCGTTGATGTTCTTAGTAAACTGACTGACAGACAGCTCGAAACTGCAACAAGCAATCTTATTATTATGGCGTTTCATGACGGCATGAACGGCCAGGTTATGCACTTTGAACCAAAGGAAGATAATTTTGCGGTAATGCAACTCTATATTCCAAAAAATATGCCGAGTGATGTCCTGCGCTGGGTCGTTGCGCATGAACTGGGTCACGTCCTACAAGGAAGAAACTGGGAGGAGTCGGACGGCATGAGCCTGGAAGATGACGCCACGGAATTCGCCAAGAAAATTGGCTACCCCAAAACCGAAGCAGTCAGTGAGTGGTTAGCTGCCAAACCTTCTTGATTTCAATTTCAAAAACTATTAAGAACTCAGAGTTATATTTAAACTTGAAGTTAAATTTTTATATTTTGTTTTGGTATGATTGCTATATGGATTTTAATGAGATTGCCGAAAAGTTTTCATCGGCGAAATTGCTAGGTGTTGGTGAGTCATCCCATGGTACGCATGAGTTTTTTGAATTTAAAACAATACTTTTTAAAGAACTGGTAATGAACCACGGTTTTAATACGTTATTTTTTGAAGATCAGCCCAAAACGTGTGATGCAATTAACGAATTTATAGCTAGCGGTACGGGTAATGTTGATAAACTTACGGGACAGCTATACCCCATTTGGCGCACGGAAGAGTTAAAGCAACTTTTTCTATGGCTGAGAAAAATCAACCCCAAGCACGGCGTTAAGTTCGTTGGTTTTGATATAGAACAAACAGACGAGAATATGCCAAAGCGCGATGAACTTATGGCCAAAAACATCAAAAAATACGTTGATGCTCATCCAAAAACCAAAGGTTTAGTTTGGGCACACAACAGCCACCTGCAAAAAGTCGGGAGTAACTTTAACCCAAAACCTACCGGTCTATTTTTACGTAAATACTTTGGAGATGATTATGCCGCTGTCGCTCTTTTATTTGGCGTGGGAACTTTAAGTGCTACTAAGCTCAAAGAAGATGTACCTCCAGGGAGAGATAGGAGGCTAAGCGCGATAAAAGTAGACACGATTCCACCAAATATCACGGAGTTTTCACTGCATAAACTAAAAGGTGATTCTGAACCCTTCTTTCTTTCCAAAGAAAGTCCAGAATTCGCTGAACTCAACAACACGAATTTTGTTAGATCAATCGGGTGGGGCGTAATCCCGGAATTAATTAATGAAGTAATTGAAAAGACAAACATAAAAAAATCGTTCGACGGAATTATGTACTTTCCGAAAGCCAGTCACAGCCAATCTTTATCTGAATAAAATGAAGCAAAGATAACCACGAGACACTCACCACGCGATACATCGAGTTTTTGTGATCTTTTTGATAGCGAATAACGAACACTATATTATAATTTCAGTATGGCTAAAGATACTCAACGAAAATTATCCGGCAAACAAATCGCGCAAAAAGTCGGACAGCGGCGTAAAGCGGTGTTTGAGCGCTTTCCGTTAGTGTTTACCATGCTCGGAGCTTTCGGATTGGCGGCGACTATTTACGGGTTCGAGGGGATTCTTGATGAAGTTGATCTGTTTGCGGACAACCCGTGGATTTTACTCGGAACGGGTATTATCACCCTGGCTTTTACCGGTACGCTGTATAAAAGATTGCAGTAAAACCAAAAACTCCCTGGCCAGGAGAGTTTCTGGACTATTTTTGATTAGTTATTGTTATAGTTGTTCAATGCGTTCATAGTAATCCTCCTTTCCGTAGAGCGTTTATTAATCGCGTTACCCCGATCCCGCCTCCGGAGCGTGGGATAAAGGGCAAGTCAAGAAACTGGTTCAGTTCAGCTTCTACTCGGTCTTTACCGAATAAATCAAACAGTTTTTGGGCATATTTACCTTCTGATATGGTGTAGAATTCGTGCTTCATTTCTTTGACGCTACTGCTGCGTTCGGCGCTGCCGATGGTTTCGTGCCCGTGTAAGATGACGTCAATTTTATGGGCATGGTCTTTGTCGCTGAGCTTCATGTTCCAAAACGGTGAAGTATAAACCGGAAAGTTTTCCAAGAATAGTACCGGCCCGAAATCATGCTGCATTTTATTTTCGTGCTTATGGGTAAGTTCGTCAGTTTCGTAAAAGGAGGCAAGGTCATCGTAAGATTGGTAGTGGAAGTCACTTTGATATCCGAACCCAAGGTATACAAGGAGTTCGGTTTCGAAAGCGCGAAGCTCCTTTATGCCTCCTTGTATTTCAAACTCGAACATGGGGAAGATGAGTTTATGACGCCCGGGAACCGGGTCCGGCTCGTTACGATAGCTGGTACTGACACAGAATACTCCGGGTAGGTCTGGTTGTGTCAGAAGTTCGTATTCCAGCCACATTTGGCCGGTTTGCGGCAGAGGCCAGGTTTCGTCCATATATTCGTAAGTGGCCACAGTTTCCGGATCTTCGCAAGCCGCTAAGATGCTTAGGCGATCTTGGGTGTGCGCTTCGACGAAGCCCTTATCCAGGCAAAACCGCCGTAGTTTATTTATGACTTTACTAAAAGCGGGCGTATCTTCTACGCCGCGGTAGTTTTCTACCATATCTACCTCCTTGGTTGTTAATTGTTTTTGATGCATAAAAAAACGACCCCGGAGGGCCGTTTCTTATAAAAAAGAGCTTCCCGCTCTTCATGTCAGGAAGCCTTTATATTTATACATCTCGGTATACTTTAGCACAAGCGAATCACTTTGCAAGTTTTTACGATTTTTAGCGTGTATGAATTCAACTACTTTGCTTCGGTTACTACCGTTCAACTTACGCGTTGCTCATCGTAGTTCCGGCACTATATTATGCCAAAATGCCAAAATAAGCTAAAATAACAGAGAGAAATATCATTGAATAACTGGTGTTTCCTGGACTTTGCATTAGGATGCAGCACGCGGAAGAAGCGAGCAACGCAGTAAGCCGTATATTAATACGGTGCACGAGTAGCACAGCTTCTGACAAAGTGATGCGCCTAAAGCGCTTGCGGAGCTTTTGGCTCTGCCGAAAGCCAGGCAAACGCGGTGCAAAGGATCAGGATGGCCGGACACAATAAATGGAGCAAAATTAAGCGTGGCAAAGCGGTAGAAGACGCCAAACGCGGCGCCGTATTCACCAAACTGGGCAATCAAATTGCCTTGGCGGCACGCAATGGATCCGATCCGGACATGAACCCTTCGTTGGCTTTGGCCATTGAAAAAGCCAAAAAAGCCAACATGCCCAAAAACAATATTGAACGTTCCATCGCGCGCGTGAGTGACAAAAATGCCGCCCAGTTGCAGGAGGTGATGTACGAAGGATACGGGCCGGGCGGAGTGGCGATCATCGTGGAATGCGCCACCGATAATTTAAATCGTACGTATCCGGAAGTGCGTACCGTGTTTTCCAAGCGTGGCGGGAACATCGCGGAAAAAGGCGCGGTAGCCTTTCAGTTCGACCGCAAAGGCGTTATCCGGGTAAAAGCCACGGGCGAAGAAGCCATGCTCACCGTGATTGATGCCGGCGCGGAAGACGCCTACGAGGACGACGGGGAAATGACGGTGATTACCGACCCCAAACAGCTCGCCCAGGTGCGAGACGGAATCAAAGACGCCGGGCTGGAAGTTATTGACGCTGAACTATCCTACGAACCGAACATGACCGTGGATTTGGATGACGACCAGCAACAAAAAGTAGTAAACCTGCTGGAAGACTTGGAAGACCTGGACGACGTAGTGAATACCTATACGAACTTGGCATGAGTACCGAAGAAGAATTCGAGCTAACGTTTCTTGCCTCTCGACTTCCGAGTGAAATAAAAAATAAAGATGCCGTCGAATACTCGGATATATATATCCCTGAAGATGCCGACTTTCCGGTTTTGCGTTTGCGGAAGAAGGGCGAAAACTTTGAGCTAACCAAAAAAGTGCCGATCGTAGAAGGTGATTATTCAAAACATGTCGAGGACACGATAGTGCTTAGTAAATCTGAATTCCAATCACTCAAAAAGAGCAGCAACAGGAAAGTTGAAAAGTTGAGATATAGTTTCCAGAACCACGGTATCTTGCATGGAGGTTGACGTGTTTCAAGCGGAGCTCAAGGGGTTAGTGCTTATTGACTTTGAATTTAACCCAAAAACAGATATTAAAAAATTTTCTCCCCCCGAATTTTGTTTGGCAAACGTCACCCAAGAAAGAACAATTCTGGGAGGACAATTAGCCGGTAAAAGCTATGAAGATCTGGAAACGTGGCTAGAAAAGTATAATTACAAAAAAATAGTATGAAAGTCTTAGGGATTGATCCGGGGAGCGGGATTATCGGGTTTGGACTGGTGCAAAAGAACAAAAACCCGAAAATGCTTGACGCCGGAGTAATTAAAACCACCATTGGGGATGACGTTGGCGCGCGCTTAAAAGAACTGCATGAGTCCATGCGCGAGCTGTGCGAGGAGCTAAAGCCGGATGTCGCCAGCGTGGAAAAGTTGTTTTTCGCGCAAAACGTGACCACCGGCATGGAGGTCGCCCAGGCCAGGGGCGTCATTTTGCTGGCTTTGCAGGAATCGAACGTTCCGATATACGAGTACACACCACTGCAGATAAAAATGGCCATGACTGGGTACGGCCGGGCAACCAAAGCGCAAATACAGGAAATGGTGCGCGTGCAACTTAATTTAAAAGCCAAACCCAAACCCGACGATTGCGCCGACGCCCTAGCCGCCGCGCTTACCTACGTTGCGACAATAAAGTCATAGGTTAACTCCGAGTTAAATCCGAGTTAACTCGGAGTTCATAAAAAGCCGGGCGTTTGGAACGGCTCACTACTCAGGCAAGGTGATTTAAGGTACAATACGCCTACATGATTGCACGTATTCACGGGGACGTAATTGAACATGACGGGTCGCACATAATCGTGGATTGCGGCGGCGTTGGTTATGGAATAGAAGTTGCCGTGGACGAGCAATCCACCCTGCCCGTTGGCACGAAGGCCAATCTCTACATTGCCGAAAACATTAAAGAGGACGCACACGAACTATTCGGATTCGCTAAAAAAACCCGCAAGCTTTTATTTGATTTACTAATCAGCGTTAATGGGGTCGGCCCAAAAGCGGCCATGGCCATAATGAATATTGGAAGCGAAGGACAGGTGAGGGGGGCGATCGCGAACGGTGATACCAAATTTATTACGGCGGCCAAAGGCATAGGCAAACGGGTGGCCGAACGAATAGTGGTCGATCTGAAAAACAAAGTCGGGCTGGAAGCCACGGATTCCGCGACCGACTTCCTGAGCCAAACCACCGCCAGTGACGAAGCCGTGCAAGCGCTGGTATCGCTGGGGTATACCAGCCAGGACGCCGTAGAGCGGCTGCGTGGCGTCGACCGCGAACTCCCCACCAGTGACCGCATAAAACAAGCATTGAAAGGTCATTCATGAAGACTATTCTTTTTATGGCAATTTCACCCAACGGGTTAATCGCAAGAGAAAACGGAGATGAAGATTGGCTTCTTTCGGAAAATTGGGATGATTTTCTTATAGTTGCCAAGCAGTGTGGAAACATTGTTATGGGTAGAGAAACATATGAGATCGTGACTCGTATGTACAAAAACTATAATTTTGATTCTGTAGACGTAGATACAAAACTCATCGTGACCACTAATTCAAAGTTTCAGGTACCTGCAGGTTATAAAATAGTTGTCAGTCCCGAGGAGGCCAGAGATTTTGTTAAAAGTAAAAATTTTGACAACTTACTCTTATTGGGTGGGGGTAAACTAAATAGTTCGTTCATGAAAAAAGGACTCGTTGATAAGATTCACCTAACAATCAACCCCTACGTGTTGGGTAAAGGCCGACCCTTTTTATGGCCAGAAAATTTTGAGTATGAGCTAAAATTAGAAAGCTGTGAGAATACTTCAAAAGATAGAGTATCTTTAAAGTACGAGGTTATTAAATAATGCAATTCGTAATCATTGGTTTAGACGGGACAGATAATGAAGCGCCCGCTCGTCGTCAGAAAGTAAGACAAGACCATATCAAAAAAGGTGACGAATTGCTTGCATCTGGTAATTTGTGGTATGGAGCCGCACTTTTGCACGATGACGGGAGTATGAAGGGCTCGATGTACGTTATGTACTTTGATAATCAAGAAGACTTTGATGACTACCTCAAAACCGAACCCTATGTCGTTGGAGATGTTTGGAAAGATATTACTGTACATAAATCGAACACAAGAGATCCTTGGCAGTTCAACAGAAGTGAAGAGTGGTTTAAGGAGACTGAAAAATAATGGCGATTGAGCGAATTGTTGACCCGAGCCAAAACGATGACCAAGCTGATCAGGACGAGCAACGCATTGAAAATGTGCTGCGCCCGAAAGACTTTAAAAACTACATCGGTCAAGAGAAAATTAAGAAAAATTTGCAAGTTGCCATTGCCGCCGCCAAAAAGCGCGGCGAACCGATTGATCACGTGCTTTTATACGGTCCGCCCGGACTTGGTAAAACCACGCTGGCCAGTATTATCGCAAATGAAATGGGCGCGCAAATCCGCGTGACCAGCGGTCCGGCCATTGATCGCGCGGCGGATTTGGCCAGTATTCTGACTAACCTGGGCGATGGTGACGTGTTATTCATTGATGAAATACACCGCCTGAACCGCAGCGTGGAAGAAGTGCTGTATTCCGCCATGGAAGATTACGCCATTGATATTATGCTCGGCAAAGGGCCGAGTGCCCGGAGCTTACGGCTGGACGTACCGAAATTTACCTTGATCGGCGCGACCACCAGAACCGGCGCGTTGGCGGCGCCACTGCGTGATCGGTTCGGTATGTTGCATCGTTTGGAATACTACACGCCGGAGGAAATTGCAAAAATTGTGCAAAGATCGGCAAAACTGCTTGAAGCCCACCTGAAACCCGAGGCCGCGGACTTGCTTTCCACGCGATCACGCCTTACGCCACGAGTGGCCAACCGGCTCCTCAAGCGCGTCCGTGATTATGCCGACGTCAACGGTGATGGCATAATCGATAATCACATCAGCGAAAAAGCGTTGGAGTTACTGGAGGTCGACGCTCATGGCCTGGACGCCGCCGACCGAATGTTGATTAACGCGATCATTGATAATCACGGGGGCGGCCCGGTCGGGTTGAATACGCTGGCCGCAATGCTGGGCGATGAAATCAGCACCGTAGAAGATTTTTACGAACCGTATCTTTTACAAATTGGCTTTTTGGAACGAACACCGCGCGGCCGGAAAGTAACCCACAAAGCTTATAAACATGTCGGTAAAACTAAACAAAAAGACGGCAGCGACCAAGAATCTTTGTTGTAATACGAAGCTAAGTAGAGAAACGAGCGCAATTGGTGGAGCATACCAAGAAAAGTCGAGAAACACGGTAGTAGTTAGCTAATTTTTGCTATTCGTCGAATGGGTTGTTGCGGGTTTCTTCGTAAAGTGCCCGGACGTCAACGTTTTCTTCGGTGAGTTCCCTCATGCGATCCAGCGCTTGTTGGTCCAAATCCAACCGTTTAACGGTTTCTAATTCGTCTTCTACCGCGCCGGAAGCGGGTTGCTTGGTATTCAAGCCGTTTATGTAAAATAATAGATAAACGTAAATGACGGCGAAAAGTAGCAAGAACAGAACGAGCCGGAAACGGCGGACAAAGGCGAGAATTTTATCGGTGGGGAGTTTGTTAAGTTGTATTTTCATGACTTAATAAATACCAAAATGTTTAGATTCGCTTTGAGTAACCTTTCGGAACCTTCTTCTTGGGGGGTGATCGTGATGGAGGAAATCGCGGAAGTTCGGCGGTTGTTTTCCAGCCCGTCCAAAAAGCTTACCAGTGATTCGTAAGTTATGGCGTTATCGATGGCGACATTTAATTCCAGTTGGGATATACCCGGTATCCCTGGCACCGATTCGAGCTGTGTTTTGTTGATATCGGTAGTATCTTTTTCGCCCAGTGAGGAGCTCGGGAAGGCGATACTGGAAATACTGGTGCCGGTTTGCCCGGCAATGGAAACGATCTCACGGATGGTGCGCGCTTGGTCCTTTTCTTGCGGAACGATTGATTCGGCAACGGCTCGTAAGGATTTATACTCGTCGATTTCTTTTTTGGCTTCCGCGAGAGAACGTTCTTGCTCTTCGAGCGCCGTATTTTTTACTTTGAGCTCATCCAGCTCCGAGGTTTTGGTGGCCAATAACGAGCGCCCGAAGTACACGCTGGCAACGCCTGATACAACGAGCAGTAAAACAACGACTAATAACACGGCATGGAATCGCTTGCTATTCATCGGCTTGCTCCACGGTTTGGTTTATGAATAAGAACTGGCTGTCGTCATCGAATAAAGCACGCAGGTTTACGGTACACGGGTATTCGTTCTCCGGTGTGTTGCAATTAATACTGGTAATGTCGGCGTCGGTAAACACGCCGTTTTCCGGATCGGCCAAGTTGACCTGTATCTGCGTAGCCGATTCGTAGTTTTTGGCCTTGGCGGTGAGGTCGATACCACCGTCAAATTCTTCAATGCTAACGCCCTCCAGAACGGCATCTTCCGGAATGACCGCCCCGATTTTTTGTAATAGATCGGAGAACAACACTTTCCGCTCGAGCGCTTTAATGGCCAGCTGGATACTGGTGTCGATTTCTTCGGTTTGGGTTTGTACGCCGTCCAGGTCTTGCTCTTTCAGCCGTTGCTGGGCATCGGCTATGTTTTGTTCTTGGATCGTTACGGAGCGTTCCAGCTGATAGTAGCCAAAACCAACAATCGCCCAAATGCCGACGATCCCAATAATGAGGGCGATGATCCAGCGCACCAATGCCCGGTTTTTTAACCCATAGGAGTTGGCCTGCTTGTGTTCGGTGGGGAGTAAGTTAATCATGCCTCATACACCTTACGGGGATCCATTAATGCCAATCCTGCCGCGGTAATGTACATGGACTTAAGTGCGGAGTTCGGGGGTTGTAATTTGCCGAAAGTGAGCACTTGCCACGGGTCGCATAAACGAACTGGTAAACGAAGCGCGCTGGTCATGTAATCGGACAAACCCGGCATATTGGCGCCACCGCCCAATACCACGATTTGGCCGATTTTTTTACCTTGTTCGGAGCGTTCTTCGTAGTAGCGCATAACCCGCCGGACTTCTTTAATAATTTGCGCCAGAATCGGCTCCAGACTCTCGTTGATTTCTTTTTGTTTTTTACTGAGACTCAGGCCGTACTTGGTTTTAATGATATCGGCTTCTCGCTCGCTCACGCCGAGTTTTTTAGCGATCAAGTCGGTAAACGTATCGCCTCCCCCCGGAACGGTCCCGGTAACCACCAGGCTTTTATCGTAAATGGTGATGTCCGATGAAATTGAGCCGAAATCAATCAACACCGTGGGAATATCGTTGTCTTCGGCCTCGAAAAACAGGCGGCCATCCGCGGCAATGGTGGTTTCGATGCTGGCGACCTCAAAACCGACCAAGTGGGCAAAATCCATGTAAGAATCCACGATCTTTCTCGGGGAAGCCACAATCAGTATGTCGGTGCCGTCAGACCTTTCGCTTAAAATTTCATGGTCGATGTAAAGTTCATCACTGGGCATAGGGATGTATTGGTCGACCTCGCTGTTAATGGCGCTTTGTAGATCCTTTTTGGAAAGCTTTGGCAGGGTAACGGCGCGGTTGTAGACTCTGGAAGCCGGTATGGCAATGGCCGCCCGGTCGGTATTTATTTCCCCGACGATACCGTTTCTGAAAAAATTTTGCGTAACTTTGGCCAATTGAATGGGGTCTTCAATCACCCCGTCGTTAATAATTTTTTTATCGAACTTCGTGACCCCGTAGCCGGTCACCAACACCTTATTTTTACTGGCGCGTTCCAACTGCATGACTTTCAGGCTACTGAAGCCGATATCCAGTCCGAACAAGGGTTTATTTTTATAGAGTAGGGCTTTGGACATAGTTTGTTTTAAGCATAACCTTTATCGGTAGTAGTATAGCAGAGACGGAGTGAAATTTCTCCCTAAACGAAAAGAGCTGCCGTTTTTTATGACAGCTCTTTTTCTTAGGCTTTTGGCGTTCGATTATTCGTTGGCCAAGCCGATTTCGATGACATAGTTGTTACCGTCATCTTGCGCTTGCTCGGTGTAGGTGCCAAGCACGTAACCGGTACAATCATTCGTGCAGCCGGTTGGGTATGCGGCATACGCATAAGCCGCTGTGCCATCAGTATCATCGGTCACTGCGCCCGTAACGGCCGTTTCGGCGGCAGCTTCATCGGCAACGGCAGCGAGAATTTCGATGGAATCACTACCACGTGGGTCTTCCAAAGCATCCTCTTCCGCATTAATGTCCGATGCGGTGAAGGTTTGTGGATACGCGTTATTGTCGTTGTGATAGACCTCGAGCTGCGTTCGGATACTACCGATATTTTGAATTCGTGCCGAGTCACGGGCTTGTGCCTGTGCTCCCTGGATGTTGGTTAGTACCAACCCTGCCAAAATGACTATAATGGCGATTACGATCAAGAGTTCGATGATCGTGAAACCTTTCTTAACTTGTTTTAGTGACGTAAGCATGGGATGCCCACCCTCCTTATTGTTATGTGTTATGAAAACGTGAAGTCAGTTTTTGACTTATACCCATAGATTACCATAAGCATTACATTGTGCAAGTCATTTTTACGAGGTTAGATTTGCGAGGTAAGATTACTGATCGGCCCGATGACGCTTACGGCGATCAAAGCCACCATGCCGCCCATGATGACGATCATTATCGGCTCCAGAATGGAACTTAAGCTGTCCACGACCGTGTCGACCTCCTCTTCGTAAAAATCGGCGACTTTTATAAGGATTTGATCGGTTTCTCCGGTTTCTTCACCGATGGCCATCATTTGGCTGACAATCGGGGGGAAAATTTTGCTGTCCTTTAGTGGCTCGGAAAGCTGTTTCCCGTTTTTCACTTGCTTAATGGCTTCGTTAAGTTCGTCCTCCACGACGGCATTACCCACGGCCTTGGAGGTGGTTTCCAGGGTTTCGATAACCGTAACACCGGCCGTCATCAAAGAGGCGAAAATACGCGCGAAACGGGCGACGGACACCTTGACCACTATCGTACCGAGCACCGGAATTTTTAATAAAAACTGATCCTTGCGCCGCCGGCCGGCTTCGGTTTTGATATAACGCCGTAGTGAGACAAAACCAACGAACAGACCGCCGATGATGAATATCCAATAATCCACCATGAACCCGCTTAAGGCCAGCATGACTTGCGTAAGTTGGGGGAGCTGAGCGTCCTCACCGGCCAAGTCGGTAATAATGCTACCGATCTTAGGCATGGCGATCAACATTAACCCCATGAATACCGCGAAGGTAATGGTGAGCAAAATGGCCGGATAAGTCATTGCCCCTTTGAATTTACTTCTTATTCTGGCGTCCTTTTCTTGTTGGATTGCCAGTTTTTTCAAGATTTCATCCAAAATACCACCGGCTTCACCGGCCCGTACCATGTTGATATATATCAACGAAAAAGTGTCGGGGTGTTTTTCCAGCGCGTCAGCGAAAGAAATACCACCTTCGACCTCCTTGGTCACTTCGTTAATTTGCTCCCTAAGTGTGGGGTTATCGGTTTGTTCGGCCAGTGTGGCCAAAGAACGCACCAAGGGAACGCCGGCGTTAATCATGGTTGACAGTTGCCGGGTGAATATCACCAAGTCTTTCAGTTTAATTTTTGGTTTGCCCAAGTGGAGGTTATTTAAATCCCACCCCTTCTTTTTGGGTTTTACTACCAGCGGGTGCAGGCCTTTACGTTCCAGGGCCTGTCTGGCCGATTCTTCGTCGGAGGCGTCGATATCACCGGTAATACGTTTGTTGTCTTTGGAGATGGCGGTGTACGTATAAAGCATATTATTCCCTGGTGACCCGTAATATTTCCTCGATACTGGTCATGCCGATAGCGGCCTTGACCAGCCCGTCAACGTGCATGGTCACCATACCGTCCTTAATGGCCTGTTCCTGAATTTGATCGCTGGTGCCGTTGGCGACGATCAGTTTTTCGACTTCACTGGACACGTCCAGCACTTCGTAAATTCCCATACGGCCGCGGTACCCGGTGTGGCTGTCCTTTAGGTCGTCTTTGGGTTTCCAAAAAGTGAGTTTTGAAGATTTGGGTTTATCGAAGGCTTTTCGCGCGTCGTCAATAGTGGCCATAATCTTTTTCCAGTTATCGTCGTTTTTTATGCCGAAAGTCCGTTCTATCTCTTCCTTTTCCTTGGCGTCGGGTTCGTATTCTTCGCATTCTTCGGGGACGATACGGCGTACCAGGCGTTGGCCGACCACTACGCGCACCACGGATGAAATTAAAAACGGCTCGATATTCATGTCCAAAAGTCGCGGCAAACAGGTGGCGGCGTTGTTGGTGTGCAGGGTGGAGAATACCAGGTGTCCGGTGAGCGCGGCCTGCACGCCCAGTCCGGCGGTTTCGCCGTCGCGAATCTCACCGACCATAATGATGTTGGGGTCTTGGCGCAACAGCGCGCGCAAGCCGTTCACGAAGGTCATCCCGGCTTTGACGTTCACCTGGGTTTGGTTCACGCCCTCCAGGCGGTATTCCACCGGATCTTCCACGGTAGAAATGTTAACATCCGGCTTATTCAAAATATTGAGCACACTGTGCAGCGTCGTGGACTTACCCGACCCCGTCGGACCGGTCACCAAAATCATGCCGTGCGGTTCCTTGATGGCTTTTTGAATGTTTTCCAACGCCAATCCCCAAAATCCGAGTTGCTCCAGGCTGAGCGGTTCGCTGGATTCGTCAAGGACGCGCATGACTACCTTTTCGCCGTCCTGAACGGGGAGGGTGGACACGCGAAACGCGAAAATTCGGCCGTTCATGGTGATTTTGAACCGTCCGTCCTGTGGGGCGCGGCGTTCGTCAATTTTTAAGTTGGACAAAATTTTAATGCGTGACACCAACGCGGCCAGCGTTTTCTTGGGTAACTTATTGGCTTCCCGTAAAACGCCGTCAATCCGGTAGCGAATTTGCACGTTGCCGTCCCGCGGTTCTATGTGAATGTCGCTGGCGTTGGATTTAATGGCGTATTCGATAATCAGGTTTACGGTTTGGGCGATCGGCGAATCCTCGGCGACGTCTTCTTCGCTGATGTTTTCGTCCTCATCTTCTTCGTCGTCGGATTCGGAGGCGACTTTGCTGATTTCGCTGCCGATATTTCCGCGGTATTGATCCAGGGCGTTCAAAATATTGGTGCGCGTGGCCACGGTGATCTTCAGCTCCGAGCCGAGCAGTTTTTGTAAAAAGTTAATGGCCTGGACGTCGTCGGGATCGGCCATGGCGACCTCTTTGGTGCCGTCGTCGGCCACGCCGGTGACTACCGCGGCGTATTGCCGGGCGGTGCGCTCCGGAACCAACCCCAACACCTCTTTGTTCAAATTTTTGGCGTCGACTTCCACGAACGGAACGTCAATTTCCTTGGCGTAAGCTTCGGTCAGCTTTTTTTCGGAAATCAAGTTGGAAGACAGCACCACGTCTTGCAAGGGGCGCTTTTCCTCCTTGACGCGCTGGTGCAGATCATCAAGCTGATCTTTCTTGATGTCCATTTTTTTGAGTAGTTGTTCAACGAATTCGTCAGAAATTCTCATAGGTGCCCATCATGATTATGCTTGATTATATAGTTTAAACAATCTTCGGTCTACCTAAATGGTATAATCAAGGTATTAATCGATTGGAGGGTTTCCTATGGCGGCAAAGGCCGACAAAAAAGACAGTGGCGGTGAAAAAGACGGCAAAAGCAAGGCGTTGGGGCTGGCGGTAGAACAGATCGAAAAACAGTTCGGCAAAGGCTCCATTATGAAACTTGGCGAGTCACATAAAGTCAATGTGGAAACCACCTCTACCGGCAGCGTCAGCCTGGACTTGGCACTGGGCGGCGGCATCCCCAGGGGACGAATCGTGGAAGTCTACGGCCCGGAAAGCTCCGGAAAAACCACGCTTACGTTACACGCCATTGCCGAAGTTCAAAAATCCGGCGGTACCGCGGCTTTCGTGGACGCCGAGCATGCTCTTGATCCGGCCTACGCCAAGCGTATCGGCGTGGATGTGGATAATTTACTGCTTTCGCAACCGGATAATGGCGAACAAGCCCTGGAAATTACCGAAACGCTGGTGCGTTCCAGCGCCGTGGACTTGATCGTGTTGGATTCCGTGGCGGCGCTTACGCCCCGGGCGGAGATCGAAGGCGAAATGGGCGATTCGCACATGGGCTTGCAAGCCCGGCTGATGAGCCAGGCCTTGCGCAAACTGACCGGCGCCGTTTCGCGCAGTAAGACCACGGTGATTTTCATTAACCAGATTCGTATGAAAATCGGCGTGATGTTCGGCAATCCGGAAACCACCACCGGTGGAAACGCGCTGAAGTTTTACTCCAGCGTGCGCATGGACATTCGCCGTACCTCACAAATTAAATCCGGCGATGACGTAGTCGGCAATCACTGTAAAGTCAAGGTGGTTAAAAACAAGATCGCGCCGCCGTTTAGAATTGCGGAATTCGACATTATGTACAACAAAGGCATTTCCGCCAGCGGCGACGTGCTGGACTTGGCGGTTAAGCACGAGATCGTGGAAAAAGCCGGTGCCTGGTACTCCTATAAAGACGAAAAAATCGGCCAAGGACGCGAAGCCACCAAAGGCTACCTGGAAGAAAACCCCAAAGTCCTAAAAGAACTGGATAAAAAAGTGCGCGAAGCCGCCGCCAAAGCCGAGGAGTAGAGATGTCAGGAGAAAACAACCCCTCTCCCGAAGGCCGAGAGTTATCCATTTCGGGAACCGATTGGGAGTCAGAACCCGGGCGCCCCGCGCCAACCGGAGAACCCTCCGAAAAAGTAATAGCAAAACGTGAAGAAATGCATGATTCGATTGATCAAGTAAGAAAGACAGGGGAGGTCGCTACTTCCTCGCAAGTTGAAGCTCCGCCTGACGACACCACTCTTGGCATGCCAGATTTACCTGAGCCAGAGTGGCTCAAGAAAGACCCGGTGATTCAGGCCGCAAAGAAAAAACGTATATCTTCGTCGCATACTTTGTCGCGTGTCATAGGAAAAGAGGGCGTTGAAGAACTAAAGCAAAGAAAAGGAACAGCCGAAGAGAGAAGGTTAAATGCTCTTCGACGTTTAGCAGGTAGAGACGAAAGGTGACCGGGACGAATCATTTTTTAACGGGTGCGGGAATCGGGTTGTATGTTTCCAATCCGGTCGTTGCCATACCGGCGGCTTTCGTGAGTCATTTCGTGCTGGATTCGCTTCCGCATTTTGGCTCCCCGTGGGACGAAGAGCTCGGCCGCCGCGTCAAGCATAAATTATTCGCCAATGTTATCCGGGTCGATACCGTCATATCCTTGGGATTAATTACCTATTTTGCCTACCATAACTCTTGGGTCGTTTTGGCCAGTATGTTCGCGGCCATGTTGCCGGATTTTATTTGGGTGTACAAGTTTATTTTTAAGGAACAATTCGGCAAGTTGCCGCCGGCGCCCAAAAGCAAATTATCGCAATTCCATAAGGACATTCAACGTTATGAACGCCACTGGGGGCTGACCATTGAAATTTGTGTGGCGGTTGTACTCGGCGTGATCGTCTGGGGGCTTCACGCGACGTGAGTTCCGTTAGAAACATTGCCATTAGTTCGGTAACAGTTAACTTTTTGCGAAAGGAGCTTCTAGCGGGATGAAGGTGACTGCCATCACCCAACAAGCCAAAAACAAAAATCGATACTCCGTGTTCGTTGACGAAAAATATAGTTTTTCGCTAAGCATGGACGGCCTTTTGGAGGCCAAGCTAAAAACCGGGGACGAACTGAGCGAAGCGGAAGTCAGGCAATTCAAAAAACAGTCGGAAGACGGTAAGTTGTATGATCGGCTCATCGGTCTCTTGGCAAAAAGGCCGCGGAGCCGCTGGGAGTTGGAGGAATACTTAAAACGAAAAAAAGTGGAACCCGAAACTCAGGCGCAACTTTTGGGAAAACTGGAAGATAAAAAATTGATTGACGACCAAGACTTCGCTCGCCGCTGGGTAGAAAACCGCCGGCTATTAAAGCCGATGAGCCGGCGCAAACTGCGCCAAGAACTCATGCAAAAACGAATCGATCACGATATTATTGAGCGGGTACTCGAGGAAGATGAAAGCAGTGAGCGTGGCGTACTGCGTGAACTGATCGAAAAGAAACGGCACATCTCCAAGTATAAAAATGACCGCCAAAAGTTCATGCAATACCTGGCGCGGCAAGGATTCAATTACGGCGACATCAAAGACGTACTCCACGAAACCGACACCTCCCCGGGCGATTAACCCGGCCTAAAACACCTCAAGAATTATTACCACGAATATGTCCGATCGGACACTTTTGTGGTACATATGGAAAACGTAATGCGCGTATTTTATCGGGCTAGCGAGCTATCGCGGGCGCCGTGGCCGAGTTGGTAACTTTTTCGGCGTGTTTGATGGGTTCTTTGGGGTCCTTGATTTTTATGTGTTTGGGAGTAATTTCAATAATCCGATCGCGCGTGACACTTAGCTGTCCTTTGGTCAGGCTTTTTAGTAAGTGCTGGCCTACGTAGAGTTTTTGAATATACATGGTCTCCGCCTCCACGGCGTAATCCACCACTTTGCCCAGTTTTTTTCGTTTGCCGGCGATAACCGGCTTACCCGGCAGCCGGTAACGGATTTCCAAAATTTCCCGGTGACGTACCAAATCCACCGGTTCCGCCAATACGGAGTGGTCGTCCACCGCGAACCCTTGCGGAAGCCTGTCGCGGATATCCTGTGTAAGTAGTATTAGTTCCTTCTTTTCGAACTTATCCTGGCAAAAGAACCCCTCGATTTTTAAATTTTTGGGGTTAATCAGCGGCTCGGTGGCAAAGGCGATCTGGCCGCCGGTACGCAGACTCATGATCGCTTGATCGTAGTAGGTCTTACTAAGCTGAAGCATTGCGCGTTTTATTGTAACGCTTTTGGTGAGTTGTTGCGACACGCGTCTTCGGGGTATTATTTAGGGTATGAAATTATCGCTTTATTCCCCCGGAAGTGAGGGCACCGAAACGCTGGCCGAAAAAATAGGTGTGCGTTTGCGAGGCGGTGAGGTCGTGGAACTCATTTCCGATCTTGGCGGTGGTAAAACTACGTTTATGCGCGGCCTGGTACGCGGTGCCAAAAGCAAGGACGTGGTGGCCAGCCCGACGTTTACGGTAAGCAAAGTTTACGCTACTCCGGACTTTGAAATTCATCATTTTGATTTTTATCGGCTCCCGGAACCCGGGCTTATCGAGCACGAGCTGGAAGATTTGGTCGGCGATCCGTCCATAGTGGTAGCCGTGGAGTGGGGGCAAGACGTTCGGCACGTACTCCCGGAGAACCGCCTGACGCTTCGTTTGCTTCCACGAGGAGAGGCGGAGCGTGCTTTGGAGCTGGAATGCGCGGCAACGCTTGATTATTTGCTAGAGGGGCTGCAGTGATTTTGTGTCTGCGTACCGACAAACCGGAGGCCGAAATTGCCCTGGTGTGGGACGGGGAAGTGGTGCAAAAAGAAACTTGGCAGGCTCACCGCCAACTGGCGGCTACGTTGCACCAAAAAGTCAAAGAATCGCTTCAAAAAGTCGACAGTGACATTTCACGGATAACAGGGGTGGTGGTGTATCGTGGCCCGGGGAGTTTTACCGGGCTTCGTATCGGTATTGCCGTAGCGAACGCGCTTTCCGATAGTTTGGCTATTCCGGTGGTCGGTTCCAGTGGTGACGACTGGATGCGTGACGGCCTGTCGGAAGTTAAAAAAGCGGACTCTTCCCAAAAAGTCGTACCGGTGTACGGCCGCGGCGCGCATATTACCCGGCCGCGTAAGTAGGCTCAGTTGACAGTAGTCAAAAGGCTACCTATAGTAATAAGGGTAAACGAAAAATAAAAATGCAACACACTCGTCCACATCAACGCGAAGATTTCGCTCGCCGCACCGCGCGTCCGAGCACTGACGGGTTCGTACGCCGCGGAGAAACCGGTTCTTACCAACGGCGCTCCAGCGGTATGATCCCCGGTAACGACGAAGAATATATGATTTCTCTTGGCGCGCAAGCTTCCCGTAGGGCTTCCACGCCTCTGCCCAAACAAAGCGTCACGGAAAAAATTGTTTCCGCGCTGGATACGGTGCGGCGGCGAATTGCCCGGCAAAAGCAAACCCTGAACCAGGCTTCGCTGGCCATAGTCGGTATCGTGGTGCTGGTGGGACTCGTTGGCTTGCAGCTTTCCGGGCAGCACGATCCGGTTACTGCGAATGACGACGACCGCCAGCTTTCGCAAAACAACGGCGACACCCCGCATGGCCGAGCTCCGCATAATCAAGGCGCTTATGCCGCGGCTTCGGATATGCCCGAGCGGCTCGTCATAAACAAACTGGGGATAGATACCCGCGTCACGCGCCTTGGCGTGCGGGAAAATAGCGAACCTAAATACCCGCAAAATATTTACGACGCCGGCTGGTACGAAAACAGCGCCAAACCCGGCGATAAAGGAGCGGCATTGCTTATCGGGCATATCCAGGGTGCGGAAAAACAAGGGGTATTCCACGATTTGGCCAATTTGGTACCGGGCGATGAATTCCAGGTGGAAACCGGTGACGGTACCATACGGAATTACTATATCGTTAAAATGGAAGTCTACGATCGCGGACAGGTAAATTATGACGAAGTGTTGCGAACCGGCTTGGACGGCAAACCGGGCTTGAACTTATTAACCGCCGTGGGAGCGTTCGCGGCTAATTCCGATGTCACCCAGCAACTCGGCGTATTCGCCATAGAAAAAAGCAGCTTTCTGGACGAAAACGAGTAAGCCCATAAAAAGGTTTTACATTGCGAAACGTTTCACAAATCCGTATATTAGATAGTAGGATTTGCATTTTGAGAGTCCGACTGGAAAATTTTGATTATCTCTTTGAAAAAGCTGGCTAAAGAAGTGAAAGTGATTGTCGCTTAGCAAAGAGGCTTATAGAAAGGAAACACTATGGATCCATTGACTTTAGTGCTCGCAGTGGGCGGGCTTGGTATTGGGTTTGCGGGAAGCAACGCCGTCAACAATAAAAAACTCGGAGCGGCCAAGGCCAAGGCCGACAAGGAACTAAAAAATGCCCAAAAAGAGGCCGAAAAAGCGCTGGAAGACGCCAAAAAAGAGGCGGCCAAAGTCGAGGAAAAAGCCCGGAAAGACGAAGAAGAGCGCCGTAAAGAAATAAAAGACACCGAAAAACGTTTGGCCAAGCGCGAAGAAACGCTGGATAACAAGCTGGACGATCTGGACAAGCGCGCCGAAAATTTGCGAAAAGGCGAAGACGAAGTCGAGGAGCTAAAAAACGAAATTCGTAAGATCCGCGAAAAGCAGCAAGAAAAGCTGGAAAAAATCGCCAAGCTTAAAAAAGAAGACGCCGCGGAAAAGCTCATGAAGATGACCGAGCGGGATATCAAGGACGACCTAAAAGGCCTGATAACCAAGATACAAAATGACACCAAGGAAGACGCCGAAGACCGTGCCGCGAGCATTCTGGTCGGCGCTATGGAGCGCATGGCCAGTGAAGTGACCGCGGAACGCACCGTGAGCGCGGTGAAGCTAACGGACGATGAAATGAAAGGCCGGATTATCGGCAAGGAAGGCCGCAACATTCAGGCCTTGCAGCGAGCTACCGGCGTGGACATTATGGTCGACGACACCCCGGGCATGATTATTTTAAGCAGTTTTGATCCGGTTCGCCGGGAAGTCGCCCGCCAAACCATGGAAATGCTGATGAAGGACGGACGTATCCATCCGGGACGAATCGAAGAAGTCGTGGAAAAGGCCAGGAAGCAAGTGCAAAAAGAGGTGACACGTGCCGGCGAAGACGCCGCGCGGGAAGTCGGTATTATCGGTATTCCAAAGGAAGTTTTGCAGCTACTCGGTGAGCTGAAGTTCCGTACCTCCTACGGGCAGAACGTCCTCAAACACAGCACCGAAATGGCGCACATTGCCGGAATTATCGCCGAAGAACTCGGCGCAGACGTCAAGACTGCCAAATATGCCGCTTTGGTGCATGACCTGGGCAAAGCCCTGACCCATAAAATGGAAGGCAAGCATCACCACATTAGCGGCGAGATGCTGCGTAAATACGGTGCGCCGGAAGAGGTCGCCCACGCCGCGGAAGCCCACCACGATGACATGGAGGCCACGACTACCGAGGCTTTGATCGTGCGGGTCGTCGATGCCATTAGTGCCGCTCGGCCGGGAGCACGCAACATTAGCGCGGAAAACTTCGCGGAACGCATGAAAGATCTGGAAAACATCGCCAACGGCTTTACCGGTATTGAAAAATCCTACGCCATTAGCGCCGGCCGTGAAGTCCGCGTGTTCGTAAAACCGGGCGACGTGGATGACCTTTCCGCTATCCGCTTGGCGCGCGACATCGCCAACAAGATCGAATCCACCATGCAATACCCCGGAACGGTAAAAGTAAACGTCATCCGCGAAACCCGCGCAATAGAATTCGCCAAGTAGTAATTTTTAATCTCGGGGGCCAGTGTCTCAGGTATACTGTTGGTATGTCCTGGGAGGTTTTGCCCGAACTCATCGGCCGGAAGAATAAGTTATGCGAAATTAAATTTAAATTAAATTTAAATTTAATTTCGGACGGAAGGGATTCTTTATGAAAGGAAAAGTGGCCAAATTACCAGGGGTGAATGATAACACCAGGTTTCTTTGCTTTGACCTGGAAAGCAATGGACTGCACGGGAGGGCGTTCGCGGCCGGGGCGCTGATCATTGATAAAAACGGGGAAGTTCACGATGAGTTTACCGCCCGGGTGGAGATTGAAGGCGAAGTCGATGAATGGGTGAAAGACAACGTTTTGCCGCAAATAACCGACATGCAAATTACGCACGGATCGTATAAGGCCATGTGTGATTCGTTTTGGCGCTGGTTCGTTCCCGCCCAGGAAAAAAGTGATTACGTACTGGTGAGCAACGGTTACCCGGTGGAGTACCGGTTTTTGATGGATTGCCAGCAAGCTGATCCAAAGCAGCGGTACTGGGAACACCCGTTTCCGGTTATTGACCTCTCGTCACTGCTATTGCCGCTGGGCGAACTCAAGGAGCTGAGCAAGAGTAATTTATTAAAGAAAATAGAACGCAGGATTGACGTCAAACAACATCACCCGCTCAACGACGCCGAAGTTACGGGATTAATGGCTTTCGAAGCATTACGATTTGCTGGACGCATTACCTAGAATTCTGGTATAGTAACAACCACAAGCAAAAATAAGGTGGTGGGCAAGGAGATTAAAGTGAGGGAAAAACTAAAATCACTTGACCGCAACATCATTATTCTCGTGGTATTCGCGGTCATTGTCATAGTAGGGTTGGCGTTTTCGGACGGCGGAAACCAAGCGGAGGAAACGGTAAACCAGGAAACGACCGCCCAAGCTCAAGAGGAAGAAGCGGGCGAGGAAAGTGCCGATGAAAACGCCGAACAACAAGCACCGGCGGACGAACCCGAGGAGCAAGAGGGTGCGGCTGAAGGGGAGAAACCCGCCGCGGAAGCAGAAGGCGAGCAAAATGAAGACGCCCAAGCCCAACAGCAACCCGCGGCTAACCAAGAAGAGGGCGAACAGTCGGACGGCCAATATTCGTACGTAGCCCAAAACGGCGATTCGTACACGGAAATTGCCCGTAAAGCAGTTCAAACGTACGGTATCAACAACAATGTTGAACTCAGCGAAGCCCAAATCGTTTACGCCGAGACGACCTTGACCCAAGAAGCGAACGCCCCGCTGTTGAATCTGGGTGAACAAGTAAGCTTTAACGAAGATACGCTGCAGTCAACGGTGGAAAGCGCCACCGAACTGAGTGAGGATGCAGAACAAAACTGGCAATATTACGTCCAGTTCGTGGACTTCAACACTGACGCCGTCGGCGAAGCCCGCTAATACATACTGGTTACCACTGATAAATCTGCTATAATACCTCCGTTATTTTCCATTAGTGAAGTAACGGGGTGTGGCGCAGTTGGCTAGCGCGGGCGGTTTGGGACCGTCAGGTCGTAGGTTCGAGTCCTATCACCCCGACCAAATAAAGAGTCCATCGAAAGATGGGCTTTTTATTTGGTTAGATTGGGCGTGAAGGGCTCGGACCGTTAGGCGAAAACAGCCGGGGGCTGTTTGAGGAGTCCTTTGGAGTCCGCTTACTAAAGCGGACGGCGACTGAGGCATTTGTTGGCTAACAAATGTTGCCCGAAGGAGAAAACTAGTCGAGTCCTATCACCCCGACCATCCTCCGTCGCTCCGCTTTTTGCGGAGCTAGGGAGGATTTTTATATCAAGAGCTTGAATTGATAACGAGACAACGGAACGCCATTTTTTGAGCGGCTTTTTGGTTTTTATGAAAGCTATGTTATATCCGGTTGAACCGAGTAGAAACAACCGATTACCTCCGATTTACACCCTGGATATAACGAATTGAGTAATGCCAAGCATTGCCAAGTAAAACCTTTATGGCTATAATTATCAACGTTAGAAAACTAAACAGATTAGAAAACTAAACAGAAAAGTAGGAAACAAAAATGCTCGACTTTTCCAAGTTTCAAGAGCTGCTTGAACGGGACATGACGCGTAAGGAATTCTTGCAGTATTTGGGTATGGGCCTGCTGGGAATCGTTGGCGTTAGCAGTATCGCTAACAATTTGCAAAAATCTGGCTTTGTCCACCGACAGACGAGCGAGAAGCCGGCTGCAGGATACGGCATGAGCGCGTACGGCAGATAGAGAATTCTGATAACGTGCGATACTATAAGGTCATGAAAAAGTTAATTCGCATTGCATTGGCAGTTTCTATTGGGCTTCTGTTCGCATTGCCCCCGACGGTTTTAGCGCAGTACGGTGGAGGTGAATTCGGGTCTTGTGAGTACGGGCAAAATTGTCCTTCGGGCACCTCGGGAGACGGTGGCACTTCTGGCCCGGAGAAGGTTTCGGGATCTCCGCCAGTATCGGTTGAAGAGGGCGAGCAAGTGCCCGATAAAGACCCGGACGAATCGGTAGTGGTTTCGGAGGAAAACGTATCTGACGGCAGACGCTTTACCGCCCCGACATTTGGCGGAGCTTTATATGAAAGCATAGGGTCAACTTTGAATAGTATGCCAAGAGCGATCGCCTTGTTGTTGCCGTATTTTGTTTTGCTTGGCTTATTCGTGTACGTAGTTTTGGCTAAAATCTTGGGTCGGCAACAAAATGTGCGAGAGCAGAATAGTGAATATGTCGTACAGACCGGTCCAGGTAAGTCCCTCGGCGCCGTGCTTATTCATCCCGGATTTTTGTTACCCTTCATTTTGACGCTACCAACACTCGTTTTTATTAACTTCGTGATGAGGGATTTTTACGTCATCGGTATAGACGTCATAGGAATCGTAGTGCAGCTTTTGCTGCTAATCGTCGCGTTCGTAATGCTTTTTAAAGCACTGGCCAGGTCTTAGCGGTCGGGGCCCGTCGATTGACCGTTAAACTAAGACATTGTAATACTGCTAAAGCTCAAGTAAAATGTAGGCATTAACCTTGAAATGGAGGGTATATGTTCGGACTTGGACTACCAGAACTAATTATTATTCTAGTTATTTTGCTTTTGCTTTTCGGGGCAACAAGACTACCAAAGCTATCTCGAAGCATTGGCCAATCAGCTGGTGAGCTGCAAAAGGGTTTCAAAGACGGCGTCGACAATAAAGACGACGATAAAAAGCAAGACAAAAAAGAAAACCAGGAATAGAGGGGAGGGCGAAGTGAATAGTGCACACCCAAGCACTATTCGAAAACCATTCATAGAACACGTCTACGAATTTCGTCGACGGCTTTTGTGGTGTGCTCTGTTTTTCGCCATGGGTGGCGTTGTAGGCTACGCGCTGTATGACAGTTTGCTTTTGTTGATTCAGGAGCCGCTAGGGCAGACGCTGTATTTTACCTCTCCAACGGGCGGGTTTAACTTCGTGTTTAAAGTTTGTGCCGCATTCGGCTTTGTCGTAGCACTTCCAATGATCGTGTATCAGTTACTGAAATTCGTGGCGCCGGTGGCAAAGCGGGATTATCGACGAGCCGTATTTACCTACCTGGTATGGTCGGCGAATCTGGCCTATATCGGTGTGCTTTTTGGTTATTTGGTTAGTTTGCCGGCGGCACTACACTTCCTGACCCGATTTGGCGGCGAAAGCATCCAAGCGCTAATTACGGCGGACGAATACTTTAATTTTGCCTTGGCTTATATCGTAGGGTTTGCTTTATTGTTTCAGTTGCCGCTTATTATTTTGTTCATCAATAAAATTAAACCCCTAAAACCCAGTGGCATGATGAAAGCCCAGCGCTGGGTGATTTTGGTTAGTTTTATTGTGGCGGCAATTTTGACTCCCACTCCGGACCCCATGAACCAGTTCATCATGGCCGTGCCCGTCATTTTGCTATACCAAATTAGCATTTTAATGGTTTGGTTTTTGAATCGTAAAAAGTTCACGAAAGCGACCGGTAAGGCTACCGAAGAAAATGTTAAAAATACCCCTGAGCCGGTTGCAGAGTACCGGGCGCAAATACGGCAAACCGGTGATGTATACAGTATCCCCGTACGCGTGGCAGCCACGAGTATTATTGAAAAACCTCGATCCCCCGGTAGCGTCAGTAGCCGCACCAAGAAAAGTAACGTCAACGGTATCCTCGATAGTAAATTGCTGGCTAGAAGCCAACGAAATAAGCCCTTAAAGCAGCCGGTTTTTGGGACGTTCAATAGGCCGGTGGTTGCTGAACCGCAAGGTCGACTCGTGGATATTACGATGCCGTCGGAATAGTTCCACGGTAATTAAGCGCAAGCAGTAATTTGCAATAATTGTTATACTGCGGGTATGATTCTCGTTCTCGGCACCCTCGCATTCGTCTTTGCCGTGCTTCTTTTGAACGAATATCTCTGGAAGAAAAAAATCTTAAAAGGCGAAGGGTCGCGTAAGTTTATCCATATGCTGATTGGTACCTACGGTGCCGCCTGGCCGTTTTTTATGAGCTGGGAGCAAATTAAGTTCGTCGCTTTCTTGGCCGTGGGGTTCATTATTTTTATGCGTCTGAGCGGTATATTTCACAGCGTGTATTCGGTCCGGCGTAAAAGTTGGGGTGATTTGGTCGCGCCGGGCACTATTGGCATTTTGGCCATTTTGGAGCCGTCCAAGTTGGTGTTCGCCGCCGCGGTACTGCATATTGCGCTGGCTGACGGACTGGCCGCCGTTATCGGTACCCGTTACGGAAAAGGCAACACGTACCGTGTCTTGTGGAACAAAAAATCAGTAGTCGGAACGCTTACTTTCGTGATCATGTCGTTTAATATTTTGGTCTGGCTTTATGTGCGCGGGGAAGTGGGGTTTACGCCGATTACGTTACCGGCGTTATTGGTCATTCCGTTCGCTACGGCTTACATTGAAAATATTTCACCGTGGGGGACGGACAATTTATTCGTTCCGTTGACCGTGGTGGCTCTCTTGGGTTCATTACAAGTCGTCATCTGATATACTGAGTGTCATGAGCAAAAAAATCGGGGTCGTTGCGAGCATAAAGCAACACTTTGAAGATTATTTGAGTGAGTTCGTCTACGGCGGTATCGACGGCGTGGTGACGACGTTCGCGGTGGTAGCCGGCGCTACCGGTGCGCGTTTTGACGTTACGGTTATTTTGGTGCTCGGATTCTCCAACTTAATTGCCGATGGGTTTTCCATGGGCGTGGGATCGTATCTTTCTACCAAATCGGAACGGGAACTCATGGAGAAACGCGGCGAATCCACCAAAGACGAGCCATCACCGGTTATTAATGGCGCCACGACGTACGTCTCGTTCGTATTTATCGGCTTGGTTCCCCTGTTAATTTACGCCATCGACGCGATTTTTGAGCTGAATATCCAGAATTTGTTCGCTTGGTCGGCCGGATTGACGGTGCTGGCGTTCGGCTTCATCGGCTACCTAAAAAGTAAAGTTGCCAAAAGCCCGATCATTAAGGCTACGGCGGAAACGCTTATCTTGGGAATCATCGCCGCCGTCTTTGCCTACGTACTGGGTGATGTCATAGAACAATTGATTGCCTAGACTTTTCACGGAGTAAATTGCTATAATACTGGAGTTTTAGACTGCGGGTCCGGTAGTAAGCTTTTGCTCGTTTTATAAAATAAAGCACAATATTGTTTTGCAATAGTAGCAAAAGCCTACCACCGGGCGGGTGTCGTATAGTGGCTAATATATCTGGCTTCCAACCAGAAGACGCGAGTTCGATTCTCGCCACCCGCACCAGAAAGCAGTCAAGCTAGCTTGAGTATTTTCTGTAAGGGAACGAGAATACCTTAGTATTCTCTCCGCCCGCACCAATAATTATTATTCAGTCAACCTTTTGTATGTTCTGATACGATGACAGTTAGCACAAACTAATTCACAGTTTGCAAGTTCTTTCTCGAGACCACTTTTATTATTGTTGTTTACGAATTGATTAATAAGACCTTCTTTATTTTGTAAATGGTCAAAATCCATCACGTAATAAGGATACGTGACCTTACAGTCCAAGCACGGCTTATCAGATTTCAGTCTTCTTACGTACTCTCTAAGTTTCTCCCTGTGATTATATTTATTCTGTAAATATGTTGTCTTGTATTTTAAGTAGTGCTCACGTTGATAGTCTCTTTGCTTGGATTTATCTTTATAGGGCATGGTAATATTATAACCAACCCTAAAGGTTTAAACCAACTTAATATGCTACAATTACGTCTGTTATGCCCCGGTAGCTCAGTTGGATAGAGCAAGACGGTTCTAACGTCAAGGTCGTGGGTTCGAATCCTACCCGGGGTACCATTTCTGAGTTTTCTGCATTGTCTTGTAAGTACTCCTGTAGAGCGGGGTTAATATGTTACGCCAGTGTATGAAAATATTGACAGATAATAGTATTTTTGCTAGTATTTTTAGTAAGACCTTCGGCCGTGGTTTCTAAGCCACACTGCGGAAGGCCTTTTTTATTTTGCGTTTTTAACTGGGAATACGGATATAAATTCTTTACGGTTAGTACGCTTGTTTTCTTTTATTTGTACACAAAAGCGTACCCCAGTTGCAGTTTGACCATAGAACCTATGAAGTAATATGTCTTTCTCTAGGTTGCTAAAAATAGTGCCGGGTGTTTCGGTAGTGTTGCGTACTGCATCAATAGCACATACATATAGCTTTAGGCGTCTGATACGTTCTTTTGGCGATTTTTGATTTAGGTGCTCCCAAATTGTTAATAAATATCTTATCTTTTGTAAAATACTTTGAGCGGACATAGGGTGCCCTGCGCGGTGACCGCTTTTGAATGGCGTGATATTTTGCCCGTGCTAATTTAGTTAGCTCTTTTAAATCAGTGCCAGGCAATTGCCCGTATTTTGATTTATATACGCCCATCGGTTTATTCTAGCATCGCGTTCTTATTGTAAACAAAGATCTCTTTTACTACGCACAACTCATTATAAATTTGTATAATAGCTTGGTAGTAATCTGTACGTAATACGTCAGGTAGCTGGTACCATTTTTTATAAGAGTGGCTTTTACTTCCGCGACTTTTCAATTTCATTAATATCGAACCAAAATTTTTTAAGTCGTTGCATCTGCTACAATTGCAAGTATGATTTTATTGCTGAGCTTGCAATGGTGGTACGGTGGCGGCTTTGTTTGGATTTTCAAGAAGTCCGTTACTAGCAGGCTGGAAGCCTGGAAAACGTATTTCTCCGTAGGTTCACTTATAAAAACGCTGTTCGCTCCATACAAGCAAACATTCGCGGGAAGCGGCGGAAGCGGTATTGGTGTCCAGTTCAGGGCATGGGTAGACCGATCGATCTCCAGATTCGTGGGCTTTCTTATAAGATCGGTTTTAATTTTTTCCTGGATAGCGTGCAGTATCGGGGTGCTGATTACCGGTTCATTTTTGGTACTTATGTGGCCGTTAATACCGATATTTCCGGTAGCGAGTGTCGTGTTCTTTTTGTTAAGGGGGCTATTTTGAGTCAAATAACGTGTCGAACTGACAGCATTCGTGCCAAAAAAGCCCGCGTCGGCGCGTTGCTTGATAAAAAATCCGTACGGCTTCCGCTCGTGATTGCCTTTGGGGTTTTGGTTCTTTTATGGATTTTGCACGCATTGGTTTATCCGCACTATATCGCCCACGTATGGGCCGCGGGGATCGTTGTGCCCGGCTTGCTGCTCGGTTGGTACTATGGCGAATTAGTTGATTTGCCAACCAGTACCCGTGCGAATACCAACGACGTATCAAACAGGCTGGATCGTCACATTCTCGGACAGTTAAAAAACGACCATTCTTTGGATGATCTTTTGCGGATTACATTCGGTTCAACGGGAGGCAGGTTTTTTATCAATAGATACCTACTGTTTCCCGAACATATTAAACCGCTATTGGAGGCTAGTTCCGTTTCGCTGGAAAATGTGTGGGCTTTAGCGGCTCAGCTGGCGGATGAAAGAAATGCCGAAGAAATATCCGACGCAATCGTGGCGGCCGCGTTGGTGTTAGCGATACCCGACCATAATGCATTCTTGGCTCACATAGAACTGGACGCTGATGATATACAAGACGGGATTAACTGGCATGCTCACTTAAGAGGAGCCATAGAGCATCATTTGAGCAAAAGGGAAGTGGGCGGTATCGGGCGAGATCTCAGTTTTGGGTGGGCTCCTTTGCTAAATAAGGTGGGACATAATATCAGCGACACTTTGCAGCGAACCGGTTTTAGCCGACGAACTCCAAAGGCCCGCGACATGACCATTAGTCAAATTATGCACGTATTGGCCCGAGCCGGTAGTCGCAACGTTGCCATGATTGGTGACGTAGGAGTCGGAAAAACCACGCTCGTGCATGCTTTGGCGGATAAATTGCTAGAAAACCCAAAAACCGCCCCCGAGGCTCTTAGGTACCGGCAGGTCATAGAATTGGATGCCTCCCACATTATTTCCAATGCCCAGGGTCGAGGACAAACAGAGCGGTTAATGACCGCCATTTTTAACGAAGCGATAAAAGTAAAAAACGTCATATTGTTTTTTGATAACGCGGAACTATTTTTCAAAGAAGGCACCGGTTCGGTTGATCTTTCGAGCGTGCTGTTGCCGGTGCTCCAGGGTGGCTCCCTGCAAGTAGTTTTTTCGCTGAATGACCAGCAGTGGCAAAGGATAAGCCAAGAATACCCCGAGTTATCCCAGCTTCTAAACAAGGTAATCGTTAAGTCGTTGAACAAGGAAGACACGCTTCGCGTCATGCAGGACGAAGTGCTACTGCTCGAAGCCAAATACGGAGTAACCTACACGTATCGGGCTTTGCGGGAGGCGTACAAATTATCCCAGCGGTATATTCGTGACCAAGCGTTTCCCGGCAAGGCGATAAAATTACTGGACTCAGCGACCGGCTTTACCGAGCAAAAGCATTTCGTGACCGCGCGATCCGTGTCGGCGGCCATAGAAAAAACGTACGACGTGAAAGTCCAGACCGCAAGTTCCGCCGAGGAAAAAGACAAACTGCTAAACATTGAACAAAAAATACACGAACGCATGGTTAATCAATCACGGGCGGTCAAGCTGGTAAGCGATTCGTTAAGGCGGGCCAGAACCGGAGTTCGCAGCCAAGAAAAACCAATAGGCACGTTTTTGTTTTTGGGTCCTACGGGCGTTGGAAAAACCGAACTTTCCAAATCGTTAGCGGCCGTTTATTTTGGCGGTGAAGACAGGCTGCTAAGAATTGACATGAATGAGTTCTCGCAACCGACCGATACGAGCCGTCTTTTAGCGAACGCGGCTTCTGACCCTCACGGCTTGGTCGCGCAAATCACCAAACAACCTTTCAGCGTGTTACTTATAGACGAAATAGAAAAAGCCCACCCAAACGTATTAAACATGCTTTTGCAAATGCTCGATGAAGGAGTTTTGAGGGACAACGACAATAAACCCGTTAGTTTTAAGGACGCGATCATAATCGCAACGAGTAACGCCGGCGCCGATAAAATCCGGGATCATATTGATGCCGGTAAATCTCTTACTGAGCTTGAAGAGCCGTTCGTGAACGAGCTAATAGACTCCAAATTATTTAAACCGGAGTTATTAAACCGCTTTGACGAGATAATACTATTTAGGCCCTTGACGCCCGAAGAACTGCTACAAGTAGTAGACTTACTGCTGGACGGCTTGAATAAACGCCTGGAAAGCCAAAAAGTGAGCGTTACGCTTACGGCCGAAGCCAAGCAGCTATTGGTAAATACCGGGTATGACCCTAGACTCGGAGCCCGACCACTACGAAGAACCGTACAACGAGCAGTCGAAAACCTGGTTTCTCAAAGAATGCTCGGCAGTGAAGTCGCGCCCGGGTCGGTTATGGAAATTGACGCCACTGAATTGTCGGGTGTGCTCGAAGATAGATCATAGACCAAGGTCGTACCGCCAGTTTTACCACAGGTACCTCAAAAGCAACAAAATAACTCACTTTCTAATCTCATCTGGTTGTGCCATAATTGCCACTATCTGGTACATCACTACAGTGATGAGTCAAAAGGATTCGTGGTGCCTGTAGCTTAGTAGGTTAAAGCGTCGGGTTGTGGCTCCGAAGATCGAGGGTTCAAGTCCCTTCAGGCACCCCAGAGCTAGAATATATTCCGAGTATATATTAGCGTGCGTCGCAACTATGGCCGTGACAGTTATCTTAACCTCGTCATTTGCCACAAGTTGTTATTTAGTAGATTTCCAAGAAGTATCAAACTAGATTTCGTTAAGAACTTCCACTTTAGCGCCCAAACTATTCAGGCGTTCGGCAATGTTTTCGTATCCCCGGTTAATGGAATATATATTCCGTAATTTACTGGTACCTTCGGCCGCCAGCATGCCAATGAGTAAGATCGCGGCGGGGCGAAGCGCCGGGGGACACGTAATGTCGGCCGCGGAAAACTTGGTTATTCCGCGAACATAGACTCTATGAGCGTCAATAAGTTCCACGTTGGCTCCGAGCCGGGAAAGTTCGGTAAAGTAAATTGCCCGGTTCTCATACATCCAATCGTGCAGCAAGGTACGGCCTTTGGCGACCGCGGCAATCGGCACAAAAAACGGTAAGTTATCCGGCAGTAGGCCCGGATAGGGCAGTGGGTGGAGTTTTTCAACGGGTGCTTTCAGGCTGCCATTGTGCTTATGTATGGTTATATCGGTTAAATTCGTCCAACCATTCTTGCTTTTGTAGATGGCCGACGACGTCATTTTTAGACCCATTTTTTCCAGCTTCATGAGCTCGACTTCCAAAAAATCAAAGGGAACATGCTTTATGGTGATTTGCGAATTAGTCGTCACCGCCGTAGATACGAAAAACATGGCATCCAGCGGATCTTCGCACACCCTGTACGAAATATTCTTTTTGATATGCGGAACGCCTTCTATTTTCAAGCTGGACGTACCGATACCGGAAATCTTAACGCCGAGTTTTTTTAGAAAATGGCAAAGATCTTGAATATTGTAATTAGAGGAAGCCATCTTTATGCTGCTCGTACCTTTGGCCCGCGCGGCGGCCATCAATATATTTTCGGTCGGCGTTTCTCCCATTTCATAAAGCACGACGTCGGCCGCGGTCGGATCCTTCACCTTCATGTTGTAAAACCCGGTGACGACTTGCGTTTTCACGCCGAAATCTTCCAGGGCGTACAAGTGCGCCTGCACGGAGCGTTTGCCTAATTTGCACCCACCGGCATACGGAATACGAAATTGTTTGGAGTCGTGAAGCAGCGGCCCGGCCAGCATAATGACGCTGCGGGTGCGGCGTGCGGCGGAAGAGTCAATGGCGTCAAGGTCGAGCTTTTCGGGAGGCTTTATTTCCAAAGAATTGCCATTGAACCAACGAATGCTTACGCCGATACTTTGTAACACCTCAACGATCCGGTTAACTTCCTCGATTTTGGGAACGTCAATCAACTTGGTGGTGCCTTTGTTGAGGAGGCTGGCGCACAAAAGCGCTACCGCGCTGTTTTTGGCGGTTTTGGTATGGATGGTTCCGGAAAGTTCTTGCCCGCCTTCCACGCGAAAGTTAATGGACTGGCCGGAGATGGAAATAATCGGTTTTTGTAAAACGTCACTAATACGGCCAAGCATCTCCAGGCTGAGATTTTGCCTGCCTTTTTCTATGCGATTTACCGCGCTTTGGCTGGTATTCATGCGCCGGGCGAACTCGGCTTGGGTCAAACCACGTTCTTGCCTTAGCTGGTAAATTAGTTGGCCTACTTTTTCGTTTGTCGTGGACACAGTGCCAACAATTATATCGCTTGTGATATGAAAATCAAGAGAGATTTTATATCGATGAAGTGCTAAAATACGAAATATGTTATAGCCAAAGCGACTACTTCGTGAGAATGAATAAATCGAAAGGGTGTCAGTTATGGACGACAAAGAAATTGCAGCGTTAATCGATAAAGAAACCGATCGCCAAGCCGAAGGCCTGGAAATGATTCCCAGCGAGAATCATACGTCCGGTGACGTATTAAAAGCACTCGGATCACGGTTAACCGACAAATATTCCGAAGGCTACCCGGGCAAAAGGTATTACGGTGGTTGTGAATTCGTTGACCAAGTGGAGGACATTGCCCGCGAACGCGCTAAAAAACTATTCGGCGTTAATCACGCTAACGTGCAGGCATATTCCGGCTCCCCCGCGAATTTGGCAGTGTATTACGCGCTGCTTGACCCGGGCGACACGGTATTGGGGCTTGGAATGGCCTTCGGCGGCCACTTAACGCACGGACTGAAAGTAAACTTTTCCGGCACGCTGTATAATTCCGTAAGTTATCAAACCGGCAAGGACGGGTATCTTGACTACGATGAAATCGCCGCTTTGGCAAGGGAGCATCGGCCAAAAATGCTAATAGCCGGTGCTACGGCTTATCCCCGGGTATTTGATTGGGAAAAATTGCGAGCCATTGCCGATGAAGTTGGCGCCTGGTTCTTAGCGGACATTTCACACATTGCCGGGTTGGTGGTCGCGGGCGTACATCCGTCGCCCGCCGGTATCGCGGACGTTATTACGACTACGACGCATAAAACACTCCGCGGTCCGCGAGGGGCTTTGATTTTATGTAACGGCAATGCTTCGAATCCCTTGAAACGGGTAGAGCGTTCCAAGGAAAACCTGCCGTCACTGATTGACCGGGCGATTATTCCCGGCTTGCAAGGCGGGCCGCATAATCACCAAACCGCCGCGATTGCCGTGGCGCTACGGGAAGCGGCTACCGACGATTTCAAGGTTTACGGGAAGCAAGTCGTGAAAAATGCCCAAAAACTGGCCGAATGTTTGAGCGAAAAAGGCTATGACTTGGTGACGGGCGGCACGGATAATCACTTACTCTTAATTGACCTTTCGAGTAAAGGCGTGACTGGCAAAGAAGCGGAAGACGCTCTCGGGAAAGTCGGCATCACGGTAAATAAAAACACCGTACCGTTCGATACGCGAAAACCCTTTGATCCGAGCGGCATACGGATGGGTACGCCAGCCCTGACGACGCGGGGCATGAAGGAAGGCGAGATGGAGCAAATCGCTGAATGGATTGACCGAGCGATTACAGTGCGAAACGACCAAGCAGCCTTGGCAAAAATCCAGCACGAGGTTCGTACTTTGGCTGATCAGTTTCCACTTCCTGACTAGACGCGTTTTGACTTTTCGCTTCTTCTTGGGCCATCGTAATGGCTTCCGGTATGTCTCGCCACATCGACAACACGCCGTATTCCGCCGCCTCGTGTATGAATAATTTTACGCACGAATCGGGTATAGTAATACTCCCAACCTCGTTGCCTTCTCGCAACTCTTTGGGTCTTCCAAAATGAACCTGGGTATCGTAGGCTTCTTTAAGTTGATTTGATGCCGAACGTAACTGGTCGTCGGGGTTTTCAACGTCGGCGTAACTTTTTACGACACTGGCGGCAACGGGTTTCGTCATGTCGTCTATGAATCTCCCGGCCCCTTTTACCGCTTCGGTTTGTGACGCGCCAAAACTCGTGAAATGTTCGTATAACTCACAAGCATATAAACTCAGGTTATATTGAAACTCGGCAATGGTTTGATCTTTATTTTCAAGATCGGTATGGGCTTCCGGGCCGCGCCTCTTAAGAAGTTCCCGAAAGTTTAACTGCGCACTCTCCAAGGAAGCGTATGGGCTGACATCCCTGGGTGTATGTTCAAGCGTCTCCCCACTGATGCCGTAATCCGGCATTTCCATAAGTGGCTGTTTTTCCGCTTCGAGCAGTGACATTTTTAATGTTAACCTTTGTTTTTAAAGTTTAATGCTTATGTACAATATAACAACGTTTTGTGCTTATGGCAAGAGCTCGGGTTCTTGCCGGAGTTCTATGCCAAACTTTTCATGAACCGCGTTTACGATTTTTTGCTTGAAATTCAGAAGGTCTTGCGTGCTTTTAGCGTGTTCGTTTACCAGCACCAGCGGCTGTTTTTCCCAGGTTCTCATGCCCGTTTCGTTATCGTGCACATTTTTGAATCCGGCACGTTCCACGAGCCAGGCTGCGGATAGTTTTACTTGCCCGGAGTCCAGCCTCCAATACGTCATGTCCGGGTACATATCGGTAAGGTTATTCACGAAGTCTTGCGAAACGATCGGATTTTGAAAAAAAGAGCCATTATTGGCGTGTAGCTTGGGGTCTGGTAGCTTTTCGGAGCGGATGGCGATTACCGCTTGTCGTATGGATTGTGGCGAGTAGTCGGTGACGTTGTTTTCACTTAAGTATTTTTGTAGTGACGCGTAAAAAGGCGGACGCATGGGGCTTTTGGTGAGCCGCAGCGTGATGGCCGTAATGATATAACGATTTTTTTCGGTCGTCTTAAACTTGCTGGTGCGGTAGGCGAATTCGCACTCGCTGCCCCGGATCGTTACCAGTTGCCCTTGAGTTACGTCGTAGGCTTCAATGGCCATAAGGACGTCGGATATTTCGCTGCCGTAGGCGCCGACGTTCTGCACTGGGGTCGCTCCGGCGGTTCCGGGAATTAACGACAACGTTTCAATACCGCTAAGACCATTGTTTACGGTACGCTCTACTACTTCGTCCCAGTTTTCTCCTCCGCCGGCGGTTACGTAGGTGGTTTCGGCGTCGTGTTCATAAAGTTCGAAATGCTTAATTTTGTTGACGACAACCAAGCCGGGGAAGCCTTCGTCCCGCCAGATAATATTGCTGCCTTCGCCAATAACAATGAACGGTAGGGAGCGGGACTGCGCCCATTCCACCGCCTCTTGAGCTTGCGACCTATCGGTAACTTCTACTAAGTGTGCCGCCACACCGCCAAGTCGCATGGTGGAAAAAGCGTTAAGCGGGACGTTATTACGTACGAACATTATGATTAGTTTTGCATGTATTGGCACAATTTTCTAGCTCCGGGGCGTTTATTTGCTTGCATCGTTTCGTGGCGGCGAGTACCATGGAACCGAATGGAGCGACAACAAGAGCACCAACCCTACAAACGGCTTGGTAAATATCTCAAGCAACTTCGGCTTAATTTACACGAGTCGTTAGCCGAGGTGTCCGGGGCGGTAGAGCTGGACACCCACCATCTTTCGGAAATCGAAACCGGTAAAAAACGCCCCTCGGAGGACATCCTCCTTCTACTTATCAGCCATTTTAACGTTAAAGAGGACGAAGCGGTAAGGCTTTGGGAGCTCGCGGACTTTGATAAAAGCCAGATTCCCGGTAACGAACAAGCGACCAACTCGCCAAAAGCCAAGGAAACCGCTTTCGTGGCACCGGAAGAGTTGCGCATCTCCTATACCGATATGGTGCACGTTTCCGTGAATAACTACGGAGTGGTCATGAATTTTATGCAGGGTAACGGTGTCGAAGGGCAGCCGATGATCGTCTCCCGCGTGGGCATGAGCAAGGAACACGCCAAAAGCATGATTGAGCTTTTGCGAAAAACCATTGATCTTAACGAACAAAAACAGTTGCCGTCACCCGACTCCAAACAAGACAAGCAACAGTAAATCTGGTATACTTTGCCTCTGTCGCGCCCAGTGCGCCCGAGTAGCTCAGTGGATAGAGCGTCTGGCTTCGGACCAGAAAGTCGGGGGTTCGAATCCCTCCTCGGGTACCATATAAAATTATCCGGTTTATCGGATGGTTTTATATGGTAAAGGAAGCGAATGAACTGCTTCATTCGCGTGGGATTCGAACAGGCGCAGCTTTGCCGAGCCATTCAGTGAGGCAGCGAGCCGGGGTCGACAGCGAAAAGCGAAAGCTTTTCGACTGGTGACTCGAAAATCCCTCCTCGGGTACCAAAAATGAAATGTCGGCTCGAGCTGACTTTTTATTGATAAAATTAATACATGCCAACGATAGTTGTCGATGAGGCCTACCAAAGCGGATATACCTATGTGCTTACCGAGCCGGAAGGTAAAAACTTTGACCCGGTATTTACTCCGGACTTAACGCCCGCACAAATGCTCCATTTGGGGGTTTTTGGTGGGGATTATTTTCAGGAAATACCCAGTGAATTTCCCAGGAGTTGGTTTGCGGGGGTGGAGCTTTCCAAAACGGGATCGGCGGACAAAAGCTTAAATTATTTCAAAGTGAATGCCAGTCAACCGCTAAACGTCTGGCAGAAGAAGGGGTGGATATATTTCGAGGACCCGAAAGGATGGTTTTTATGGTACTGTCGATATTACCTCGGTCGCAGGATACTCAAAGAAGACAAACGACAAATCAAACGCTGGAAAGCGATAAAGCGACACGTCACACAAATTCAAAAAAACTGCCAAGTAGGGGATGAGTCGTGTCGGCCTCGTCAACGCCAAGCGGTGCTCCACTGGGCATACGATTCCAGGAAACTCTAGTCAGTTAATTCGCTGCGGAGAGTCGGGGAAGCCACTCTCCAGGCCGTCAATAATAGCTTGATGCAGCTGTGGCGTACGAAAAGGGAGCCTTTTAAAAGCACTCGTGGATACCCAAAGTGGTTTGTGCACATTCATACCGAGTTTATTCATAAGCGCTTCTTCCGAATAGCTCTGGATATTTACTTCACTATCTGAACTTGCTTCGCACAAATAAATATGCTGTTCGTCGTACGGCGGACGGTGTTTTTCATAAAATACTTCACTAGCTGAAGTAATGGTCAAACCGGTTTCTTCCATGACTTCACGTTTAAGGGCGTCCAACAAGTCCTCACCTTCGTTAACCTGTCCACCGACTAACGTGTAGTACTGGTGGCCATGTTTATTACGAAACATTACCAGTAGTTCGTCATCTTTAAGAATAATGGCCCGGGTCGCTACTTTGCTCATCCCTGGCAGTATAGCGTTTTTGGCGTAAAAATATAGTATATCTTTTTTTGTGAACTACTGTTATACTGGCGGCACTAGAAATAGCTGCGACGAATTCAAAGTGAAAGAGTGTTCTAGTGTTAATAAGTAATGTTCGGTGTAAGGAGCAGCTATCTGCTAACTCCCAAATAAATGAGAGTTGCCAGAATCCTTAGGAACAAAAGGAGAAATAATGGCAACTAATTTATTTGTTGGTGGTCTACCGTACGCGGTTGACGACAGTCAACTCGAGGAAACATTCGCGGCAATCGGCGCGGTGAAATCCGCAAAGGTTATCGTTGACCGTGACACGAACCGTTCCAAAGGTTTCGGTTTCGTGGAAATGGAAAACGAAGATGACGCCAAAAAAGCCATCGATGAGTTGAACAACTCTGACATGGGCGGCCGCAATATCGTGGTCAACGAAGCCCGCCCACGCGAAGAACGACCTCGCCGATAACGGCCAGAACGTTTTACAATAAAGACTCCCGGATAATCGGGAGTCTTTTTGTTTGGTCGTTTCGTAGGGGTAGCCCGAGGCCGCGCCTACCCGCGAACAACTAAAAAGATAATGTAAATTATATATCCCGAAAGTAACGAGGCGCCACCGAACCGGGTAAGCCGGTGCTTTTTGCCGACGAACACGAACAAAAAGAGCAGCACCATGGCCACGATGGCGAAAATTAAGTCGGCATTGAGTTCCCGGGAAAACGGCAACGGCAAGATGGTGCTGGTGGTGCCCAGTACAAAGAAGGCGTTAAAAATGTTGGAGCCCACGGCGTTACCCACGGCGATATCCGGTTGGCCTTTAAGGGCGGCAATAACCGAGGTGGCGAGTTCGGGCAGGGACGTACCGATTGCCAGTATGGTCAATCCTATGAGCGCTTCTGATAATCCGGCAATGGCGGCGATCTCCACGGCACCGTTAACGAGTAAACGGCCGCCTATAACGAGCCCCGCGAGCCCGCCAATGCTGAATAATAATGATATGGGAACACTGTATTTGGACGTCGAGCCCCCGGCTTCGGACATCATTTTCTGATCGTCTTTTTGGCTTTTGGCCAGTCCGTAAATGTAATACATGAATACCCCGAGCAGGGAAATAAGCACGATTCCTTCGCTCCTGGACAGGACATTCGGGCCAAGGCCATCTATCAAAACGTCATTGGCCATAACGAATACCAATCCGGCGCCAAGTAAGGCGAAAGGAATTTCCTTATAAACGGTAGAAGCTTTGACCGTGAGCGGTACGATCAGTGCGCTAACACCAAGAATCAAAAATATGTTGGCGATACTACTACCAACGACGTTCCCGATGGCCAAGTCCGAAGATCCGCCTACGGCGGCGATGAGGTTAATAGTCAGCTCCGGTGCCGATGTTCCAAAAGACACGACCGTCAGGCCGATTATAAGCGGGGAAACGCGAAACTTCTTGGCCAGCGAGGCCGCGCCGCGTACCAATCCTTCGGCGCCGCCAATAAGTACGCAGAGCCCAACCAATACGGAAATAATCGCGATAAACATTCCTTAAAGTATAGCAATAAAATCTCCGCCACACATAGATGCATACGAAAATATGTCGAACTCAAAGCATTAAAATAAAACTCAGCTTTAAAGCCGAGTTAAAGCTGAGTTTTACTATAAAACGAAACAGTTTTTTTGAGTGCAGAGTTTTTGCGGGCCGTTTTTACTTCACTTCACTAAAATTCCGAGCGGCACACTTCAAGTTAATAAAATTGTGGCAAGCCTGGCGGCCTGCCACACGTAGCCTTGGCGAAGTGTGGAGGGCCTCTCCTTCGCTGAAGCTTCGGTGAGCAGGCCGGTGGGACTTGGTCACAAGTTCCGCCTTTGGCGGATCGTATAACTCACTGTAGTTTATATAAGATGTTTGTTGCGGAACGCTTGCCCCGAGCCCGTTTTAAGGTATTCTTCGAATTCTAAAGCTCTCCTCTTGGAATTAAACGCACAGTAATAAATAAGCTTTATTGGTCTGTAGCCTTTTGTTGCCAGAACATTACCCTTCTGATGTTTCTCCAGTCGCGCTTTGACATCCTTTGTTGAGCCAGTATAGGTTTCGCCGGTAGATAATCTTAACAGGTAAACATAGTACATGGACTTATTTTAGCCCCACTTCACTAAAGTTTCGAGGGGCACACTTCACGTTAATAAAAAGTGTGGCCGGCCTGATGGCCTGCCACACGTAGCCTTGGCGAAGTGTGGAGGGCCTCTCCTTCGCTGAAGCTTCGGTGAACAGGCCGGTGGAACTTGGTCACAGTCTCTCGCGACACCATTTTTATGTGCCGTTAATTCAAAAATCTAACTAAAAACTAAAATCCTCCATAGCTGACCCTGAAAGGGTCTGCGACGGAGGATGGAGGGCCCAGTGGGAATACGGGGTATATTCCGCCCGAGCTGCGAGTAAGGCCTTCGGCTTTCCTCGGTCTCGCTTGAATATCGAACCCCGCTCGCAAGCTCGCTTATGTGGGTTCGAGACACAAACACAACCAATTAAAACACCCCGGCTATGCGGGGTGTTTTAATTGGAGGGCCCAGTGGGACTCGAACCCACGACACCCTGCTTAAGAGGCAGGTGCTCTAACCGGCTGAGCTATGGGCCCGGAAGTAGACTTTCTCATTCGCTTCAGTAAAACTGAAGCCCGTGCGCCCAGCGCACTAACGAAAGCTCACTTCCGGGCGGGCCCCTTCGCTAGTTTTGGCGCAATAGAAACGCAACAAAGAGAAACTTTAGCAGGTTACCCCTGTTTTTGCAATGCCGGACAATATTTACGGCAAGTGGGTTAATTACTGATAAGATACTTGCATGAGTCCCGTTAGAGCCAAAATACACTATGTATACGTGTTAAAAGGTACGAGTAGTGGTAAATTCTATACGGGCTGCACGTCAGATTTACGAAAACGCTATAATGAACACCAGAGCGGTCTTAATAAATCCACAAAGAACCGCGGACCATATGAGCTGATATACTATGAAGCCTGCATGGATGCCAAGGATGCGTTTACGCGAGAGAAATATTTAAAGACAGGGATGGGAAAGCGCTACCTAAAAAATAGACTAAAGCGTTTTCTGGCTCTAACGGGATGAAAATGCTGAACGGAAGAGAACTGGCCGGATATATCAAGGAGCGCCAAGCCAAACAAGTGCGTGGTTTACGCCAAGCTCACGGGATAATTCCCAAGCTGGCCATATTACAAACCAAAGACGATCCGGTGATTAACACGTACGTACGCCTTAAACGCCAATACGGTTCGGACATCTTAATCGAAGTCGATAGTTACGTATTAGATCAAGGAGAAATTGCAAATAAATTGCAAAATCTAAACGAAGATAAATCCGTGCACGGAATCATCGTACAGCTCCCACTGAGCGACACCGCAAAAACTGATGAAATCGTGAACCTTGTCGTGCCCGAAAAAGACGTGGACGCGCTTGGCAAAAACGCGGTGCTTGACCCGGCAACACCAACGGCAATTCTATGGTTGTTAAATGGCTATAATATCGCGCTCGAAGGAAAGAAGATCTTGATAATCGGTAGAGGCAAGTTAGTCGGGTCGCCCCTTGAAAAAATACTAAAAAGTTCCGGTCATGACGTGGAAGTCGTAGGGAGGGAAGTGAAAAACCTAAAAGAAAAAACCCTGCAGGCGGACGTAATCATCACCGCTACGGGAAGCCCCGCCATTTTGTTCCCGGACATGATCAAGCAAAACGCCGTCGTGGTGGATGCGGGCGTGGCGAGCGAATCGGGCAAAACGGTGGGCGACTTGCACGAAACGGTTTACGAACGACAAGATTTAACGCTCACGCCCCAAAAGGGCGGCGTCGGCCCGCTTACTGTCTGCGCGTTGTTCGAAAACGTCATTATCGCCGCCAGAAATAGTCTGGAGGACGCTTAAGATGTCGGTTCGCTCAGGGTATGTTGAACGTGCCATACCGCTCCTGGGGTGCATTACGAAACTTGATGAGCCGGAGAAATCCGCTTCCGGACAAATGATGAACAAAAAAATCGAACTAGATAAACTTAAAAACGAAGGACTCCCTTATAGATTTTGCCGCAAGGTCGCACACGATGAACTTGCCACGCGTATAGAAAGTTACGACATTGACCTATTGCTGTCAGTTGCCAGAGGAGGTGACGACCCAACGGGCGGTTTAAGCCGGCGTTTACGAACAATGCACAACGCGGCATTTACTCGTGCGATTAATATCTCCCCCGAAGAAAAGCAATTCTACCCAAAGACCGAAGAAGATGAAAAAATGATTCGATCCGCCGGACGGATTGCTTTGATTGACGACGTTTTTACGACGGGCAGCTCATTGTTAAAAGTCGCCAATATGCCGTGTATGGAGGGGGAGATCGCGGTGGCGGGTGTTATATGGAACCGCGATGACGGTACGCACACTTCCAACATGCCGTTTCCCGTTGAATCGGTCGTGCAAAAACACATTCCACTCCTGGAAACGTAAATGAAAATAGGCGTTTTTGATTCCGGGATCGGTGGAAAATCAATTGCCGCTGCCATTCAAAAAGCAATGCCCGAAGCACAAGTTATTTATAAACAAGACGAAAAAAACCTCCCTTACGGAACGAAAAGTAAAGCCGAGCTTTTGCATTTCGTGCTGCCATTCATCCAAGAATTTAACGGGGAAAATTGCGACGCAGTCGTAATCGCGTGCAACACGGTCACCACCAATACCATAAATCACGTTCGCCTTGCGTGTAACGCGCCGGTAATCGGTATTGAACCCATGGTCAAACCGGCGGCGCGGGTTACAAAATCCAAAAAAATCGCAGTTTGCGCTACCCCGACAACACTTAACAGTAAACGCTACCAAGAGCTAAAACATACTTACGCGGCGGGTATAGAAGTTTTCGAGCCGGATTGTAGTGACTGGTCTACTATGATCGAAGCCAAAAAGATCAATCAGGATAAAATTGACCGCCAAATCAAGGAAGTTTGCAAGCGCGGAGCGGACGTTATCGTCCTGGGGTGTACGCACTATCACTGGATTGAAAAGGAAATACAAAAAGTCGCGGATGAATTTCACGCAAAAGTCATACAACCGGAGGAAGCCATCGTTCGCCGCCTCAAACAAGTAATAAACAACGAAAACAACCGCCTTCATAACCATAAGCTCCAGAATTGAGCTAGTTTGTGTTTTCTTTGCGAGGCTCACAGTATGTTGTACTTACGGGTACTACTTACGAGAAACGCAGCTAAAAAATGCAAAATAGCCAATAACAAATCGAAAAAGTTACTTGTTCACTTTAGTCTTTTGTGATCTGTAGTTCATGGACGGCAGATTTAAATTGGTTGCCCCTGTCTTTGTAATTCTCAAACAACCCGAAACTCGCACACCCCGTCGAAAGTAACACCACATCGCCCTCTCGGGCGTATTCTTGAGCTTGCTGAACGATCTGTTCCATATCTTCTTTACCTTTTACGGTTGCCGAAAACCCCTCGGCTTTAAGGGCTTTCTGGATTTCCGGAGCAGTGTCGCCAATTAAAATGGCTTTGCGGACGTTATGATTTTTAACGGTGCGGGCTAATTTGTCGTAGCGGCCTTTTTTGTCCGATCCGCCAAGAATAACGATCTTTGGTTCTTTAAAAGCCTCAATGGCAACTACGGCCGTTTCCGGGGTGGTGCCGAACGAGTCATCATAGTATTTTACACCGCTAATCTCTTTTACTAATTCCAGCCGGTGCTCCAGCCCGGAAAAGGTGCTTACCGTCCAGCGGACGGCTTGTTTGTCGTGGGAGATTTGCCAAAATGCGGTTACCGCCGCGCAAATGTTTTGCAAATTATGCTTGCCCAAAAGCTTGATATCCGCCGCTTCCACGATCTCTTTGCCGTCAATGAAAATAGCGCCGTCTTCGCTGTAAGCGCCCGGTTCGGAAAAATACGGGATCTTTTTCCCGCGCGAGACATTCGCAATTTTCTTTGAATTTTCGTTTTCAGCGAAGTATACGGCCGTGTCGTACCTGCTTTGGTGCGCGAACAGCTGTTGTTTGGCGGTAATGTATTCGTCCATATCATCGTGCCAGTCCATGTGTTCCGGTTCTACCATCAAGCAAATGCCGATTTTGGGCGAACGTTTTAAATCGATCAGTTGAAAGTTGGCCAGTTCGAGCACCACCCAGTCGTCCCGGCTAATGTCGTTATTGAGCATTTCCAGTGGCGGAGTCCCTATGTTGCCACCAAGGTGGGTGCGCTTACCGGCGGCTTCCAGCATCTTGGCAAGCAGCGTGCTGGTAGTGCCTTTGCCTTTGGTGCCCGTGACACCAACGATGTTACGGGAAGGGCAGATCTTTATGAACTCTTTGGTGTTGGTGGTGACCTTTTCCAGAATTTTAGGAGTTCCAGGGTTGGCTTTTTTGATGTCTTCGGGGTGTAAAGCCGGGGTGCGCACCAAAAGGTCGAACTTTTCCAGGTCTTTTAGGTAGTTCGCGCCAAGTTTCGTTTCGGCATCTTCAGGAGCTTTCAGGTTTTTATCGGCGTCACATATGGTAATGGCGTTTTTACCTTCGTTCCAATAGGTATAAGCGGATTTTCCCTGACTGCCAAAACCAAGTATCGCAATTTTCATTTATGTCCTATAACTTGCTTTTGACGAGTTCGGCGACTTGGCGGGGCGTCATGTCGGCTTTTAGGATAACGTCGTTCACGCCCATGTCTTTTACTTTTTGCGGGACTTCTTGTTCGCCCATGTTGGTCAAAATAACCACTTTTACGTCTTTTCCGTAATCGGTCGCCCGGAGTTTTTCGAGCATTTCATCGCCGGTCATTTCCGGCATCATAAGGTCAAGAAGTATGATATCCGGCCGCATTTTTTCACATAGTTGTAAGCCCAGTTTACCGTTTTCGGCGGTTTCGACTTCGTAGCCTTCGGCCTCGAATTTTATACGATACATCTGGGAGATAGCTTGATCGTCTTCGATAATTGCTATCTTTGTAGTCATACTACAATTCTATGCCACGTAGTGGATAAACTCAAGCTCCCGCCGGTTCGGGTGCTTCACCCAGCACTTGTTTAACGGCGTCTATAAGCTGATTGTGTACCAGATTGGCCTTCACGATGTAGCGTTCAATGCCAAAATCTCTTATGTTCGCCGGCGCCTCTGCCTCGCTGATATTCGTTAAAACAATAACTTTTATGGCTTTACCCCAGTCACTTTCGCGCATGGCTTTTAGTACGTCATCGCCGGACATTATCGGCATCATTAAATCCAGTAGCACCAAATCCGGCAACTCATTTTGAATAAGTTCCAGCCCGGTCATACCGTTACCGGCCCGTTTACACTCAAACCCGGCTAACTCCAGCCGTGTCTGATAAATCTCCGCTAACATTTCATCATCTTCAACCAGAACGATTTTCATGCCTTTACTCCTAGTACTTCGTTTACCACGGCAAGAACTTGGCTTGGGGTGTGGTGAGCTTTCACTATATAACGATCAATATTTAAAAACCGCAGTTTGCTTGGTGCTTCGTCGCGGCTGATGTTGGTTAGAATGATCACTCGCAAATCCGCGCCCCAGTCGCAACTTCGTACCTCCTCAAGCATTTCGTCGCCTTTTAGCTTGGGCATTTTTATATCTACGAGTGCCAGGTCGGGCTGAAACGTTTTTAGGAGTTCAAGCCCTTCCTCGCCATTATAGGCAACTTTCACTTCATGTTTTGCCGCTCTCAGCTTGTGCTTATACATGTCGGCAATCGGGAAATCGTCTTCTATGACGGCAATTTTCATAATTTGTAAATCTCTATTTTGATTATATAGTTGATATTATACACCCTTTATGCTAATCTTTGAATAGTACGTTTGTAAACCAACCAGCACCGGGAACCTCTTTGAAGGGTGCCGGTGCTATTTTTATTTTTGCCAAATGAACCTAGTAAACCATCCAAGACAACTGCTTTCTGAAGCCATTAGAACATCAATTAAAGAGTTGTTTGATGTTTCATGGACGCCTCGTGTAATTCGACAACACAAAAATAAAAGCTATGGCAAACTGACATTTGTTGACTATGCTGTGCCATGCTTTGAAATTGCAAGGTCGCTCGGGATAAGTCCAGAAGACTTAACTAAAAAAATTTGTAATAATCTTGTAATAAAACATCCCTGCATAACTAGTCGATTTACTGTAGATTCAGTCGATGGGTATATTAATTTCGAGCTGTGTGATCAATTCATTTACAGTGCTTTGAAAGATAGTGCCCAGTGGTATAAAAAGCCTCAGACCTTGAGTTCTGAAGCAGGTTTCAACTTCCTTGTATTGGGAGACGAGACTTTTGGCGATGCAACTAATATCCAAAGGAAAGCCTGTTTTCTTATTCAAGACATATACCGAAAACTAGGTGCCGAAACACGGATTAAATGCATTTTTAGTAATTACTCGAAAGAGGCCATTGAGCAGATCGCTAATTTTTTTATAAAAAATAATAAAGACAAAAAAAAGAAATTAACAGTTAGATCGACAGTTAAGAGATCCTTACGACACAACGTTAGTTCGGATTTTATTAACGAATATAAAACCAGGTACAGCTTGCAAGTAAGACAAAAATTGCAAAATATAGAATACGGTAATTTTATTTACGAGTCGGACCTCGCCGAAGAAACCCATACTTTTATTTCTCAATTCGTGACCTCACACCCAAAACAATTTATAAAGGATGAAACGAGTTTTGCTGTTTTCTTGGCTTGTGATGACGAATATGTTTCATTAAGAACCTCTAGCGGCATACTCTACAGAGCAGCATTTATCCTATTCCTCCTAAATTCTATTCTTAAAGAAACAAACTCACACAGTGAAAGCCCGGTAGTTATCGCACCTCAGTATATGCACAACTTTATAAATGAAGCTGCGAAGTTGTTTTCTTCGTCAGGAGTAGTTTGTTTTGATCCAAAAGTATCTAGTGCAGACATCAGAGATCTCTCAAGTATCAAGTCACTCTCAAACCATTTTTCGCAGATAATAACGGTAATTTCTGAGTTATCGGAAGTCAAGATCCATAATCGAGAAACAAGACAGAACTTACTGATCTTAGTTGACCTACCAATTGAACTCAACGAGTACGTTGCAGACAAGCGCTTGCCAGCACTATTTGATCTGCTTAATAACTCAAAAGACAAGCTTGAGTTATTAAGGACTTAAAATCTTGTGTACATCGCGGCTGATCAAAATAGGTTGTACGGTAAATGTGTCGCCGAAAAGTAAGAAGTTTGCCTCTTTACCATAACCCCCATACTCTTCATTACCTTTTTCGACGTCATTAACAATCTTGTTATGCAACAGCTTTACTGTGTCGAGGTTACTAGTAATGTTTTCGTTTTTCCCAAAGTAACTTACATACATAGCTCGTCTATTGAAATTATATTTATTAACTACTTCTTGAAGTTCGGCCTCGTTTTCAAACACAACAACATAAAAAAATGGTGCAAAAAATTCGTGAAAGTCTTTATTTCCATTCTCTCTCACTGTAGCTTTTATTATTGTAGGATAGATGTATTTGTTTTTGTGATCTATTTTGCCACCAAAAAGGATGTTAGGTTTCTCATCAGCTATCCACCGCTCCAATTCCTGGATATAAGAGTTTTTCATAATTGGCCCAACATTAGTTTTTGGATCTTCAGTACTTCCTACGTTGATATTTTCTAGATTCTTTTGGAGCTCATTAATAAATATAGTGGAAACATCACGATGTACAAAAAACGCGTCTGGGCCGGCACAGTCTTGTCCGCTGTTAAAGCAACGCATTTCAACCGCTTTTTGAGCTGCAAGTACTACGTTGGCATTTTCGAAAACAATAAATGGGTTCACGCCACTTCCGTTATAAACAAGCAAGGAGTCAGGGCACTTTTCGTGAATATCAAGAGCATTCTTGTACTTACCTGTGAAGATAACTACATCTGAATCTGAAGCGTACAATTCTATAAAAAGGTGTCTTGGGCTTGGTTTCATTGAAAGTGCTGGAAAAAAATCAGAGACTTCAAGTAAGTCCCAGAGCTGTTTCAGAGTATCATTCATTATTTCTGGTGGGCGAATAAACACCTTTTGCGCAAATGCGCTTGGCATAATTCCAAATAGCACTAGTGAGTAAAGAGGTAAATTTAGAGGGAAGAAGGTAGATACTCTGAGATTACTCAAAGGTTTTTTTAAGAGAGAGAGTTCACGTTCTGCACCTTTAAGTGTTTCGATCGACCGCTTTATTTCGTCATCTGCAGCATCGCGGGTTTCATACCTTTGAAGCAGTTTTTGAAGTTCGGTTTCGCGAGCTTTAATCAATTCAGCAAGTTTCTCGGCTTTTGAATAAAAATGAAGAAGATTGTTTGTAGACATCGTGTGCAGAACTATTGAACAAATTACTATTATATGTTATAATACGGTGTATAGTGGTGTCTGCAGGAACTGCAAGTTAACTAGCCACAAATAACAGTATACATATAGTATACATAGAGAGTTACAAAATATGCCAGAATTCCAAGAAGATAAATTTGAGTTTGAAAATAGAGGCACCGAAGTAGAGGGTGCAGAAATTGATGATCAACCAGAGTCTCTTCGTGAACTAGGCAGGTTTGCAAGCATTAGAGATAAGGCTAAGTACATAATAGAGACGGGGGTTGTAGGGCTTATAGTTTCTCCGGCGAATGAAATTTTTACTTACGCTCCAGCTGCAGCCGTTCAAGCCTCTACGGGGAACACTCTTACGGCTGCGTGTACTCTAGGAGGGTTGAATGCTTTATTCCAAGGTGCGGGTACAGTAGCTTCAGCTGACTTGCTAGACACTAATACCAGCAACAAGGCTGTTTCCTGGTTAAATGAAAGATTAACAAAAGTAACCAAGGGTAAACGTTACATATCCAACCCGGTAGTTGAAGCAAATCTAGCATATTGGGGTGGTTCATCTGTGGTTTTGGCGGCACGTCAAGTTGAAAACCCATCTATAAATAAACGTGAGAGGCTAAAATACGGACTATTTACTACTGCCTGGACTTCCCCTGTATTAACTACACAGTGGCTGACGGTGGGTAATTCAATTGAAGACCCTTCGATGACGAATATAGGAGTAGCAGGAGCGGCCACCGTTGGATTTTTTGGTGCGTTAAAATATATAAAAGATAAATATTACTCCGCCGAAAATTGTGAAAATGAAAGTAATGATGACAACGAAGCTAAAATTAATATTTTTAAAGCAGTAGCGAATGCTCGAAATAGAAAGAAAGGGATATAGCATTATGGCTGATAACACTATCGATAGAAGTTTAGAGTTTTATCAAGATCAAATGGGTAAGCTCAATGAAGGACACCCTCAATTTCAGGGCTTTACCGAGGAAGAATTTCGTGTTGCTTGTGAGGCAGAAAGGACTGTTTGCAGTGAAGTAGAAGCAGACATCGGCAACATAGTCTTGCCTAGTATTGTTGAAGTAAAACAATTTGGATGGCTCAAAACAAGTTATTATGAAGAGACATTTTCGGAAGCTGCTGCAAATGAGTCCCTAATGCACTACCACGAAACTCCCGGGGTCGACCCTGGCGACTCAGTTCGACAAGCTATCTCTAGTATTGCAGAAAAGAACGGCGTTCTCACATATGATTTTCCGTCCACAGACGGGACTTACCCTCAACGCGTTCACGACCTAATTACTTCATCTGGTGCTGAAACTGCAAAGGAATTTGAATTGGCAAATCAGACGTATTTCATTGGTCATGTAGCCCTGAAAGACCAAGCAAAAAAACGTGAAGTACCTGTACAGTTTTCTGAAGCTTTCGAGCTTGCCGTGTCTGATGGAACTTATGGCGATGAACGCTTCAAAAATGGCGCATCGTTACACACCGTTATCGATCCGAAAAAAGCGGCCGAAATGTATAACTTTTATAAAGATGCATACAGAAAACTTGAACAAGAACCATGTGAACAGGGTTTAAGCCCTGAAGAGTTTTATAAAATGATGACCCAAAATGAGAACGTAATCAAGGTTGTTAATAGCGTAGACGGTGAGATTGTTTCTTTATGCTTGCTCGAAAATGACCTAAGCGAACTGTCGTGGGTTAACGAGATATATTACGCAAAGAATTATCCTGAAAAATATAAAAAAGGGCAATTGTATTGGTTTCCCGGTCTTGCCGCAAATCCGAATAAAAAAGGTGGGTTTAATACTCAGATTATGGTTGATCTCATAGCCGAGTTAGTTGAAAAAGGTGGAAATGAAATATCTGTCGCCTTTGACTGCGGAAAAACGAATACTGGTTTTCTTGATGTATTTCTTAACAAAATGATTAACGATACACCTCAAGCAAGTATAGATATACAGCCAATTGCTCAGCAGGCATACCGTGCCGTTCAGCTTAATAAGTAGATTATTTTCTTATTCTTTACTAAACTAAACATAAGGTTTACTTCCTCATGTTTTTTATTAACTTATTGCTTTCATTTAGTACCGCGACAGCCTTAGTACTTTGTTTGTTGGTTATTTTAAGTAACACCAAAAAAAGTTTAAATCGCTGGCTGTTTGCTTTTCTGTTCGGAGTGTTTGCGTGGCTTCTAGCCAATTTACTTACTAATTTTTCTTCAGATCAACGTACTGCTCTATTCTTTGCGAAGACCACAATGTTCGGACCAATAATAATGCCCTATTGTTTCTTGGTATTCTCGAGGCTTTTTACCGGTAAAGACATAAGTCTAAAAAAAGCATTAGCACTCTTCGTGCCGCTATTACCACTGATCGCAGCCCTGCCAACTTCGCTTAACATAGAATCCATCGACGCATATGGTCAAAATACACAAACAGGGTTAATTTACCTTTATCTCGGTCCCGTTCTTGTTTGCTACTTTACTTTGGGGTCGTTAACTTTATATAAGTACTTTAAGACTTTTGCGACTACTAAAGAGAAAAAACAGATCGCATACATGTTCGCTGGGATGATTCTTACTCTCATTCCGGCAATTATTGCCAACATTTTATTGCCTGCACTGGGTAACACTGAAGCAATATTATATGGACCCAACGCAGTTATTTTCCTGGCTATTTTTCTTTCGTTGGCGATTATAAGACACGGGTTTCTTGATATCAAATTACTGGTGGCGCGGTCGTTAGCATATCTGCTTTCTTTAGTGGGCATAGTGATGATATACGGATTTATAATATACGCTGCATCACTTACTTTCTTTGCTGGAGAGCCGGTAACTCTCGTGCGACAGATTTTTTACGTTGCAATGTCTGTATTTGCTGGTCTTATTGCTGTACCCCTGAAGCACTTTTTTGACAGATTGACAAATCAAATATTTTATAGAGATGCGTATGATCCTCAAGTGTTCTTGGATGAATTCAATAAAGAACTTGTTGCCAATATTGATCTTGAATCTCTTTTGAATAAATGTTCTGAAATTGTCGAGCATAGAATAAAACCCGAATTTTGCCTATTTGGGTTAAAAGAAACCGCTTATTCGCCCAAGCGTATTATTGGGCAATCAAAAAGAAAGTTTGACCAAGAAGATATCAGCTTTGTTCGTTCCTTGACTCCCGGCACAAAACAACTGGTGATTGTGAGTGACGAGCTTGAGGAGAGTTCACAATTAAAGACAAAGTTGCGTAAATACGACATTGCGGTGTTGGCTCGATTGACTAATGACATTAGTTCGGAGATCGAAGGCCTGGGATACTTGATATTGGGCGTAAAAAAGAGCGGTAACCCCTATAATAAACAAGACCTTAAGATGATTGAAATCATCACCAATGAGCTGGTGATTGCCGTACAAAACGCATTACGGTTTGAGGAGATCGAGAAGTTTAACGTGACTTTGCAGGAAAAGGTTGATTCCGCGACCAGCGAACTACAGCGTACCAACGAAAAACTAAAACAAATGGACGAAACCAAGGACGAATTTATTAGCATGGCCTCCCACCAGCTGCGCACGCCACTTACCAGCGTAAAAGGCTACCTGAGCATGATTTTGGAAGGCGACGTCGGCAAAGTGAACAAACAACAAAACAAAATGCTGGAACAGGCTTTCCTGAGCTCTCAGCGCATGGTGTATTTGATTGCCGATCTTCTGAACGTTTCCCGCCTGAAAACCGGAAAGTTCGTGATTGACCCCAAGGAGGCCAACCTGGCCGACATCGTGGAAACGGAGGTAGAGCAGCTTAAACCGAGCGCCAAGGCACGTGATCTGACGCTTACCTATAAAAAGCCAAAAGACTTCCCAATGCTCATGATAGATGAAACCAAAATACGCCAAGTGATTATGAACTTTATCGATAACGCCATTTACTACACCCCGTCCGGCGGCAACATTGACGTTTCGCTGGAAGATAAGGGCAAAACCATAGAATACCGCGTAAAAGATACCGGTATTGGCGTACCAAAAGCAGAGCGGCACAACCTGTTCGGCAAGTTCTACCGGGCGGAAAACGCCCGTAAAGCCCGCCCTGACGGCACCGGACTGGGGCTTTTCATGGCCAAAAAGGTGGTAGTAGCCCAAGGTGGAGCGATAATCTTTGAAAGCGAAGAAGGCAAAGGCAGCACCTTCGGCTTTAGCTTCGCCAAAGAAAAACTCGCCGAACTAAAACCCGAGCAAAAAACAACGGGGGAAACACCAGAAAAATAATCATGCTTGTGTTTATTCGAAAGCATGGTAAAAGTATTGACATAAGCAATAAATTGTAGTAGAATTAAATCATCCTAGCTTATGGGTGTGAGGTTAATCCCGTAACCGGGTTATCAACAGAGGTGGAAGAAGGTTCAAGCCGACAGACACGATCTGTGATCATCTGGGAGCCCACTAGCTACGGGGGACGTTAAAAATCAGATCATTATAGTTCATATCTGTTAGCTAGCACCTAAGTACAGATTGACTAGTATTAGATGGCTCCTTCTAGAGCGCTAGTACTAGGCAGTCTGTGCTTAGTTTTGCGTTGAGCGTGATTTACTCCGGTAAATAGTAGCTCCGCTTAGCTAGTTACAGAGAGTAACTATCAATTTACACAAAGACTACAAATTCTTCTTTCTACTGAGGAGTAGCTTGTGAGCGCTTAAGTTTTTCTGAGCGCATGCATGCTACTCCTACATGGGGAGTTTAGCTAGTGTCGTGGAACCTCCACTGCACGAAACCGACTTCCCTCGCGGGAAAGGAGAATCGATCGATGAAGAAGATCCATTTCAACTGGTTCAACGTCTTGCCCGTCGTGTTGGCCTTCCTGGCTGGCATGCGGCTCGAAAACTTCCGCGTTTGGAAGGATATCGAGCTGACCTGGTGGGTCGGAGCCGGCTATGCAGCCATCGTGCTGTTGGGCGGCGCGTTCCTGCTGTTGATCTTCATGGCCCTCAAGGCCAAGAAGAACAACGCGAACGCCGACAAGATGGTCATTGCCGCCGCAGTCATCGGCTTGGTGGAGGGTGTCCTCGTGACGCTCTTCTTTACCACCGTCGATATCGACTGGGGTGACATGTTGCTCGGACTCGGCCTCGGCTTGGTCTTGGCGATCATCTTGGCGCTCTCCGTGCTCACGCTCTGGGTTCACCCCAAGAGCCCGGACAAGCGCCACGGACTCGTTCCGTAGGAGTACTTCATCCACTTGTGAAAGTGGCGGTAATCAGTCCGTTTCAATAATTTCACTAGTGTTTGCGCACTACGTCTCTGCAAGAGGTATTCGTGCTACCTCGGAAGTCCCGAATCGTACGATTGTCGCCAACAAGGAGGAATCCTATGCGACGTTACATGCTGGTTGCCACCTTGGTGGCGATCACGGTCTTCTTCGCCGCTTGCGGTGAAGAAGACGAAGGGGTGAGCACTGCTGCTTCTGACGTTTCGTGTGACGATGTGTCCACGGAGCTGGATGAGGCCCAAGCAGAGCTTGCGTCGTCCGAGTCCGAACTCGAAGAGGTGGATACACCCGCCGCTTCCGAGGTTGAAGACGACGTCGACAGCCTCAAGGCAGATGTCGCTGCGCTCAACGCTCGTTCCGACGAGTGCGACAGCGCGACGACAACAACGACCACCCCGGTGGAGGAAGATCTCGGACTGACCGAAGAGCAGACGGCGGAACTCGCCAACGCTCTGAGCGATGTCTACGTGGACTTCCGACCTGGCGAGGTCGACATGGGTACGGGGAACATCCCGGACAGTCCTGAAGAGCGCGGCGACGCCTCGTTCACCAAGGACACCATCGAGACCCGCGAGGATCTCCCGGCATTCTTTGCCTCCGACAACCCCAAGGCACAACGTGCTCGCTCCCGTGTGGAGAGTTCATTGCGTGCTGCCGGGTATGGGGACGAAGAAGTGGAGCTGGCTCTCACCTCTGGTGAGCGGTGGATCTGGGTCTCTCCCAATGTGGAGCACCAGGTTCTCGGTACGACGTACGATCTCAATGGCGAGATCTACAAGGCCGACAGCTGGAGGCAAGTGGCCCCCAAGGACGCGATCTGGTGGTATATCACCACTGATGCCAAGATCGTGAATGGCGCAGCGGTGCGAGCCGATTGTGGTAACCCAGAGGTTGACAAGGTTCGTCCTGTCCGCCCTGGCACGCCGCCGGCCGCACCCATCGAGTGCCCCAAGTGTCCGCCGCCTCCGCCTCCGTCTACTACGCCGGAGACACCGAGGTGCCCGCCAGACATGCCGCATGGCACCCCTCCGTTGTGCAAGGACGGACCGGAGAATGACGGCAATGTCAACCCGGACGTGCCTCCGCAGCCGCGAGGGCCTGGTGCAACGCCTGTCGGAGGAGATCCGGGCCCCCCGAGGGAACCGGTGGACTCACCGACTGGCTGTACGGATAGGTGTGACGAGGACGACGGATTTCCGTCGACCACAACCACAACCCGTCCCAACCAGGGCCAGGGAGACTCGGGCAACGGTGGCACCAACACCACCACACCGCCCACCACGGAGGCACCTGCGCCGGCTCCGCCGACGACCGCCTCCCCGTCTCCCTCAACGACGAACCCCCCTCCGCCCCCGGGCTGAGGCATTCGTCGTTGCTGACGGTTGAGAAAGTGTATTTCTCGTGAACTGCACATCCCTGGCAGATGTCAACACCCCGGTGTTGATGTTTGTTTGTCTCTTAAGGGATAAAACGAGAAAGGCTGCAGCTGGATACGCCTTGTTTGGACGGCAACGTCTTAACAAAACCAGCACGGGACTTTGTGTTTAGAGAAGCTTGTAGGCCTTATTTCGCCTCGCTTTTCGTTGATAGTGACACCGCGCGTGTAGATTTTAATTGTTTGATTTGATCGCTTGCGATCACCTCACGAGCTCTTCAGAGCACATTAAAATCTACACCGCAAACCCCATTTATATGAATTGTAATGATCTGAGTTTGCGACTCTCCAACAAGATCGTTCTTTAACAACTGAATAAGCACAACCATAATATTGACAAATAGTAATGCTTGTGATAAAGTAATTTTGAACTGAGGTGGCTCCATGCTGAGCATACGGTTTATGTACTTTAACAACCAAGTTTCAATCTGTAGCCATCATGTAACTATAACAATGTTTTTAATTATAATGAGGTGGGAGCGAGAAGGAGGTGATTTATGAAATCACTATTTTCACGTATGTCGCTAAAAGTATCTACTGCTATTTTTGCACTTTTTGCCGTAGTTGGCATCGGTGCTGTAGCGGGCGCATGGTACCCAGAACGACCTACGTACACAATTGATAACCCTGCGCCACACGTAACGTTTAACTCAGTCACGGATAATCCAAATTACGGTGATGAGCGAACGTTCTTTGACGCGAAGGACGCATCTAACACAAACAGCGGTGGTTTTGTCGATCGACAGAACGTCCAAAATGGCCAAGAATTGCTACTACGCGTATATGTTCACAACAATGCAGCGAGTAGCTTAAACGGTGAAAATTTTGATGGTAAGGGTGTAGCAAAGAACACGCAAGTTCGGGTACATCTTCCGTCAGCTACAGATAATGCTTTGCGAGCAAATGCCTACATTAGTGCTGATAACGCAACACCAAAGGTTGTTTCAGACACTGTAGACTTTGCAAGTGAAGGTAAGTTTAACCTTGAATACGTACCCGGATCAGCGACTGCTTACACGAACGCCGTTCCTTCGGGGATGAAGCTTAGTGATAACATCGTTACTTCGGGCGCAAAAATTGGACACAAGTCTGCTAATGGCGTTTTCCCTGGTTGTTTTGAGTACACGGCTATCGTTACTATCAAGGTAAAAGTTAAACAACCTCGATACACAGTCGATAAACAAGTAACCACACCAGGCTCAACTGACTGGAGAGAAACTCTAGAAGCTAATCCTGGCGATACAGTTTCCTGGCTCGTAACCTTTAAGAACGAAGGCGCTACTGAGCTTAAGAACGTAAAGGTTGTCGACGAAGTTCCCGAAGGGTTGACCGTAGTTCCTGGAACAGTAAAGCTTGTAAACGGCAACTATCCGGACGGGTATGTCTATCCCGATAGTGCTATCCAAGCGAATGGGCGTCAAGTTAACGTTGATATCGGAAACTACAAACCAGGAGTGCTTGGATATGTAACTTTCCGCACGAAAATTGCCGACAAGCAAGATCTTGAATGTGGTCGCAACGAGATTGTGAACAAAGCGTTTGCCACACCGGCCGACCACGGAGCAATCTGGGATACAGCCGAAACGCGCGTAAATAAAGAGTGTGACGAGCCAGAAGAACCAGTGTATGCGTGTGATGCGCTTAGCGTTAAGCGAATCTCTAAGTTCAAGTACGAGTTTTCCGCAAACGCAACCGCTGAAAACGGAGCAAGTATCAAGCAGTACCGATACGACTTTGGCGATGGTACGGAAGAGCTTGTTACTGACAAGTCTACCGTAACTTACACGTACGCAGAAGACGGTACGTACAATGCTCGGTTAACTGTTGACTTTACGGTTGACGGTGAGATGGTGAGTGATTCTGGTCAAACATGTGAAGCGACTATCACGATTGACAAAGAAACACCTGACGCGCCCGAAGAGCCGGAGCAACCAAATGTGCTTCCAAGCACTGGTCCGGCCGATATGATCGGTATCTTCGCGGCGGTTTCCGTTGCCGGTGGGTTGGCCCACAAGATCGTTTACTCACGACGCTACATGTAAACAGTAGCCTTAGAGAGACGCGCCGGCCCGCCTGCTTCGGCAGAAGTCGAACACGACTGTGCCAACAACAGGGTAGTAGCTTCAAGAAGCTTACTGCCCTGCCTGCGCAACATCGTAAATCCTGATAATGAGTAGTCTGTAATCAGATTATGAGTTATCAAGATTTACGATTGTTGTGGATAAACTCTGGCGCTTACGCGAAAAATCTGGTACAGTGAGCGCTAACGAGTCTTAAGCATTGACTGACCGCTTAGGAAACGAAAACATCGTAGAAATACCCTGCAACGTGCGGGGTATTTCTTTTTCGCCTCTGTTATGCTATGATAATTTGCGAGCTAAATGCTATAAGCTTTAAGCTAAAAGCTAAACGTGGTCCCATCGTCCCGGTAGTAACATCAAAGATGTACTACGGGATACATCTAACGGTCAGGCCTGTCCGCCAAAGCTTTAGCGACGGCGGGACGTCAGGTTCTCTCCGCTGAAGAGCGGACTGAAAATAAGGCGGGTCGATTCCGAATCGAACCCCACGTACGTACGTTACAATAAACCAAGTCGCGGTCCCATCGTCTAATGGTTAGGACATCAGGTTTTCATCCTGAAAATAGGGGTTCGATTCCCCTTGGGATCACCACGTTAAGCACCCACGTTATGTGGGTGTTTTGCGTGGTGACGGACCCCAAGAGCAAGCCAAATGTTTGACCCCCACCCCCACCCTAGACTAAAATCATAAGCAGTAAATAGGGATCAAAAACGAAAAATGCCCAGACTACCAGTACCTGGAGGCGACACCGGCAATTGGGGAGATATCCTCAATGACTATCTTTCGGTTTCCCTGGCTTCTAACGGCTCCCTAAAACCCGGCATCCCCCAATCCAAAATAACCAACCTAACGGACGACATTGCCGACAAATACACCAAGCCAAGTTCCGGCATACCCAAGTCCGATCTAACCAGTGATGTACAAACCAGCCTGGACAGCGCTGATTCGGCTTTGCAGCCTGGAGGCGGCTCTCCCGCAGCGAATGAGTACGCCCGGTTCACCGGCGCCGACACGGTCGAAGGCCGTTCGGCCGCGCAGGTACGGTCCGACCTAAATATCGAGGACGGCGCGACCGCCGATCAAACCAACGCCGAGATCGAAACCGCCTACAACGCCCAGGTGTCGGCAGCGTCACAGGCCGAAGCCGAAGCCGGAACGGAGACAGCAGACCGCCGCTGGTCACCGCTGCGAGTTCGGGAGGCGGCTGCATCGTACACCGATGACGAGGTCGCCGCTCTGCCCGCGCTCGAAAACAGCGACGACATCAATGTCGACGACTCGGTCCCGACAACCCTGACCCTGGCCACCAAGCGAGCGCCCCGGGTGTTCGCTGGCACGTCCGCCTACCTGCTGTCGACGTTCAACGACGACGCCACCGAGACGACGCTGCTCAACTCCACCGCCGACATTCCGGCCAACACACTGTCGCTGGGGGATCTGGTGCGGATCACCGCCATCGGCACCGTTACTAACAACACCGGCTCGAACCGGGACGTCACCCTGCGGATCAAGCTGGAGGGCACGACCCTGCTCACCTTCGCTTTCACCAGCCTGGCGACGAGCGCCAACGGCCGGACGTGGACGATCGACGCCATAGGCACCATCTACACGTTATTTGGCGACGGCTATTCGGTCGGCGCGAAAGGCTTGCTCGGTGCGGCGGGCGGCGGTGTTGTCGACACGAACCTTCTGGTTGCGGGCAACCAGACTATCGACCGCGGGAACGAACTTAACTTCGACATTACCGCCCAGCATTCGTTCGCCTCGACCGACCTAACGACGACGCTGCGTGGCTTCACCGTCGAGCAGCTCCCCACGCCGGCATGAGTGCGGTAGCGGCTCGTGCGCCCGGCTCGCTGACCGTCGTCGTATTCGAGGGCCAGAGCCTCAACCTGCGGTCGTCGATGCTGTTCGGGGTCGACCCGTGGCCGTACCGGCTCATGGCCGGTCGGGGCCTGCCGTGGGCGACCGTCGCCCTGGACAACGCGTCGTGGACCGACCTGCTCACCGGCACCGACGCCGCAGCCGGCCAGCCGTCCAGCACCCGGCTCCACCCGATCGCCCAGGTGTCCTCCGCTGCCAAGAAAATCCTCGTCCTGTGCGGCGGCCAGACCGACCTCAACGGCGAAGGGGACAGTGGAACCCAGGTCTTCGCCGACCTCGTCGCCAATGCCCAGGCGGCCCGCACCGCCGGCTTCACTCACGTGATCGCCACCACCATCCCCGGCTCATCGACCTACGATAGCGGGGAGGAAATCGCCCGGAATGACCACAACACGCTCCTTCTCGCCGACGCGGGTGGCGACTTCGACGGGGTTGTCGACCTCACCGTCACGAGCCTCGATACCCACAACGACACCGACTTCTGGGACGTGATTCACCTCAGCGCGATCGGTGCCGACAAGCTCGCTGACGCCGCTGACCCTGTTCTCGACACCGTCCTCGCCGCATGATCGCCCGCCTCGTCTGTCCACTCGACCTTCACGACCGCTACCACTACTACGTTGAGAACCCCTAAGACGCGGCGGGCACGCGAAGCTTTTTCGTCAGAAAAACATTCGTGAGTCGAATTCCTCCCAGGGAAGTCTTTCGGTTTGCGGGTTGAATTTCCCCGTATCGCCGACTCTCCGTCTTGACACTTCCCCTAACTGGTATAATGGAGTCAGTAACGAAGGAGGATGTATGTTTAAAGTACGAGACGCGCTTATCGGGCTGATTAATTTGGTTGTGGTGGCCAGTTGGTCGCTTTTGGGGCTCAGGTTCATTTTACGACTGTTTTCGGCCAACGAGGCCAACGGGTTCGTAGAATGGGTGTATCGAACTTCCGGAGAAGTACTGGCACCATTTCGGGGGATTTTCCCGGATTCACAGCTAGAGGGCTTTACGTTCGACTTCACGGCGCTATTCGCCATGATGGTGTACGGCTTAATCGCGCTGCTTGCCATCTACTTGGTAAACCTTCTCTCGCCGGTATCCCCAAAGAAGAGATAATCTTCCACGATTTTCGCAAGGAAATGCTTGCGCTTATCTGATATACCGCTACACTAAAACGGTAATGGCTAGAACTCATTTCAAAGCCCACTTTCTATTACAAAGCGCGGCTGGAGCGCTGGATTGTCGCTTTGTTTCGCGGCGCATGTTTAAATGCGCCTTGTCGCAAGAACAACAATCCCCCGTCACCAGGACGCACTTTTCACGAACGAAAAGGACTTTAATATGAGTTCTGTGACACGTAAAGCGCCCGACGTGGCGATCGAAGATTTCAAACGTACCAAGATTATCGCCACCACCGGACCGGCGAGCGATTCGTACGAGCTTATAAAAGAACTGATCGTTGCCGGAGCGAACGGACTGCGCCTTAACTTTAGCCATGGCGATCACGAGGAGCATCTACAGCGAATTACCCGGATACGCCGGGCCTCCAAAGAACTGAGTAAGCCGGTGGCTATCATCCAGGATTTACAGGGGCCGAAGATTCGCTTGGGCGACTTTGAGGGCATTATTAACGTAAAGGCCGGGCAAAGCTTGCAATTGGCCTATAACGTAGCTTACGAGGAAAACGGGCCGGTGCCCGTGCAGTACGATATTTCCAAAAAAGTAAAGCGCGGCGAGCGCCTATTTATATTCGACGGCAAAGTGCGCACCACGGTCACCAGCGTAAAAAACGGCGTGGTGCATGCCCGCGTGGAAAATGACGGAATATTAATCAAACGCAAAGGCATTAATTTGCCCGATACGGATTTTGAGGGCGATATTCTGACCAAAAAAGACAAACAAGACGTGGTTTTCGGCGTAAAACACGAAGTCGACTTTATGGCGCTCAGCTTCGTGCAAACGCCCGACGACATTAGAAAGCTGCGGCATATCTTGCGCAACCAAGGAGCCAAAACCAAAATCATTGCCAAAATTGAGACCAACGCGGCCATTGAAAACCTGGAACCCATAATTCAGGAGGCGGACGCGGTGATGGTCGCTCGCGGCGACTTGGCAATTGAAACTTCGCCGGAATCCGTGCCCGTGGTACAGCGTAAGATCATCGGCCTGGGCTTGCGTTATGGAAAACCGTCCATCGTGGCCACGCAAATGCTCGCGAGTATGTCGGAATTTCCCGAGCCGACACGTGCCGAGGTGTCCGACGTAGCTACCGCGGCAATCGTCGGGGCGGACGCTACTATGCTCTCCGAAGAAACCGCCGCCGGAAAGTATCCGGTGGAAGCGGTACGCACCATGAAAAAGGTGATTTTGTACGCCCAATCCAACGCGCCCTTACAGGTATTATTCCCGCAGTTCAACGACAATACCCGCCAAAACGCCATCTCCCAGGCGATTATTACGCTCGCGGATAACGTGGCGGCCAAAGCCATCGTCGCCGAAACCAAGTCCGGAGCAACCGCCATTAACATCAGCTCACGCCGTGTCGGTCTTCCGATTATCGCGGTCACCCCGGATAATCGTGTGGCCCAAGCGTTGGCCATCGTGTACGGCGTAAAAAGCTACATCCGGCCGGATGATCCCCGCGCGGCGACAAAACTCACGAACTGGTTGCACAAGAACAAACTTTTTAAAAAGGGCGATATGGTGATCACGGCCTCCGGGCAGTATCCCGGAGTGGTGGGAACGACTGATACAATAAAAGTACGCGTAATACGGTAGGAGCGTAAAAAGCGGTGGGATTTCACAAAAAAACAATCAAAGACATCGATCTTTCGGGCAAAACCGTTTTGCTGCGTGCCGATTACAACGTTCCGCTGGAGGGCGGAAAAATTACCAGCGATTATCGTATTGAGCAATCACTTGCTACGGTAAAATACTTGATAGAACAAAACTGCAAGGTGGTGATTTGCTCCCACTTGGGGCGGCCGAAAGATGCCAATGATTCGCAGTACTCCCTGAAACCCGTTGCCAAGCGCCTGGGGGAATTACTCGGGCAAGATGTGCAATTTTTGGAAGCGTGTGTCGGCGACACGGTAAAACGCGCGGTAAAAGAGCTGGAGCACGGAAGCGTATTGCTACTGGAAAATCTTCGTTTTCACCCGGAAGAAGAAGCCAACGATGAAGCGTTCGGCAAGCAATTGGTGGAATGGGCGGACGTGTTCGTACAAGACGCGTTCGGGGTAGTGCACCGCGCCCACGCTTCAACTGACGTTGCCGCACAAAACTCCTTTGGCGTGGCGGGGTTATTATTGGAAAACGAGATCAAAACGATTACGTCGGCCATTGAAACGCCCCAAAGGCCACTAGTGACAATTATCGGCGGGGCGAAAATTAGTGACAAAATTGGAATTTTGAAGCGTTTCGTGGAAATAGCCGACGTCGTGGCGGTAGGCGGAGCCATGGCCAATACCTTTTTATTGGCCAAAGGCATTGATGTTGGAGAAAGCATGGTGGAAGAGGACGACGTGGACATCGCCAAAGAAATTATGGAACGCGCCAAAGAGCGTTCCGCGAAGGAGGACTTCGTATTTTACGTGCCGCAAGACGGGGTGGTCGCCCGCGAAATTGACGCCAAAACTAAAACCCGCATCGTGGATTGGGACGCGCACGTGATTGCCGATATTGAAAGTTACCCCAAGCGGGTAAGTAAAAGCTCCACGACCATCGAAAACGGCGAAATGATTTTGGATATCGGTCCGTTTTCCGGGGCGTTCATTGCCGGCTGTTTGCAATTGGCGGAAACGGTCATTTGGAACGGTGGCATGGGGATTACCGAACAAAAAGGCTTACAGGGGCCGATCGGGCCGTTCGCTCACGGAACGGACTTAATCATGGACGCCATGCTCGGCGTGCACGGCAATAAACCTTACACCTTGGTAGGCGGCGGCGATACGGTCGGGTTCGTGGAATCCGAAGGCCTGTTAAAAAGCTTCGGCCACGTGTCTACCGGCGGCGGAGCGAGTTTGGAGCTAATGAGCGGAAAATTGCTGCCGGGCGTGGAAGCTCTCGAAGATAAAGACGGATAAATGGTATACTAAACGTAAGCATTATGAGTACCGTTAGAAATTACATAAAACAGAGATCAGCGCAGCTTCGAAATACTCACTTTATAGCAGAGGATTTTTAGCTATATGCGTAAAAAAATAATTGTCGGTAACTGGAAAATGCATCTGAATACGTCACAGGCGAGTTTACTTTTGCATCGCCTGCACGAACGTATCAAAATTCACCGTGACGTCGAAGTAGTGTTGGCGCCCAATACGTTAGTTTTACAACCGCTGTCCATGCAACTTGATCGCCGTAAATTCCGGCTGGCGGCTCAAAACGCCCACTATAAAGACGAAGGCGCCTACACCGGTGAGGTCAGTTTTACCATGTTACGTGACTTGGTGCATTACGTCATAATCGGCCATTCCGAACGCCGGCATATCTTCGGCGAATCCTTGGATACGGTACGTGATAAAGTAGCGGCTTGCGTGCGCAACGACATATCACCGATCGTTTGTGTCGGCGAAACCAAAACCGAACGCCTGGACGGTGAAACCAAGCAGGTCATTCACGACCAAGTAACTACCGCGTTGAGCGGTCTTACCTCAGAGGACATCAAACGCACCGTGATCGCCTACGAACCGGTATGGGCGATAAGTAGCGGCGGAGATTACAAAAACCATGAGGTCGCCAAACCGGATGACGTACAAAAAATTACCGGGCAAATTCGGGATATCGTAGCTGATCTGTACGGGAAAAAGGCTTCCGAAACCGTGCGCTTACTGTACGGAGGAAGCTCGAATGCCGAAAATGCACGGTCGTATCTGGAAGTCGAAGGAATCGACGGATTGCTTCCGGGAGGAGCCAGCTTGGATTACCACGCTTTTTCCAGTATGGTAGCCACGGCATTCAGCATGACTCACGAAAGAGAGTAGTATGGCGGACGAGAGTAAAAACACCGAAAAGAAAAAAATCGTTGATGACGTCACCAAACCCGGGGAAACACCGGCGAACGCTACTTCCCGTCCGGTTATCGTGAAGCATCGTTCGGTTATGAAAGATCCGATGATGGCCGAGCCGAACCCTTCACAAATGGACGAAAAAGAGGGGTCTTCGGCCGACAAAACCGACAAAACCGAGGAAGACAAAGACGACCCCGTGAGCCGAAAAGCACCCAAGCTGCAGCCGAGTCCCGATGTAAGTGCCACCGAGAAATCCGATACTCCCGAGGAAAACGAAAACGAAAACGAAAACGAAAAAGAAAAAGAAAACGAAAACGAAAAAGCCTCCTCCCCACAAGAAAAACCGCCGGAAGACAAAGAAGCGCCGACGGAAGACAATGGTCGGGAAACCGGAGAAAATAATAGTGGAACCGGTGCGGTGGACGTATTGGCCAGTGAAGCCGTAAAAGGCAAAAAAGATAGTAAAGAGCAGCGTGAAAAACGGGAAGCGATTGAAAAACACATCGAGGAAAAAACCTATTTCGCCCCGATCGGGCGGATCAGCAAACGCCGCGCAAAAATCCGCATTATTTTGTTCATTCTGTTTTTAATAGCGTTAGCCGGAGGCTATTTGGCAATTGACGCCGAAGTAATAGATCTCGGTATAGAGTTGCCGCTAGATATACTGTAGATATTTGATAGTTCATAAAAAAGATAAATTTTACGTCAGGCCTTAAGCGCATAAGCCTGCTAAAATAGTCCAAAGTGCTAAGCGGTTTATACGAAGATTTAAACGATGAACAGCGGAGGGCGGTTGAAACAACCGAAGGTCCTTTGCTGATTCAAGCCGGTGCCGGATCCGGTAAAACCAAAACATTGACCCACCGGATCGCCCACATTATCGCCAGTAAAAAGGCCACTCCGCATAATATTTTAGCGGTTACTTTTACCAACAAAGCGGCCGGTGAAATGCGTGAGCGAGTGGCGCTACTGCTTGGCGAAAACCCCAATAATCGTTCGTTCATGCCCTACATGGGCACCTTTCACGGCATCTGCGTTCGTTTGCTCCGCCAGGACGGTGAATACGTCGGCGTCCCCAAAAATTTCGTTATATTTGACGAGACTGACCGCCGTTCGGCAATAAAACAGGTAAGTAAACAATTGCATATCGACGAAAAAGCCTTTCCGCCGCGGAGTTTGTCGCACGTGATTAGCGGCGCCAAAAACGAGATGCTCGGCCCGCGGGAATTTAGCGGTTCGGCGAACTCCCCGACCCAGAAAACCGCGGCTCAGGTGTACCCGGCCTACGAGAAGCTGTTGAAAGATAACGGCGCCCTGGATTTTGACGATTTGATCGCCAAGACGGTCGGCCTTTTGCAAAATAATCAGACCATTAGGGAAAAATGGCAGCGGCAGTTCGCTTACGTCATGATCGACGAATACCAAGACACCAACGCCGCGCAGTATAACCTGGCAAGACTATTGACAAACCAAAATAATAATATTGCTGTAGTAGGAGACGACTGGCAATGCTTACCCGCGGGCAGTTTAGTAGAGACCGGGGATGGCGGTAAAAAAATAGAGAACGTAAAAGCCGGGGACGTAGTGAAGTCCGCCAGTGGCTACGGAAAGTCGTCAAAGTTTAAGGTGAACAAGCTTCGGTCTTTCGACTTTAAGGGTGATTTGGTAAGAATTAAAACCGAATCTGGAAAAGTGCTTACCGCTACACCGAACCACATTATGTTTTCGAGGTGGGGGGTGACAGAAAAATACTACGTTTACCTGATGTATAAAAAAGATAAAGGTTATCGTATAGGGCTAGTAAAAGGTAGTAGGTTTGATGGCAAAAAACACGACGTTGGACTTAGGGTCAGAGCCAACCAAGAGCGAGCCGAACGAATGTGGGTGCTGAAAGTATGCGATTCTCAAGAGGAAGGGGCTTATCACGAAGCACTCCTTGCTTATAAATACGGCATACCGATGCTGGTCTTTCACGCGTATCCGAATCGGGCGATGAAACTGGGCCAACAATATATTGATAAGCTATTTAAGCGGATAGATACTGAAGATAGAGCCAAAGCGCTTTTTAATGATCAGGGACTATCGTTTGAATATCCGCACTTTGCGCCTCAGGCCACTTCAAGAGGCGACATTCAAAGAATTAATCTTAATGTTGTCTTGTTCGGCGATAAGCGGGTTACCGTACGAAGCCCGTGGTCAGCCAGCAGACTGTCCGCTAACACCACGAACCCGGAAGACCTAACGGTATTAAAAGAAGCGGGTGTAACGGTGCGAAGCGCTAAGGCCGGCACATTCCGCGCGGAAGTCCATAATTTAGATTACGGTAAAATTGAAAATATTTCGCAGTCCATAGCGGCAAACGGTCAAAATGAGCTACAAGTTGTTAAATCGGCATTCATGACCAACAGTAAGTTTATGTTTTTGCCGGCCGGGCAGTTGCATCCTGACATGTTGTTGCCAGTCGTCTCCAAAGATAAAGTCGTTGAAGACAAAATAGTGAGCGTTGAAAAGGTTAAACACAACGGTAAGGTATATGATCTGGATATCGACAAAGTCCACAACTATTCAGCGAATGGGGTAATAGTTCATAACTCCATTTATTCGTGGAGGGGGGCTGATTTTCGTAACATTTTAAATTTCGAGCGTGACTACCCGCGGGTTACTACTATAAAACTGGAGCAAAATTATCGCAGTACTAAGGCCATCCTGGACGCCGCGCACTCGTTGATTCGCAAAAACCAACAACGTTCCCAGAAAAAATTGTGGACGGACGGGCATTCCGGGCAGCCGGTCAAAGTAATCGAGGCCTACAACGAACGGGCCGAAGCCGAGCTAATAACGACACGCATCTATCAAGCGCAACAACTCGGCGCCTCTCAGTACGGAGATTATGCGGTGTTGTATCGCACCAATGCGCAAAGCCGCTCCATAGAGGAAATGTTCGTTCGCTATGGCATACCGTACCGTGTGGTCGGCGGGGTAAAATTTTATGACCGTAAAGAAATCAAGGACATTTTGGCTTACCTGAGAGTGATTTATCAGCCGGAAGACCGGGTAAGTTTCGAGCGTATCGTCAATACGCCCACGCGCGGTATCGGCGCCAAATCGGTGAGCGTTTTCATGGATTACATCAACGTTAGCGGAGTGACATTACGGCAGGCCTTGCAGGACGTTGGCTCACTGGAACTTCCCACCAAGGCCAAAAAATCCTTTACCGAACTGGCGGATATTATTCTGAGTTTTCGTGAGGCTATGGACGATATGCCTTTGCCGGAATTACTGGAGTCTTTACTGCGGCGAATCAACTACCTGGACTTTATCGATGATGGCAGCGCGCAAGGTGAATCGCGCAAAGAAAACGTGCAAGAGTTGCTCAGTGTGGCTCAGCAGTATCAAGACGTCGGGCTGGCCGGATTTTTGGAAGAAGTTTCTTTGATTAGCGATCTTGATAGTTTGGATCAAAACGGCAATGCGGTGACCCTCATGACGCTCCATGCCGCTAAAGGCCTGGAGTTCCCGGTAGTTTTTATGGCCGGGATGGAAGAGTCGTTGTTTCCGCACTCCCGAGCCCTGTACGATCAGTCCGAAATGGAAGAAGAACGGCGTTTATGCTACGTCGGCATGACCCGCGCCAAACGAGAACTATACTTATTACACACCGCCAGCCGTATGCTGTACGGCGGCGTGCAGCATAATCCGCCAAGCCGGTTTATCAGCGAAATAGACGGCTCCTTGCTGGAAACGGAATCAACTTTTGCCGGCCGGCCGCAGTTTAGCGCGGCCAGTGCCAAGCCTGCCACTCCGCCACGCCCGCCTCAGTTCGTCGACGACATGCCGGACTACGACGAAAGCCAGGAAGCAATTGAATTGCAGCCCGGAGATACCGTTAAACATCGAATTTTCGGCGAAGGTAAGATTGAGTCACTGGAAGGCGCCACGGCCACTATTCACTTCACGTCAAAAGGTAGAAAAACACTTAATATACAATTCGCCCCGCTGGAACGAATACAATAATCAGTACCACCAAAGCTCCCCGTTTGATATACTCCCATCCGGTTCATGTTTCTGTCATACTTATGAGTGCGTATTAATTTTGCCATGAAGAAGACACTGAAAAAGCTGCGGTCCAAGAAGACCCAAAAGCGAGTAAAATATCTCAGCCGCCATCCGTTCGTGGTGCCGGTCACTACTTTCGTGGTGATGTTTTTCTTTACCTTGGTGCTCGTAGTGATTATGGGCGGACGAACCATCGGTGCTTCGGATACCAGGGTGGTGCAGCTTTACGTTGACGGCCGTTCGCAAGTAGTTCCCACCAGGGCGTCTACCGTGGAAGAGCTATTACAACGTCTGGATATTGAGGTCGGCCAACGGGATATCGTGGAGCCCGGACTGGACGCCGAAATCACCGATGATAATTTTCAGGTGAATGTATACAAAGCCCGTTCGGTACTCATCGAGGACGAAGGGAAAAGATCGGTCATAGTGACGGCGGCACCTTCCCCGCGAGCGGTCGTCAAAGCCGCGGACTTGGAGGTTCACCCCGAAGACCGCGTGGAAAAACAGCCACTTCCCGAACAAGATCCAGCTGACATTATCAAAGAAGGCGGCGTGCAAGAACGAATCGTTATTGAGCGGGCAACACCGGTGGCGCTGAACATATTCGGCACCCAAGTGGATGTCCGAACGCACGCCGAAACGGTAGGAGATTTGCTTGCCGAACGCGACCTTCACAACGTGAGTGTGCTCCCCGAAGAACGAACGCCAATTACCAGTGACCTTTCAATCTTCGTGACCGAACCCGGCAAAAAGTTGCGAGTCGTACAGGAAGAAATTCCATTCGAGGAAGAAACGCGCGAGAATCCCTCCCTTGAATTTGGCGAAGAACGGGTCGAGCAAGAGGGGAGCCCGGGACGCCGAGCCGTTGTCTATGAAATTGCCAAAGACGGCACTGAAGAAGTGTTTAACAAGGTTGTCGTCAGGAAGCCGGTTAAGCGGATCGTGGTACGTGGTAAGAGACTTGCCGATATATTTGTGAGCGCAGAAAGCCGGGAGTTAATGGCAGCTGCCGGCATAGCAGAAACGGATTTTGAACACGTTAAATATATAGTCAACCATGAGTCAGGACCTAATTGGAACGTAACAGCGAGAAATGTCAGCTCTGGCGCATACGGTTTATGTCAGTCGCTACCTGGCTCAAAAATGGCAAGCGCGGGAGCCGACTGGAGAACAAATCCAGTGACTCAACTTCGTTGGTGTAACAGTTATGCGCTATCAAACTACGGCAGTTGGAGTGAGGCTCGTTTCTTTCATCAGGGAGCAGGTTGGTGGTAATGCTGATAGAATGAACGTATGAAATATCAACACGATGGCTATAACTGGTTAGTACGTCTGGAAAAGGGCGAAAAGCTCGTCGCCTCACTTACTGAGCTTGTCGCGAAAGAAAACATCCAGGCCGCCTGGATTTCCGGCTTGGGTGCGGCGCTTCAATCCGAGCTAGGCTTTTACGATCTAAAAAGCCGGGAATATAACTTTAAAACCATTGATAAAACGCTGGAAATTACCAGCTTGCAAGGCAATGTTTCCCGCTCGGGCAGTGAGCCAAAATTGCACATTCATGGCAGTTTTTCCGACGAAAACATGCGGGTCTTTGGCGGACACGTAAAAGAGTTAACCGTTGGCGGAACGTGTGAAATCTTCTTGCATCGCTGGTTCAAAGACGAACTTACGCGCTCACACGACGATACCGTCGGCCTCCCGCTCCTCGATCTATAGCAACTTCTCTAAGAAGTAAACCGTACCAGGTGTACCACAAACATGTCCGATCGGACATGTTTGTGGTAATCTTGGATTTTTTGTAGGTTTTTTCGTGTTTGTCGGGGCGTTGTTTTGCTACACTTGCTAAATGAGCACCACAAAACGACAAACTTTCACGCAAAAATGGGCTGTCGCCTCCTTTTTTGGTGATTTGCCGGCAGGGTTTGAATTCCATAAAACGAATACGCCCCTTCACGCCACTTTGGCGGGGGTTTTCTCAATTAATCTTAACGGCCAATCAATAGCTGACATACTGAGTAAACACCTAAAAGATGCGAACCCGTTCAGTATCAAAGGCGAACAAATCGAACAATGGGGAGAAATAAGCGTGACTACCATTAAAGATTCCGCAGCGTTTAATTCATTGTACAAAGGCGTGCAAAATGTCTTGCTTAAAAACGGGGCAGCGTTTAACGAGCCACAGTACCTAGCCGACGGTTTTTGCCCTCATGTTACGGTTCAAAAAAGTGAAAAACTGCAACCGGGAGAAAAGGCGATAATAGACAGGGTAAGTTTGGTCGATATGTTCCCAAATAACGATGGAACTCGCAGGCGAATCACCACGACCTTTAAACTAAAAAACTATGATTGAACCAAATAAATCGCTTGGTCAACATTGGTTGGCTGACAAAAATGTACTACAGCAAATCGTTGACGCGGCTAATATTACGCCAGAAGACGAAGTGGTGGAAATCGGCCCGGGTACGGGCACGCTTACCAGGGCGCTTATTGACAATGGTGCGCACGTTACCGCCGTAGAGTTTGACCGAAATTTAGTAGATCGCCTACAAGCTGAGTTTCCCGAAGCGCGGGTCGTACGATCGGATATACTGTCGTTCGATCTTTCGCGCATGAAGACTCCTTACAAAATAGTCGCCAATATACCGTACTACCTTACGAGCAAGTTAATACGCCTACTAAGTGAATCGGCTAATCCGCCTGAGCGAGCCGTATTATTAATCCAAAAAGAGGTCGCTCAGCGCGTGGCGGCCGCCCCGGGCGATATGTCGCTTTTAGGTGTGAGTGCGCAGTATTATTGGGAGGTATCGCTTGGAATTGAAGTACCCGCCAAATTATTTACGCCGCCGCCAAAAGTCGACTCCCAAGTGGTGATTTTAAATAAACGACAGCAGCCACCATTCGGAAAGATCGACGAAAAAAAGTTTTTCCGTATCGTCAAAGCGGGGTTTAGTAATCGCCGTAAAACCCTGCTTAATTCATTAAGTGCCGGGTTGCACTTAAGTAAAGAAAACACCCGGCAACCGCTGGAAAACGCGGGAATAAAACCGAGCTCTCGCGCGCAAGAGTTATCACTGGAGCAGTGGCACACCCTTTATAAAAACTTTGCTTAAAATATCCATAAGTGGTATAATTCAGCCAAGCCACGAATGAGTGGTGAGTGATACATATGGGGCTGACTTTAAGCTCGACGTTGGACGTTAACAAGTTAGATCAGCAGGCCGCTTACTCAGCGTTATAGGGTAACTCAAACTAGATGCAAATTTCGTATCTAAAGCAAAAGCCGGCTTCCAGAATGCTGCTTACGCACTTTTTGGTCAACCAGCTGAAGCTACAGCAGTAGCTTAACAGCATACTGCCGCTACGATTTTGACTCCTGATAGAAATCCGTAGTGCCATATTTTTCAGGGTGCCGATTCGTGAGCGGTTCATAACGAATCATAAGACTAATGAACCACCTCGTTCGCTATTTTGATTGTTTTAACGCGAAACGAGTACACCCAAACAATCTAAGCCTGTAGGACAGACTAACTTATAACCCTTCGGACGCGGGTGCGATTCCCGCCAGCTCCACCAGACTTCGCGCAAGGCTTCGTCTGGCAAGCCATTTCGTAAAACGTTACTTAGAAAACGGCTTATTTTATAGTATTAGGGACTCGTGCCTGCCAGCTCCACCAGACTTCGCGCAAGGCTTCGTCTGGCAAGCCATTTCGTAAAACGTTACTTAGAAAACGGCTTATTTTATAGTATTAGGGACTCGTGCCTGCCAGCTCCACCAGACTTCGCGCAAGGCTTCGTCTGGCAAGCCATTTCGTAAAACGTTCCTTAGAAAACGGCTTATTTTATAGTATTAGGGACTCGTGCCCGCCAGCTCCACCAGACTTCGCGCAAGGCTTCGTCTGGCAAGCCATTTCGTAAAACGTTACTTAGAAAACGGCTTATTTTATAGTATTAGGGACTCGTGCCTGCCAGCTCCACCAAAAATACATCAATCCGCGTTGGTGTTTTTTGTTCGCTTAATAACTATCATTGTATAATTTTGGCAATGGCGCTAAAAAACTGGTTTATTGCCAACAAGCATAACAAATTTCACCCGATGGCCTTGCGCCCTGTAGGGTTGGCTATATTCTTTTCGCTGATTTTAGCAATTAACCCGCTGTATAATTATGTCTCTGCAGGCAAAGTCCAAGTACTTGGCTATGCGACCAATATAAGTGTTAGCGGTCTGCACAATCTGACGAACCAGGAAAGAGCTCAGCGCGGACTGCAACCACTGTCGCTTAATTCCACGCTTAACAGTGCCGCGAGCTCTAAGGCAAACCACATGTTCGCTAATAACTACTGGGCGCATACCGCGCCTGATGGCACGCAGTTTTCATATTTTGTAACTTCCGCTGGGTATAATTATGCCTCCGCCGGCGAGAATCTGGCCAAGAATTTTTCGACCTCTGCCGGTGTGATGTCCGGTTGGATGGGCAGCAGCGGTCACAAACAAAACGTTTTGGGGAATTATAAAGACGTTGGTTTTGCTGTCGTAAACGGTAACTTATTGGGTGAAGACACGACGCTGGTCGTTGCTATGTATGGGTCTAAACAAGTATCGCCAGCCGCCCCACAACCCCAGCCAAAACCGAAACCCTCATCACAACCTTCTTCACCAACGCCGCAACCCCAGAACACACAATCAGAACCGGAACCTGAACCAGAAGAGCCAGCGCCGGAGGAAGAAAACGAAGAAAATGCCCAGCAAGAAACAAACAATCAGAATAATGAAGACGAAGAGGAAGCGGTCGAAGCTATTCAGCCAACCAACGGCGATGAAGACGGCGAGGTGCTGGCATCCTACAACATTAATCCAGTAGATATGTACAACACCTTTAACTGGGGGCAAAAGGCTACCATGTTCTTGCTTTGTGCAATGATACTTCTAAATGTGATGAAACACACGCTTATATGGCGGGAACAACGGCGCGGGTTGAGGCATATATGGTTGCGCTCGCATCCGCTGGCGCAAGCCTTCGTACTGATATTCGCCAGTATCATAACCATAACCAGCAGTATCGGTGTTATTAAATGAGACGACATCATTACAAAAATCAAAAATTACATACACTTTACAACCTAGTGCTTCTTGGCGCGTTAATTGCCGTTTTCTCTGTCGAGACAACCATCGACGCTTGGCTTTTAGTGGGTCTCGCAATCTTTTACGTCGGAGGAAATGGATTTATACATTGGCATAAAAGCGAACTAAAGCGCGACACAATCATTGAATACCTACTAGTCGCGCTAATCGTATTAGTGGTCGCATACGGAGCAATCTAGAGTAAACGAATAAGCATAAGTACAATACAATAAATTTGACACACTGTATAAGTAGTACTAGTGTATTAGTTAGTAGTGGGGATTTTATAAATAATCACCTATAAAGGAGATATTAATGATAAATATTAAAAGATTGTCGGCGATAGCGTTGGTGGTACCGCTAGTTATTGCTAGTTTTGCAACAATAATGAGTGTTGGTGGTGGTTCTCAGGCATTAGCCGATCAGCCTACAAATTTGCATTGCCCAAACCACGAAACAGAAATCAAAGTAGAAACTTCAGGAAGCCCTCAAACAGCAGATGAAACCGTTACTATAGACGGACAAAGTGTTCGTGTAAACGTAACAGGTGAAGAAGTAAAATTTTTCGACAGCAGTAACGAATTAATTAAGGTAAAGTTTTGCGTGAAAGGTGGCAATGAGCTTCCAAATTCTGGTGAAAAACAAGCAAAACAATATACGCACCCTCAAGAAATAAGTTATGTTGTTGTGTATAGGGTCGTTGAAGAGCAAGAGGACGACAAGCCCGAAGCTGAAGTAACAATCATAAAAGATGTTGTAGACGGTGAAGACGAGGAAAAGTTCGAGTTTTATGCCGGTGCAAAAAACCTAGAAACTGGTGAGATTGATTACTCTGCCTGGGGTCCATTTATGCTAGATGATTATTCAAGAACAGACACACCGAACCAAGTGCATGTGCCGAATGTAGGTTTACATACATCAAATGTATTTACTGTTACTGAGAAATTTGTTGATGGATGGAATGTAGATATTAAATGCATGAACCTAGAAGATGCTGTATCAGAATGGGAAGCAGGCCTTATCGGTAATGACCACGTAGTTACGCTAACCCTAGTAGAAGATTCACACATTCAGTGTACTTTCGAAAACGAAAAAGTTACTGAAGATGAGGAAGAAAAGCCAACAGAGAATGGTGATGTACTTGGTGACAAAACCAATAAAGATACAGGCGAAACACTCGGTACGCAAGTAGACGCACCAGTCGGAGCTGTTGATGCCGGTGTAGGCGCAACGGGATTTGCTGTGAGCTCAATCCTGGGACTTGCTGGATCTATCTCTGCTCTTGGATACGGAGCCTTACGTTTTGGTAAAAGCGAGTAAAGCCTAGGTAATAGGGCAAAATAAGGTGAGTAAGACAACACCAAAAAAACAAGCAAAAAAGCGGCAGCAAAATAAGCTGCCGCTTTCGGGTTCCGCAGGTAAAAAGGGCAAAGCCAAAAGTGCTACAAGCAAAACCAATAAATCTGGCAATCATAAAAGGCGAAGCCCGAGAACAAAAACGTACAACTTGTGGCTGGGCTCACGCCGCAGTCTTGAGCTAAAGTTTAAGCTCAAAACCAAAAAGAAAAAGCGGTTGACCAAAAAACAGCAACTGGCTCGAAAGAAGCTAAGGCAAAAAATGCTTGCTTCGGCAATGATAGTGATTGGGCTCGTTGGGCTTTTCTATTTTTCCGCCAATTTAACCGGCCAACGAAATCCACCGGAAATTTACTCGCCGCCAACTCCGGAAGTTGTTGAGTCTGAGCCGGTTGAAGAAGAGCCCGCAGGGGGCATGACTGCTTCAGCCCCAACAACTTTAAGTATTCCTGACGTAGATATTAATACTTCTCTCATTACGCTTGGGCGCAATCAGGATGGAACTATGAGGATCTTCCTCCCGTTCAACAAAGGCCACGAGAAGGGCGGCGGCAACCCCCCGCGGGAGGACGACCACCGGACCGCCTACCTCTGGAAGGAGGTCTGGGCGAAGGACAGCTGGATGGACATCATCCAGCGGTTCATCCACATCGACACCGAGGAGATCAAGAAGGACGGCGTCACCGTCGAGGAAGACGAGACGCTGATCTTCCCGCGATATCACCAACTCGAATGCGTCCGAAAGCTGGTCGACAGCGCGAAACGCGAGGGCTCCGGCGAGGACTACCTCATCCAGCACTCCACCGGGAGCGGGAAGAGCAAGTCCATCGCGTGGCTCGTCCACCGACTCGTCTCGCTCCACGACGCCAACGACGAGGCGGTCTTCGACGGCGTCGTCGTCGTCACCGACCGCACGATACTGGACGAACAGCTCCGGAACACGATCTACGAACTCGACCACAAGACGGGCGTCGTCCACCCGATCACCGGCGAGCACGGTCCGAAGTCGGAGGAACTCGCCGAGGCGCTCGAAGCCGGCAAGCCGGTCATCATCACGACGCTCCAGACGTTCCCGTACGTCATCGAACACACGCAGTCGCTCCCGGAACGGGACTACGCCGTCGTCGTCGACGAGGCACACAGCAGCCAGACCGGGGAGATGTCCGCCGAGATGAAGGGGATCCTCTCCGGGATCGACGAAGACGAGATCGACGACGCCGAGGACGCCATCGTCGCCAACGCGGAAGCCCGGAGCAAACAGCCGAACCTCAGCTTCTTCGCGTTCACGGCGACGCCGAAGGCGAAGACGCTCCAGATGTTCGGCGAGCCCGACGGCGAGGGCGGCTACGAGCCCTTCCACCTCTACTCGATGCAGCAGGCCATCGACGAGGGATTCATCCTCGACGTGCTCCAGAACTACACGACCTACGAGACGTTCTACAACGTCGCGAAGGTCGTCGAGGAGGACCCGCAGGTCCCCGAAAAGAAGGCCGTGAAGGCCATCTCTCGGTTCCTGAAACTCCACCCGCACAACGTCTCACAGAAGGTCGAGATCATCGTCGAGCACTTCCGGAACAACACGCAGCACAAGATCGGCGGCAAGGCGAAGGCCATGATCGTCACCTCGTCGCGCGCTCACGCCGTCCGATACAAGAAGGCCATCGACGAGTACATCGAGGAGAACGGATACGACCTGAGCGCGCTCGTGGCGTTCTCGGGAACCGTCGAAGACGACGGACAGAGCTACACCGAGGAGGGGATGAACGACGGGATCAAGGAGTCCGAACTCCCGAACGCCTTCGACAGCCAAGCGTACCAGGTCCTCGTCGTCGCCGACAAGTACCAGACCGGCTTCGATCAGCCGCTCCTCCACACGATGTACGTGGACAAGAAGCTCTCCGGGATTCAGGCGGTCCAGACGCTTTCCCGTCTGAACCGCACACATCCCGGAAAGGAGGACACGTTCGTCCTCGACTTCGAGAACGAGCAGTCGGAGATCAAGGAGGCGTTCGAGCCGTTCTACGGGAAGACGACCGTCACGGAGGAGACCGACCCGCAACACCTCCAGCAGCTCGCGAGCGAACTGAAAGCGTTCCGTATCTACGACCAGAGCGACGTGGACCGATTCGCGGAGGTCTTCTTCGATCCCGAAAACACCGGGACAGAGGGCTCACACGCGAAACTGAGTAGTTTGGTACAGCCAGCTCGTGACGAGTTCATGGTCTCGAACGAGGAGACGCAGGAGGAGTTCCGGTCGACGCTCCGCTCGTTCCTCCGGCTCTACAAGTTCCAGTCGCAGATCGTCAGCTACGCCGATACGCACCTCGAAAAGCTGTACACGTTCGGTCGGTTCCTCTACAAGGAGCTCCCGAAGGGCTCGGGCCAGCCCAGCGTCGAGTTCGACGACGAACTCGCGCTTCAGTACTACCGGCTCGAAAAGTCGGAGGAGGGAGACATCGAACTCGACACGACCGACGGAGAGGTCGAGGGACCGACAGAGACCGGAACTGGTGGCGGAAGTGACGACGATGAAGTCGAACTCTCCACCATCGTCGAGAAAATCAACGAGAAGCTCGGGACCGATTTCACCGAGGCCGACCAGCTGTTCCTCGAACAGCTGAAGGAGGACGCGCTGGAAGACGATCACCTACGCAGGTCCGCGAAGGTCAATAGTCGCGAGAACTTCGCTCTGGAGTTCGACAGTGCGCTCACCGAGATGTTCATCGACCGAATGGACCAGAACGAAGAGTTGTTCGCCGAGTTCATGGACAACGACGAAGTTCAGGAAGTGATCACGGAGCATCTCCGCCAGCAGGTGTATCAAGAAAGCCAGCAAGCCGAAAGCTGAAGCTGACCGGACTATCGCCAGAGCTTTCCGAACGTTTTCCTAATAGGAATCGTATGCCTATTAGGAAACAGTCGATCTGATAGGGTTGCCATATCCGTTTCCGGAGATTGGTATTCCCGATACCAGGCGATGCAGGATGTTCTCGATGTTCTCATCGACCAGCCGTATGCGACGTACTCGATGAGCGAACTCGCAAGCCTCACGGGAGCGAATAAGGGAACGATCTCAAAGGCGGTCAAACTGCTTTCCGAGCTCGATATCGTCGAGACCGCACCGGACGGGCGGACCCAGCAGGTCCAGATCAACCGTGAACGGCTCACGAAACCGGACCCCGTTCTCTCGATCCCGCAGGGCGAGTTTCACCAACCCGTCCAAGCATTTCTACAACAAGTTCAGGACAAGTTGGACGAGTTAGTCGGGGTTGTCCTGTTCGGAAGCGTCGCTCGGGGAGAGGCGGACAGGGCCAGCGACATCGACCTATTGGTGATTGTCGACGAAGACAGAACGGCAGCTCGCCGGACTGTCCAGTCAGTCGTCAGTGAGCTCGAAGACCAACGGTTCGAGGGGAACCGATACACGTTCCAGCCGCTCGTCGAATCGACGGACAGTGTCCAACGAATTGGTGACCAGCTCCGTCCCCAGTTCGACGATGCAATCACGTTGGTCGGCTCCGACCAACTCTCCGAGCTCCGGACCGAGGTGTACGCCGATGAATGACGATATCCGAGACCGATTGAAGGAGGCCGAGCGGACCTTCGAGGGCAGTCCCGGAACGATCGAGGAGGGGTTGGACGTCGACGACGCAGAGTTGGTCCAACTTCGCCGTGCGTGCCGGCTGTTGGAGGTCGGATCGAACCTCCTCGACCAAGGGTACTACACGGTCGTGATCGAGTCGGCGTTCGTCGCCATCGAGCGCACGATCCAGTTCCGGTTGATCCACGACGGGGCAATGTCCGCCGCGGAGGTCATCAGCAGCCACCGACGGCTCTACCAACGTGGTGCCGAGATTGGCCTCTACGACGACGCGTTCGGGGATGACCTCGCCGAGCTGTGGAACCGGAACCGAACGAAGACCTATTACAGGCTTGGTATTGCAACGAAGGAACAGGCCGAGGCAATGTACCGGCTCGCCGACGACATCCACCGGCACCTCGTCGATGTGACCCAGTTCTTGATGCAGCGTCTCTGTCGAGGCTGATCGGTAGATGCTCGACTGAATTTGCTGGTATCTGGCCGTGCTCTCGGCCAGCGGCGTGACGTACCATCCTCGGTGATACCGATCACCTCGATGCCCCGGTGATCGCTACCCTCCGTTGGCGGCGGTCATGGGAGGAGACTAATAGTACGAGTCCGAGACGAGCGAACTCCTCCGCGAGGCGGTGCGCAACCGCCACCACGCGGTATCACCCCGGAGATGGACCCCTTCTCCGGGATTATGGCGTTATGAGGAGTAGTCCCACCAGGATTCGAACCTGGGTCGAAGCCCCCAGAAGGCTTCAGGATTGGCCGCTACCCCATGGGACTGTGATCGGCACCGAACCGTAACCCGTGATTCCATATGAGTGTTGCGACTCCGAACCCCCAGTCCCGCGGGCGCGTCGGACATCCACTACCTGATTTAGCCCGGTCCCCGCCATCCCGAGCGTATGTACGTTGGCCGTTTCGTGATCGTCGCGCCGGAGTTCGCCGCCTACCGCGTCTCCTCCCGGTCGTTCCCGAACCGCCGGATCGTCGACCGCGACGGGACGCTGACCGTCGGCCCGACGCCCGACGCGCCCCGACACGACAACCCCTACGTCTCGTACAACTGCGTCCGCGAGGGCGGCGACGGCGTCGTGATCGGCAACGGCTCCCACGTCGACCCGATCGCGGAGAAACTCGACCGCGGCTACCCGGCCCGGGACGCCCTCGCGTCGGCGCTGCTCGCGCTCGACTACGAGAAAGACGACTACGACACCCCGCGGGTCGCGGGCGTCGTGGGCGAGACGTCGTACGTCGGGATCGTCCGCAGGGACGCCCTCCTGGTCGAGTCGGTCGCCGAGCCGACGCTCGTCGCCACCTACGAGGAGGACGCGCCGACGCCGATCGACTTCGCGGGCGGGATCCCCGAGGAGATCGCCGAGCGCGCCTACGAGCTCCCGTACGAACACGCGGTGTGCGCCGCCGGCGTCACCCACGACGACGGCGACGTCGCGGTCGGGTTCCACAACGGGAACGGAGCGTGACGCGGCCGGCATCGTAGCGGGTGTGGACACCACGGCCGCCGAAACGGGGATATCCGACGCCGGGCCGAGACGTGGTATGGCCCACGACCGCATCCACGCCCGGAAGCCGACACACGACCTCGACCGGTGGTCGACCGGCGTCGTCGCCGACATCACACGCCGGGACGGCCACTGCGTGGTCACCGTCGAGCCCGAAGCGGGGGACGATCGGACGGTGGAACTCGTCGTGACGCTCGCGATCCGGGACCTGTTTCTCAGCCGCTTGGACGGCGACGGTGACGCTCCCGTCGGCGAGCGCGTGTGGTACCGCAAACGGGGCGGGTGACGGCGCGACCGCCGGCTGACCGAACTCGACGAGTCGTGCTGACGAGGACCGTGATCGAAGCGACGGTCGCGGCCGGCCGGGACTTTTGTCGCCCGGCGGCCGTACCGCCGGCTATGCAGGTCGCCGTCGTCTCCGACATCCACTCGAACAAGATCGCTCTCGACGCCGTGCTCGACGACCTCCCGCCGGTCGACGGGATCGTGTGTGCGGGCGACGTGGTGGGCTACAACCCCTGGCCCGCGGCGTGTCTCGACGCCGTCCGCGAGCGGGCGATCCCGACCGTGATGGGTAACCACGACCGCGCGGTCGCCGACCGGCGACCGCGTTCCGGTTCAACTCGATGGCGGGCGCCGGCGTCGAGCACGCCCGCGAGCAGCTCGACGACGACGCGATCGGCGTGGCTCGCGCGACCTCCCCGACGAGCGGGCCGTCGTCGACGGCCGCGTGAAGCTGGTCCACGGCCACCCCGACGACCCCGACCGCTACACCTACCCCGAGGAGTTCGCGCCGTCGATGCTCGGCGACGAGGACGTCCTCGTGTTGGGCCACACCCACGTCCAGGGCCACGAGCGTCTTCGAGGAGGGGATCGTCGCTGAACCCCGGCAGCGTCGGCCAGCCCCGCGACGGCGACCCGCGGGCGGCGTACGCTCTCGTCGACCTCGACGACCGCTCCGTCGAGGAACGCCGGGTCGAGTACGACGTCGACAGGGTGGCGGCGGCCGTCCGCGACGCGGGGCTGCCCGAGCGGATCGGCGACGCGGCTGTACGACGGCGGCAGTAGGCCGAGTCGGACGGCGGTGACGACCGTGGACGCGCTGCTCAGGACCGGATCTGGACGATCTCGAGGGTCTCCTCGCGGTCGTCCCACGCGACGAAGATCGCGACCGACGTCGCCGACGTGATCAGGTCGTGGACGTTGATCCGCTCGCTCGGCCGAGCTGGGCTGGACGATGTCGAGGATCACGCCCGGCTCGGTTCGGGAGTTCCCCGCCGGTGACGCGGATGACCGCGATGCCCGCCCTCGACGGTGACCGACGACAGGGTCTCGATCCTCGACGACCTTCGTCGTGGAGCAGCGTCTTCGGCCTCGTCGGCGTGTCTTCGTGTCGACGTAGAACGTGATCGAGTCCATCCCGCTGGCGACCGCGTTGACGTTGATCCCCGCCTCGCGAAGCACCTGTGAGAGGTCCGCGAGGATCCCCGGACTGTTTCGGAGCGACCGGCCGGCGACGGTGACACACGACAGCGAGTCGCTCCTGCATGTCGATGAGGTTCTGGAACTCGCCCTCGATGAGGGTGCCGCCGGTGAGCAGGTCGCCGTGCTGGTAGTGGACGACCCGGACCCCGAGGTCGTCGTCCTTGTACGACAGCGCGGAGGGCGCGACGACCTCCGCGCCGCGGAACGAGAGGTTCCGGAGTTCGTCGACGGTGATCTCGCCCGACGTTGCGCGCGCCCTCGACGACGCGCGGGTCGCCGGTCATGACGCCCTCGACGTCGGTGACGATGACGACCTCGTCGGCGTCCATGTACTTGCCGAGCATCACCGCGGTGGTGTCGCGAGCCGCCGCGGCCGAGCGTGCGTGATCGTCGCCGTCGTGGTTCTGCGCGAGGAAGCCCGTGATGACCGGGACGACCGCGTCGAGCTCGTCGCCGCGAGCGCGCCGCCCGGCGGGTCGGTCTCCTCGACGTCGACCTCCCCGAGCTCGTTCGGCGATGATCGGCCAGCTCGTCGCTGCCGGGTTCGAGGAACATCGCGTCGATGCCGCGGGCCGACGAGCGCGGCCTTCAGCATCCGCACGCTGGTGCGTTCGCCCATGCTAGACGATCTCCGGCGCGGTCGCGCGTCCTCGGCGTCGAACTCGATCTCGTCCAGCAGCTCGTCGGTCGTGTTCCCCATCGCGGAGGCGACGACCGCGATCTCGTGGCCCGCCTCGACCGCCGCCGCGATGGAGTCGGCGGCGCGGTTGATCCGGTCGCCGCTCCCCAGCGACGTCCCACCGAACTTCGCGACTACGCGCACTGGCGTCCTCCCCGTCGTCGGACGGCTCCGACCCGCAAGCGGTGCTCTGTCATAGCCCGTGATTGTACAGGGGGTGTAAAACCTTGTCTCCCGGCCCGACGGCTACGCCGGCGTCCGTCGCGGCTCACCGTCGTCGGCGCCGATCCGGGCGCCGTCCCGGCTGCTCCGTCGCCCCGCCGGACGACCGCGGCGTCCCCGAGCACCTCGCCGTCGAGGCGTTCTAAGTCCGCGCAACCGAATACCCGCGTATGGACGCCGAGGTACGGGACGCAGTCGAGGACGACGCCGACACGCTCGGGGCCATCGTCGACCTCCCCGAGGACGTGCTCCGGAACGTCATCCACGACCGGACGGTCCGGCTCGCGGTCGACCGCCCCGGCGAGCGTCGGGGCCGAACGACGACACGGACGCCGGCGACGACGCGGAGTCCGTGCTCGGGTTCGTCGCCTTCGACGTCAGGGACGGCACCGTCCACGTGACGCAGCTCGCCGGCGACGCCGACGCCGCCGAGCGGCTGCTCGCGGAGCCGGTCCGGTTCGCGGTGCGGGAGGGCTTCGACGTCGCCTTCGTGGTGCCGGACGCCGACGCCGACGCCGCGGCGGCCGCCGAGGCCGCCGGGTTCGACCGGCCGTCGGGCCACGGGCCGCGACGTTCGACGGCGAGCCGACGACCCGCTACCGGTTCGCGTCCGGAGCGACGTGACATGAGATCCTCGACGGCCGCTCGGACGCTCAAGCGAACTTCCGGACGGTCATATCCAGCGTGTCGAGGTCGAGGATCGGCGCGTAGCCCACGTCGGGGTCGATGTTGACGGACTTCTGGAAGTCGGTCTGGGCCTGCCAGCACCCGGAGTTGACCGCGAGGACGTTGTGGTACTTGCCCCAGCCGAGCTTGTGGACGTGGCCGGTGTGGAACACGTCCGGGACCTCCTCGATGACGAGGTAGTCCTTCTCCTCGGGCGCGAGCCGGGTCTTCCCGCCGAACTGCGGCGCGACGTGGCGCTTCTTCAGGAGCTGGTACATCGCCTTGTGGGGCTCGTCGTAGCTCGCCTTCGACTCGGGCAGCTCCGCGATGACCTCGTCGAGGGAGACGCCGTGGTACATCAGCACCGTTCACGCCCTCGACGGTCACCGATCGAGGGGTTGCCCGTGATCCGGGCGTCGTGGGCGCGACATGATCTCCCGGAGCTCCTCGTCGAAACCGGGCTGGGGTTCGGCGAGCCGGACGGCGTCGTGGTTGCCCGGGATCATCACGATCTCCATGTCGCCGGGGACGTCCTTGAGATGCTCGGAAAACGCCTCGTACTGCTCGTAGATGTCGACGATGTCGAGTTCCTCGTCCTGGTCGGGGTAGACCCCGACGCCCTCGACCATGTCGCCCGCGATGAGGAGGTACTCGACGGCGCTCGGCCTCCTCGGTGTGGAGCCAGTCGGCGAACCGGTCCCACGCGTCGGCCGCGAACTCCTGGCTCCCGACGTGGATGTCCGACACGAGCGCGGCCTGGACGTGTCGGTCGGCGGTGTTCGGCGGTGTAGGTCCGCGGGACGTCCGGGAAGTGGATCGCGTCGACGAAGACGATCTCCCCGTCGTCGGCCAGCGTCCCCTCGACGGCGACGCACTCGTCGAGCAGGAGTTCGTCGACGAGGTCGGCGAACTCCCGATCCTTCATCACCAGACACGGGAACGTCCCGGTGGTGTCCTCCAACTCCACGATCCAGTGGCCGTTCTTCGTCGACCGGATGTCGTTGACCAGCCCGATCATCGCCGCGTCGGTCCCGCCGCTCATCGACCCGATCGCCTCCGCCGGCCGGTGGTTCACCCGCCCGCGGAGCTGCTTCGAGAGCTTCTCGTAGCGGTCGCGGAACACCGACACGAAGTCGTCGTACTCCCCGGTCCCGGTGCTCCGGCCGGTCACGTCGCCCGCGATCTCGATCGACCGGAGCGACGGGTCGCGGTCGCGCGCCGCGGCCGTCCGGCCCCGGCGTCCGTCCCGGCGGCGGTCGGCCGCCGACGCCGCGTCGACCGTCCCGCCGCTGTCTCCGGACTCCGTGGCGCGCCCCCGCCGTCGCCGTCGCGACGCCTCGCTCCGCCCGTCGGCGTCTCCGCCGTCGTCTCGGAGCTTTTCGGCTCCGTTATCGACTCGTCCGGACCAGCATCCTGGCTCGTCCAGTTGATCATCGGGGGTCTCCAGTCGAAACGGCGGGTTCGCCGGTCGGGGTCGCTCGGCACCGCCTCGGTCCCGCGGGGCCTCGTCGCGTCCGCCGTCGGCTCCGTCGCCGCGAGCGCCGCCCGGACGTCCGCGGCCGTGATCCGGAGCGCGTCGTCGTCGGCGTGATCGACGACCGCGTCGAGCGCGCGTCGCGGGGGCGTCAGCGCCCGCGAGTAGCGTCACTGCCTCCTGCTCGGCGTTGTACCCCCGGCGGGCGAGTTCCGTCACGATCCGAACCGGCGTCTCCAGCGGCACACCCCTCCGAACGGGGGTGGCGTAGAAAAGCGTACTGCGACTGGGGGCGCGACGATCAGCCCAGAAGGTTGAAACGCGGCGGCACGGAACGTGCGGTCGATGACGGACGACGCGGGTGGCGCCGACGCCCCGCCGGACGACGATCGGCCCGATCACCCGGACCCCGACGACGACGGTACCGACGGGGTCCGGCGACGAGATCGACCGGGCCGGACCGGCAGACGACGATCGCCGCCGAGCGACGCCGGCGAGGGCCAACGCGTCCCCGGGCCCACGCCCCCGCGACGCCGAGTCGGACCTGCCGCCGCGGGTCGCCGAGTCCCGCCGGAGTCGCGACCGCGATCGCGCCGGAGCCCGGATCGCGGCGCCGCCGACGAGAGCTTCCTCGACGCGGTTCCGGACGCGCACGGAGCGGCCCGCTGCTCTTCGTCCGCGAGACGCTCTACAGCGCCCTCGGCGCTGCTCGCGGTCGGGCTCCTCCTCTTCGCCGTCAGCGGCGTGTGGCCCCCGATGGTCGCGGTCGAAAGCGGGAGTATGGAGCCCGAGATGCAGCGCGGCGACCTGATCTTCGTCACCGAACCCGAGCGGTTCACCCCCGACTACGCCCACGAGGACACCGGCGTCGTCACCGTCGAGATCGGGACCGAGGAGGGCTACCGGAGCTTCGGCGGCAACGGGTCGGTGATCATCTACGATCCGCCCGACCGGGCCGGCTCGCCGATCATCCACCGGGCGCACTTCCACGTCGAGGCGGGCGAAAACTGGTACGACCGGGCGAACCCCGCCTACATGAACGCCGACGACTGCGAGTCGCTCTCGAACTGTCCCGCGCCCCACGACGGGTTCATCACGAAGGGCGACGCGAACGCCCGGTACGATCAGGCGAGCAACATCGCCGGCCCGGTCCGGCCGGAGTGGATCCGGGGACCGCGCGGCTCAGGATCCCGTATCTGGGCTACATCCGACTGGAGTGCGGCTGGGCCTGTTCGCGGCGTGATTCATCCGCCAGCCGGCACAGATACCCGGATCAGGCGCCGTCGAGTTCGTCGAGCGCGGCCGCGGCCTCCCGGGCGGCCGACAGGCGCTCGGTCGGCCGCCGGGGTCGTCGTCGGTGTCGGCCGCGAGCCGGGCGTGTCGCGTCAGCGCGGCGTACAGCGCGTCGTGGGCGGGTGTCCACTCGGCGCCCCCGTTGTCCGTGGCGAGTCGCCGTCGGCCTCGACACCGCTGGGCCGGGCCGTCGTGCCACGGACCCGGTGCGTCTCCTCGCGGCGGTCGACGGGGTCTTCGTCGCTGCGACCCGGGGTGACGGCCGTCTCCCCGTGCCCCTCGGTCGCGGCGCCGGCGCCCGGGTCCGCTCCGTTCGACGCCGCCGTCCCGCCGGCGGCCGGCGTCCTCGGCGTCCGTCCGCTGTCCGTCCGCACCGCTGGTCCCTCCCGCCGTGGTGTCCGGTCTCACGGTCGGCGTCCCCGTCCGCGGTGCCGTCCCCGGCCGCGCCGCCTGCGGCGGGGTCGTCCGCCGCGACGTCCCCCTCGGTCGTGCGTTGGCAACTCGGGCAGAACTCCTGCTCCTGATACCGGAAGATGGGCGAGCCACACTCCCCGCAGTGGCGGTTCGCCCACTCGTGGCACCCTTCAGCAGGAGCTCGCTCATCTGCTGGGTTCGCTTTCGGTCCTCCTCCTCGGACTCGTACTTCTCACGCAGCCGCTTCCGCTCGGCTTCCTCGTCGAAGTCGGTCATACCGGTGTCTCAGACGCCGTGGCTCGAAAACCCCTCCGGAGCGGGGGGCCGGGAGCTACAGCAGGGTTCCGGCCGCAGTAGGTACAGCCCGGCGAGCGCGACC
>JAXHNE010000010.1:0-24050 GCA_034520885.1 Candidatus Saccharimonadota bacterium
CAATGTTGATATGATCTTTTATCGCTGGAGCTCGTAAGTTGTTTTACTAAGCGACGGGTGGCCATTGCCCGGTGGCTTAACGCGTTCTTCTCACTTGGCGACATTTCGGCCATCGTCCGGTCGTAGCCGTCAGGGATGAACACAAAATCGAATCCGAATCCGTTTTTACCTCGAGGCGGGACAATCTCCCCTTTAAGCGCGCCTTCTACGAGACGCGTAGCGTGCCCGTCAAAATACCCCATAATACAGCGGATAGTAGCCGAGGTGTCGTCGTGATGTTTTGCGAGCTTCCAAAGGGCGCCCTTACCCAGCTTTCCTTCAAAAAACTTTATAAATGGCCCGGGGAGTCCATTCAGGCATGCCAGTTCGGCGGAAACGTCTTCCACGATAACGGGGGTACCGATTTCGGCGTAAGCCCGGGTTAGCTTATCTTTTACGATGTTTTCAGGAATACCGTCGCCTTGAATTTCTTCCAGTTCCAGTTTTTTACTCATTAAATGTAACTCAGGCGGGAAAATTGCCTGAAGCTCCTTCAGTTTATGCGAATTACCGGTGACTAAAGTTATGTCTTTCATAAAGAATGGTACCCCGGGCAGGAGTCGAACCTGCAACCTTATCCTTAGGACGGATCTGCTCTATCCAGTTGAGCTACCGAGGCTCGCAAAACATTAAACGGGCGGATTCGCATGCCCCATACCAATTATAGCAATTCGCAAGTAAATTTCGCTGCAATAGATGAAAATGAAAGCCTGATTATGCATGCGTAAGCTGTTCGTGTACGGTTTTGTACTCAAACAACTCTTCTTTTTTGAACCAATGAGCAATTTCTTCTTTTGCTTCTTTTGGGTCACCCGATGCATGTACGATATTTGCTGCACCTTTCTTGAGAATAGAGGCTCGACCAAGGCTCAAGTGAGCATAATCCCCGCGAATAGTTCCCGGTAGCGAATCTTTCGGCCCGGTAGAGCCGACCATTTTTCGTACTACTTCAACGGCGTGACCGCCTTCCAGCACAAAGGCTACGACGGGTGTTTCCGTTAAAAACTTCCTGGTGGCTTCAACGATCATTTTACCGATCTCTTCTACGGATTCATCATAATCAACGCCGTAAGCGTCCCAATCTTTCATGGTTTTCTCGCCCACGATAGGAATAAGCTCGTCCGGGTAGTGCTTTTTGGCCATTTCGTCCGTGGCCTGCAACATTTTTAATCCCACGAGTTTTAGGCCGGCTTTTTCGAACCGTGAAATAATTTCCCCAACGATTTGGCGTTGTATCGCATCCGGTTTTAATATGACAAGTGTTCGTTCCATAAAAATTACTTTTCCTTATTTAGTTTCACCCAGTTTAACAGATTAAACCCCTCGAATCTATTCTCAAAAATTGAACGATCGTTCAATTTTTGAGAATTATTTTAGTTCTACGCATTCGTAAATTTTGGCTTGATTTTTTAGTGAAAGGTTCCTTATTTCTTCCACGAGATATTTTTTGCAATCCAGATCGGTCGTCCATACGCTTCTTTGAACTTGCTTGAAGTGGAACTCACGCAGAAATAACCGCAACTGGTGACGCTTCCATCGTTGCGCCTCCGGTATATCGAACGCGATCATTAAACTACTGTTTTTTAGCTTTTCGGCCGTATAGGGGGCGAGTTTTCGGTGGCCTTTATCGGTAAGTCGTGGAATACCTTTATCATCCACTACGATAAGCCCCTTGTTTTTCGCCCGGTAAAACGCGTTACGGCTTGCGCTTTGAGTTAACCGATCTTCCGCTTCCAGCCGATTAAAAAATTTGTTGGGCGTAAACGTGAACTGGATGTTTTCCCTCGTATACGGAATGAGTGCCTTTAACAGTTTGATCTGGCTGCTCGTCATATCCTTCAGTGTAACAAAAATTTTTGTTTTTTGAACGATCGTCACGAATGTGGGAATTTTAGGGGTGGAGGTGGTGTACAATGGGGGTATGGTTTTTTCTAAGGTGAAGACGGATTTTTTGGAGCATATGGAGATCGAGCAGAATCGATCGCAAAAAACCATTGAGAATTACGATCATTACCTAACCCGGTTAATTGATTTTGCCGGGGACATCGAGCTAAAAGACATTGACCGGGAGCTGATTCGCAAATGGCGGCTGTGGCTGAACCGCCTGGGCACCAACACCAGCGACGAACTGGGAAAAGTGACGCAAAATTACCATCTTATTGCCCTGCGGAGTTTCCTGAAATACTGCGTTAAGCGGGACATGGAAGTCATGCAGCCGGATAAAATTGAACTGGCCCGCACCAAGCGCAAGCAAGTGACCTTTTTAACCCCGGAGGAAGTGGATAATTTGTTCGCCCAACCGGATTTGTCCAAACTGGCCGGCGTACGAGACCGGGCAATTTTGGAACTGCTTTTTAGTTCGGGGCTGCGCGTGTCAGAACTCGTCGGGCTGGACAAGGGTGACGTGAACCTCAAGCGCCGAGAGTTCATGGTGCGCGGGAAAGGCCAAAAAGACCGCCCGATTTTTATTAGCGAAACCGCGGCACACTGGATTGAAAAGTACCTGGAAAAGCGCCAGGATAACGTAAAGCCCTTATTCATCCGCTACAGTGGCCGGAAAACGGTGGACGCCAGCGGGAATTATCACCGATTGACCGCACGGAGCATCCAACGCATGGTAAAGCGTTATGCCTTGCTGGCGGGCATTACCAAACATGTTAGCCCGCACACCCTGCGGCACTCATTCGCGACGGACTTATTGATGAACGGCGCGGATTTGCGCAGCGTGCAGGCCATGCTGGGGCACAGCAACATCGCCACTACGCAAATTTATACGCACGTTACCGACCCGCACCTGAAAAAAGTGCACGAAAAGTTCCACAAATCTCAGTGAATTTACAATTCGCAGCCCGTGACGCTATCGCCGGGGATAACGCTATATTGCTTACAAATATCGTCGGCTACTTGTAAGGCAGCGTCAGGAGACGAAAACGACGATTCATCGCTGTCCAAATACGGACTAGTCGGAACCCGGGTTTTTATACGACGAATCACATCCACCGCCCGGGCAGTGACATCAATTTCCGCTTGTGCGCCTATGAGTTCTATCGATTCATCAGAACTATCAAGCGCCTCAATATTGAGGTTTGCTGAAGTGTTGTACGGATAGCTTACGCGCATATGGTAGCTGTTAGAGTTGAGGTCAGTTATTGTCATACTACAAATACCTGATGAGCAATCTGTTTGGACAATTCTACCTTGATTACCCGGACCACTCGCATCCGTAACCCCTACCGTATTAGTACCTCCGCTACTCGGGTAAAAATAACTCGTAAAGGTATTACCAAGAATTGCGTTGCTATCCAAGCTTTCGGTATTTACCAGATCAATTTTTAAGACTCCCGGGGTGCACCCGTCAGGGGGACTGCTGGACAGTGTGTTTGGCCGAAAATTCGGAAAATCGCAATCGGCTACCGAAAAAGCACCTTCGCTATTGTGCCACGTGAATCCAATTTCCCGTATATTCGAACCATCGGCACTTTTAATGGGTATTACTTTGGATGACGAGTCGAGTCCGTTGTACGTTAGCGACGTGGGAGTAGAATCCACTAACGAACAGGTTACCTCCAAATCCGTGCCCAACGATATGTTGGTATCCTCACCGCCCACAGTAACTTCCACATTTTCACACGTTGTTTTACCAGTAAAAGAAGGGTTTTCCCGGGCAAGCTTGGCCAGGTGATTCACCCCGGATTCGGCAACGTAAAGCGCCTGGGTGTTCAGCTGGCGATCAAGCGTTTGGCGCTGTTCGCGGCGTACGAGTTGGGAGTAATTTACCACTACCAAGCTGATGATCAGCACTAAAAACACCGCGACCATAATGGCCACCATGCCTTTGTTTTCGGATTTTAGCGTTTTAAATATTCTCATGCTTAGCTCCCATTATAACCGTTTTTTTACCGTGGTTTCCAGCCGGGAGGTCGCGCAGTATTCCGAACCCGGCCCGGTTTTGCAGTTCGTTCCGTCGAATAACTCGGAGCTTCCGTCCGCGAGATTAACCAATTCATCGCCGGGCACGGAAACTACTTGTACGTGAATGGTGTAAAGATCGCTGTCGCCGATTTGACTTACCTCGAAGTCACGTAAAAACATACCTTCGGGGATTAATTGCTCGCTGTCGGAGCCCACGCTATTACTGCATGATGTCGCTCCGTTGCTCCGTTGCAACCCATCGGAACCACTATTTACGATAACGTTTTCTGTTTTAAAGTACTTAATATTACCGACGCATGTCGCTTTGCCGTTTGGGTCGCTTACGGTGACATCTCCACCACTGAACTGGATGGATTGGGCTACGCTATCCATGATGGCCCGCGAAGTTTCCTGAACTTTGTTTTGGGCCACGGTACGGTAATACACTTTGCCGATGTAGATAAGGCCGGCGGACATAATCAAAAGAATCACTGAAAACACCGTAGTGGCAATCATAAGTTCGACAATAGTAAACCCTTTTTGTTTACTCATAGTGAAGCCCAGTATTTAATTTCTATCCGGTCGCGTTGATTACCGCCGACATTATCCCAGTGGGCACGCGCGGTAAACGTGTCTGACCCGTCGTGGATAATGGAGACGTTGTAGTTGCCGGGGATACTTCCCTTTCGACACGGGTTTCCGGGTGGCGGGTCTGCCAGGGTATCGTAGTGAGAGAAATCCTCCGAATCTTCCAAATCTCCGTTAGCAAGACCGGGTAACTCAGCTACTTGAATGTCGTTCGAGGTAGATATATACAAACAAAACGGATCCGGTGGCAGCGGTGTGCTGACCACGTTGTTGCTTATCGCGGTTTTAAGCATTTCCACTTGTGTTTCGACATGTTTTAAGGCTTCGGCGCGTTCCTGGGAAGCGCGCGTTCCGGCCGTTCCGCGATCCATGGTAGCGAAAGCCGCGCCCAGCGTAGAGCTGACAACCACGATGGCCATCAATACCTCCACAATGGTGTCCCCTTTTACCGATTTTGCTAGCCCGCGAAACATTATGGACATCCTCCCGTATTAATCACGGTATTTACTCCGCCGGTGTTTTGCGAAGCGCTGATGGTAATGATCGCGTGCTGGTCGCTGGCGTTGCTTTTAATGCATAGCTGTATGTTACCGGGGTCTTGTTCGCGTTTGTCCGAATCGTCAAAAGCGTTTTTCATGGAATTCGGATCGTTGCCTCCAACACTCGTAGTATCGACCGCGAGCGTTCGCGATACCGAACTACCAAAACCTACCAGGTCACTTTGCGTACCCACGGAACTTACGAACCCGAAAGCGCCGGTATCAACATCAACACCCGAATCCGAATATTGCAATGATTCAAACGAAATAACCCCGGAAAACTGCCTGGTATCGGAGACGAGACCGGGAAAAATCTTCGCGCCGGCGGTTTCAAGCGAGGTCGCGTCAACTGTATTGTCATTAATATCACGGCGCGTACCGATGATCGTGTACGTGTTTAGCGTTTGTTCCGTAGTGCCGGATGGGGCGAAGTGGAGCAAGCGCCCGAGATATAAGCACTCCCCCCGAGTACCTAACTCTTCCCCGGAGCCACTCGATACTACTTCGGGGCCAGGCTCACTGCCGCTGTTTCGAGTGCACGTAACGTCAGCGTTCGGGTAGTAGCCGGTGCTTATGTCATTATTAACGTCCGCGATGTACGATTCTACTTCCCGGACGGTTTGTTGGAATTCGGTCTTGCCTTGCTGGCCGGAAATTAGTATAGCCGCGCTCACGAACAAAGCGCCGGTAACTGCCAGGTAAATTAGCGTTTCAACGATGGTGTACCCCGCGGAAAACGCGGCAAGCCTTGGTTCTTCCGTTACGAAAGTGTTAGCACTTTCTATTTTTGACGGGGTGTAGACACCACGCGAACGATGTCGCCTCTTCATGATACAAATTATAGCATAAGCGTCTCTGGAATGTAGACACTTGATGTTAGAAGTTAGAGGTTAGATATGGGCGCTAGAGATACAAAATATCATTGAGGTACCAGTCGATCATTCCCTGGCCAAAGAAAAACACTACCAATAAGCCGAAAATAAGTAGCGGGCCGAACGGCAACTTAATGTTTCGCTTATTTTTCCTGGCAATCATGAGTGGTAGCCCAATAAGCGTGCCGAGCAAGGACGCAACGAACAGTAGTAACACGGCTGCCAAGGGACTACCCGCCAATACGCCCAGCGCCGGGGCCAGTTTGACGTCGCCGCCGCCAATCCATTTTCCTCCCGATAGCTGGAATAGTATGTAAAAAAGAACCGATAATAATGCGCCCCCTGATAAAATTTGGGCTACATCACCACCGCTCACTTCTCCGCCGGCAAGCTGAAGCAGGATAAAGAGCGCCGTTAAGCCACTCACCCAGCCCACGACTTTATCGGGTAGCTCCATCCATTTAAGGTCGTAAACGGCAAGGGCTACGAGTAATGTCAATAACAAAAGCCACGTCACGAACACGCTAAGGGCCGTTAGCTGAAAGCTGAAAGTGAGCGGCCAAAATGCATAGGAAACTACGAATAACGCGGCGGTAAGTAATTCTACGAGTGGGTATTGCGGATTAATGGGCTTTTGGCAATAACGGCACTTTCCCTTTAGGCTGAGCCAGCTAAGTACGGGAAACAGGTCATACCATGCCAGCCGGTGTCCGCAATTCGTACAAATAGACCGCCCCTTAAGGACGGAAAAGTTCTTACTTTCAGCTTTTAACTTTTTACTTTTTACTTGCTGCTGGCGCATACGCCAGACGGCGGCATTCACAAAACTACCGAACCCCAAACCCAGCAAGAATATTATTGTGATGACCATTATCACTTAAGCATAACAAAAATAGAGGTGAAATTTCACCTCTATTTTGTAAACTACTTGGGTGGCTTTTACTAGCTAGCTTCACATTGCGCGACAGTGTCACCAGTAGATTCAATTCCAAACGTAGCAGCGATTGACCGTGATGGACCACTAACAGCACCTCGGGGTGTCGCAGAACCAAAAGATACATCACCACATTCAGCTCCCGTATATATATTGAGAGTATCCGAATCGGCAGTAAATGTATCGCTTGAGTAGGCTGATATTGTAATATTGCTTGGTTCATAATAGCCAAGTTCAACAAGAGGCTGTATATCGCCGAAACTACTAGGAAGTTCGCCCCTATTATTGTTCGTGTATTCGCTGAATGCACCCAGAACTGCAGAAACGTCATTTCGGCGTTGTGTGTTTCGTGAATTACGCTGCAGAGCCGGTACGGCTAGGAAAACAATTAACATAATTAAGCCGGCAATTGCCAGTACAATCAAGACTTCAATGATGGTGAAGCCATCTTTGTTTGCGTTTAGTTTTTTATACATGTTCGGTGCCCCTTTTTATCCTAAATTAATGCTTATGCCTATTATGTTAATGATTTAAGGCAATAAATGCAAGCGTTTCATGCCAGCCTGTGGATACTATATAAAGCTCTGTCCCGCCAGCCCGTATACCGGCAGCAAAATGGCCGCTACGATAATAAACGCGAAAATGCCCAAAACCACCATGAGTACCGGTTCGATAATGGTGCTGATGGTTTTTATCTGTTGGTCCACCTCTTTTTCATAGTAGCTGGCGGTTTTTTCCATCATTTGCTCCAGTGATCCGGACTGCTCACCGATACGCAACATATTGGGTACCAGCTCTAAAAAGTTATTATCACCCTTTAGGGAGTCTGATAAGGCCTTGCCGCCGCGTACCTTATTAATTGCCCGGTGCATGGAATCTTCTATGTGAACGTTGTTAATGGCGTTGGCCACGATTTCCAGCATTTGAATTAAGGGAACGCCACTGGCCACCAAGGTGGTGCCAGTGCGGGCAAAACGAGCCATGTAGAGCTTCATAAAAAGCGGGCCGATCGGCCACAAGCGCATTTTGGCTTTGTCGGCCACACGGCGACCGGCAATCGTACGGAGCCATTTGAACCCGAAAAAGCCGAACAAAGCCAGAAGAATAAGAAACGCCCACCAGTAGTTGACTAGAAAGTTAGACACCGCCAATAAAATACGGGTCACGAGCGGCAGATTACCTCCCGGCAAACCTTCGTATAAGGCCTCCACTTGCGGCAACACTTTGATTAACATAAAACCGACTACCGCGCCCATCACCAAAAGCACGATGATAGGATACACCATGGCACCACGGACCTTACTTAAGATTTCGGCGTCCTTTTCCTGTTGGTCGGCCAGGCGCTGCAGGGATTCATCTAACGTTCCCGAGGTTTCACCGGCGGCGATAAGACTCACGAACACCTGGTTGAACACCTTGGGGTGTTTGGCGAGCGCTTGGGAGAACGAGGTACCGGCTTCCACGTCGGTAATCACTTGGTTGATGACGATTTTGAACGGCTTGCTGGTCATTTGGCTGCTGACGTTACGCAAGCTTTGCACCAGCGGGAGACCGGCGTTGATCAACGTGGAAAGTTGGCGGGAAAAAAGGATCTTGTCTTTGGTTTTTATACGGTTACCGAACTTAAAACGACCCTCCTTGGTATCCTGGACTTCGATATCAAGCGGCGAAAGTCCTTGTTCGCGGATTAACCTGGCGGCGGATTGCTCGCTTTCGGCTTGCACGTCCGCTTTTATCTTCTTGCCGGTGGACGAATCACGGGCGGTATATTTGAAGGTTAGCATGGGCTTGCTCCTTTTAGTCGCTGCGTGGACTGGAGATTGGAGATTGGAGATTGGAGAAAGGCATAGTTAAATTTTGACATGTGGCTTGCCCTCGATCTTCGTTCTTCAATCTTCAATCTTAAAATGCTTCGCATTTTATCCTCTCATTAACCTATCCAGCTCGTCCAAATCGACGGCATAGTTGCGAGCTTCATCGTAGGTGATAGTGCCTTCGTGGATTAGGCTGACCAGTGTTTTATCCATGGATTGCATACCGAATTCCGCGCCGGTTTGAATGACCGCTTCCAGCTGATGGGTTTTGCCTTCGCGGATAATGTTTCGCACCGCCGGCGTGGCTATCAGAATTTCGGCCGCCGCGACACGCCCACCGCCAACCGACGGTATTAGTCGCTGCGAACAAATGGCCGCCAAAATATTGGACAATTGGGCGCGGATTTGCGGTTGCTGGTGTGGCGGGAAAACATCGATCATACGATCAATACTTTGCGACGCGGAGTTGGTGTGCAACGTCGCGAATACCAAGTGCCCGGTTTCGGCAATGGTGATTGCCGAGGCGATAGTTTCCAAGTCCCGCATTTCACCGAGCAGCACCACGTCCGGGTCTTGGCGCAAACTGGAACGCAAGGCCGCGGAAAAGGAGTAGGTATCGTAATGGACTTCGCGTTGTACGATAACCGATTTATTGGAGGTGTGCGTGAATTCAATCGGGTCTTCAATGGTGACGATATGCTCCGCCCGCTCGACATTAATTTTATGGATCAGCGCGGCCAACGTGGTGGACTTACCGGATCCCGTAGGTCCGGTCACCAACACCAAGCCACGCGGATAATCCGCGAATTTGTTGGCAATTTTGGGAAGACCGAGCTGTTCAATGGTCTGAATTTCGTTAGGGATCAAACGTAAGGCCGCGGCCAAGTTCCCGCGCTCGTGAAAAGCATTCACGCGGAACCGCCCCAAGTCACCGAACGCGAAACTAAAGTCAAACTCCTTATCTTTTAATAAAATCTGCTTTTGGTCTTCGTCCAAAATGGCGAAAATCAGCGACTCTACGGCTTCCTCGGTAAGCGCATCACTCCCTTGTATCGATACCAATGCCCCGTCTACGCGCAACGTGGGCGGCAAACCGACTTGTAAGTGAAGGTCGGATGCCTTTTTTTTGATAACTTCTTCCAAAAGAATTTCTATTCGTGGTTCGCCCGATTTCTTTGTTTGTGCCATTATTCCCCCTCTTATGAGCTTCCTTCACTCGCTACGCGGTTTACTTCGGCAAGCGTGGTTTTGCCATTCAACGCCTTTAAATATCCGTCCTGGCGCATAGTCAGCATCCCCTGTTTTTGAGCGAGCGCTTGAATTTCCGAGCTCGTCGCATGTTTTAAAATAAGGTCTTGGACTTTATCCGTTACCTGAAAGACTTCATACAGCCCCATCCGGCCTTTGTAGCCCCCGGGTTGAGTGGGAGTGTCCATGCCCTTGGTTAAAGTATAAGCGTTTTGTCCCCTCAGTGGCAAGTTATCGTAGCCAATGTCTTTACCTACCTCCGGTATATCTTCATTTTTCTCCGGAAGTATGCTCCCCAGTGCCTGGTGAATGGCTTCGGTTTCCGCGGCATCCGACTGATATTCTTCTTGTTTATCGCCGACCCGCCGTACCAAACGTTGCCCGATTACCGTATGCACGGTACTGGCGATCAAAAACGGTTCAATTCCCATATCCAAAAGACGCGGCAAAATTCCGGCGGCGGAATTGGTGTGTAGCGTAGAAAACACTAAGTGCCCGGTCAGCGCGGCCTGTACCGCGAGTGTGGCGGTTTCTTTATCGCGGATCTCACCGACCATCACCACGTCGGGGTCTTGACGCAAGATTGATCGCAAACCGGAAGCGAATGTCAGCCCGACCTCCGGATTAACTTGTATTTGATTAATGCCGCCCATTTTGTATTCAACCGGATCTTCCAGGGTAACAATGTTGATGGTGTCGCTTTTTATCTCCTGTAAAAGAGCGTACAGCGACGTGGACTTACCGGAGCCGGTCGGTCCGGAGGTAAGAATCATGCCGTTGGATTGCTTTAAGCCTTCACGAATCAACCGCAAAGCCCGGCCTCTATATCCCATTTCTTCGAGTTGAAAACTGGTACCGGATTTATCGAGTAACCGAATGACTACTTGTTCGCCCCATATCACGGGAGAAATGGCGATACGCAAATCGATATCCCTTTCGGCGACGTGAATGGTGAATTGGCCGTCCTGGGGAATACGGTGCTCGTCGATCTTCAGGCTGGACAAAATCTTGATGCGCGATACCATTGGTGCCTCGGTGCTTTTGGGAAGCTTCATGATTTCACGCAACACCCCGTCAATACGGGCACGAATTTTCAGCTCGTTTTCCAACGGTTCTATGTGAACATCACTGGCGCGGTTTTTGGCGGCATACTCCAAAATGGTAGACAATGCCTTGCTTATGGGCGAATCCTGAACGATAGTTTTTATGCCATCGTTCTTATCTGGTTGGTGCTTTTTACCATTTTTCTGATCTTCTCCGGCGTCTTCTCGTTCGGTGGCTTCTTCTTCGTTCATGGATTCGGGAATTTGTTCTTCGAGCTCAAGTTGGTACTGCTTAAGAACCGAGCGGATTCCTTCTTCACTGGCGGCGTAGACTTTGAGCGGGCGGCCAATTTTGTTGGACAAAAAGTCCACGGCCTGCACGTTATCGGCATCCAGCATGGCCACCACGAGCCGGTTTTGCATTTCACCGAGTGGGACTGCCATATATTGCCGCGCGATGTCTTTAGGGAGGAGCTTGAGTACTTCGGGGTTTACCCTGGCGGTACTCAAATTAACGTATGGCACGTTATTGGCCTGAGCGATGATCTTGGTCAGTTCCTCATTGGAAATTAGTTGTTCACTCAGTAGCAAGGAAAAAAGCGGAGTATTTTCGTCTTTGGCGCGCTGTTTTAACTCGGCAAGCTTTTCATCGCTTAAAAAGTCCCTTTCCAAGAGCCGGTTCTCTACCTCTTTTTGAGCATTGGAGGATAATACACTCATCTACGAAAAACACTCCTTGCTAACAATGACATTCCACCTCCCCGTATCATATTCGACCGGTAAGATCGTGTGATTCTTACGGGACTCATATTCACCCTACCCCGAATTATTGTGACCTCGAACCGAATGGGTCCTCATTGCCACCTTCGCTAATTCGGATTTCTTGCGTCGGGTTGTTGGATTTTTCGTTGAAGAACTTTTCGTCGGGCCGCTGGAACTCGGAGGTGATCGGGGCGACGTTTTCAACTTCCGCTTGCCTTTCGGAAGAAGGCGCGATAACGAAATTTGCGAGTATAAAGGAAAAAATTCCGGCAACGATAACAATTACGAGGATCAGGGCTATGTCGTTCTTTTTCATTTTACGGTCTCCTTGGTGATTTGTACGCCGGATTTAGGCTGGTAATAGGTTTTCGCCGACACGGTCAATTGTATTGACGATTCACTTTGACTATTTATAGAAAACTGCGTTACGTGCATAGGTCGAATGGAACGCTGCAGTTTACGGAACAACTGCCTGGAGGCATCGGGTGAAAGGTTGACAGAAAATTCAAAAGGCATTTCTATGGGCTCATTATTAGATACGCTTTCGGCGCCTGATTCGTCACCCTGCTGTTGGTCGATTTGCCCTGGGTCTATTTGTTGGCTCGCCTGCCCTGCCTCATTAGCCTGCTGGTCAAGAACCTGAATGGATTCTACGGTTAACCCTTGATCACCCAATATTTTCTCTATGCTCGTTGCCAGTGCGGGGTGATCGTACTTACTGGGGAGAGCATCCAACACAATACGGGCGTTGTCACCGTCGCGCTCCCCGTCACCGTCAATATTTCCGTCAATAACGTTGGGTTGCTCACGTACGAAGCCCTCATAAGAATCAACCAATGAGTCCGTGGCTTCCACGTTGGCGATAAGTTGGTCGCGGGCGGTTTCCTTTTTTTCGATTACCCTGGTTAAGAACCTACTTTCGTCCCACAAGGCCTTGGAGGCCACTAAACAAAACGTGACGATAACGGCGGCGATTGCCACGGACACGACGACCGTAGTGTTGGCTTTATCCACGAGAGCACGTTTACTGCCGGGAATTTGTATCTTCATAGCTCCTCCTCCGGCTCATCGGACGGTTCTTGTTGCTCCCGAAAAACGCCTTCATTCGGTTTTTCGGTTTCCGAACGGGTGGAAATAATATCCGGAACGGTCAGTTCTATGTCTTGGCGGGAGTCAAAAATTGCCGGCTCGAAAACCAAATCAATCTGATAATTAACGGTCTCTTCTTGCGTACTAAATTCTAATACGACATCGTTAAAAGCATTCATGTCGTTGCCATCCGCATCTTTGAATGTCGTGAACTTCAAAATGTCCACGAACTTATTGATAACTACGAGGTTATTGGCCGAGCCTTCGAAACTTATCGTTGACTCTTGCATGTTGACCTTGACGGATGATATGAAAATCCTCTGGTCTTTGGTTTCGGCCGGCACTAGTTGGGGCAAATATTCGTAAAAGCGAGTGACGACCGGCTTATCCTCGTGCAAGCCCGTAAGACTGTTCAGCTGATTTTGAATGGTAAGAATTTTATCCAGGTCTTCAAAGTTGGAAAGTTTGGACTTTTGCGCGCTGATGTCACTGTCGAGATTATCGATATGCCTGTTGAACCCGCTCACGGTCACGAACAACAGCACGAGAAGACCGAGCGCCGCCCCGGACATGATACTGGCAATTAAAATAACGCCGCGTTTGGCGCGTTGCGCTTTGATGAATTCCAGCTTGATGTCGGGGAGTAAGTTGAATTGAATCATAGCGCTCCCCCAGGTCGCTTTAGAAGGTGGAAGGTGGAAGGTGGAAGGTGGCGTGATACTGAATCAGCCAGCGGCTGATTATCTACTGATTCGCCATTGGCGAATTCTGACTCAACCATATTCCATATTCCATATTCCATATTCCAGAAAATGTATTGCATTTTCATTCTTCCCTCTCCGCTAATCCGGCCGCGACACCGAAATGATTGGATACCGCCAGTAGTTCGTTTTGCCGTTCGGTCGGAAAAGTCACGTTTCGCCACGCACTGCCAATTTCCACGTTCAAGCCGGTTTTATTGGCAACGTATAACGGAAATTCCGGCAAAGCCGAAGCTCCGCCGGTCACAATGACCCGGTCAATGTTATTTCCAGTGTATCTGGTCGTAAAGAACTTAATGGACTTTTCAATTTCGGCAACGAGCACATCGACGGTGCCAATAATTGCCTGGTGAATCTGGCCTTCCAGTTTATCTTGGGAAAGGCCGAACTTAAACACGAATTGGTTGGCTTGGGCTTCATCAATGGAAAGGTTTTGCATGGCGGCACGGACAATGGCCTCGGAGCCCGTGGGGATGGAGCGCGTTAACCGCGGTGCGCCGTTCATCACAATAACGATATCCGTATTCTTGTGTCCGATATCTATCACCATTTGCGGCTGCGTGGATTCGTTGGCGATCATGGCCCGGGCCAGGGCGATATTGTCCGGTTCGAAGGAAATAACGTTCAAGCCAATGGATTCTAGCATATCCAAACGTGATTCGGCGTATTCGTTCGGGACACTACTGAGCAGTACTTCCACTTTGGTTTTATCGGTTGGCGATTCGCCAAGAAGCGCCCAATCAATTTTCGACTCGTCCAGGGGGGTGGGAATAATGGAATCGGCCTGGTATTGAATGGTCTTTTCCAGCTCTCCATGCGAAAGATGCTCAAAATCCTTAACCGCGGTAAACACTCGCTGCGAAGGAATGCCCACCGCAACGTTTTTGGTAGCGATGCGAGCTTGGGTAATTAAGTTGCGCACCGTCTCGGCCAGCTTTTGTTGGTCGGCCTTGGAGTCACTCAAAGCAATTTTACTATCAATCTCGACCGATCCGTACTTTACTAAGCTCTTCACTTGTCCCGATCCGTTCAGTTGCACGAACCGTACGGCCGTGGTGCCGATATCCAGGCCAATAAAATCATTTACCCCGCTCAGTAAACTCATCGGGTAGCTACCTTCGAGTAATTTTTGTTTATGTGGTCAGTTATCACGTACGTCCGCACCCTTCTTTACTCATGATTTATTTCTTTGCGGCAAGCATGAGCATTATTGGTAAAAGTATAACATACGCACTGAGGCGACAATAGCTTTTTTCGTTTTATCTACAAAACCGGCGGCGGATTGGAAATGGCATCATAGTCGCTCAGACCGGCGTCGGGGGCGTTTCGGGGCGAGGCCAGCCAATTGAGGGGGCTTTCCACGAAGATTTCTCCGGCGGAGGTAGTATTGTAGTCGGCTTGCGGGGTGGCGTCGTTGACCGTGCCGTTCAGGCGGTGCAGGAAGATACCTTTAGCGACCACGGAGCCGAAGATACGCAGTTGGGCGGAGGCGCAACCGTCCGGACCGGCGTCAACCAGTCGTTGTAAATCACTCTCTATCTCTCTGGGGTTATTGAATCCGAAAGCACAGGTGTAGATTTCCCCGCCCGTGAGGCTACCGGAGCCGTCATCACGGGGTTGGGCGATGTAGGTACCGTGGAGTTCGGTGACGTTACGGTCGATGTAGATGTTGCCTTTGACGACGAAACGGACGTGGGGGATGTCGTTTACGGAGGAGTATGAATTCGCGTAGGTAATGTTGTCACGAATGCGAACATCGCCGTTAACGTAAAATACGGTGTATCCGTCAACGGTTAGGTCACCGGGAATCGCTTTCTGCATAGTGGTTTGCCCATCATTTTTATAGGCACCGTCGTTTGATCGCCACCTGTCAGGAAACTCGCGGGACCACCGTGCAGTCGTCGTCGGCATTATCATACCCCGCAAAATAATCCGGGCATTCGGTGGTAAAGGGTTCGAAGTTACCGGGGCTACCCGGGCCGGTGTTGGCGAAGGTCAGGCCGAATGGTGGTTTGGCGTCGTCCGCGGTGGCATCGGTAGCCCGCAAACTGGCGGAAAGGAATTCGGTGATGGATCCGCTAGCCAGGACGCCCAGTTGGCCGCCGGAGCCTTTGTGGTAGTCGCCGTCAGGCTGATGGTAGGCATCAATACGGGCATCGTCATTTTTATAGCAGGTATTAGTGTCGGCGGGATTAAAGATGGGGGCGCCGGCCAGGACGTCGCCACGGAAGGCTTGGGTGAAGGGGAGATTATGAACGTCTACTCGTAATCCACAGGTAGCCGATAAACCATCCGTGGTTTCAAAAGTGACTTGCCCATTTTATCGTTACCGGTTGATACCTTGCTCGTAATCCGGAATCGTCACTGAACTCACGGCTCGTTCCCGAATGCTGTTAAACCAATCGGAAGTAGGGCTTCGCCGCCTCCCTGCAACGCCGTGTCGTAGATCGAATGGCTAAGTCTGGTGAAATTAAATGTGTCACCATTACGAGGCAGTCGGCGAAGCACCGAACGTAGTACGCATCAGATACCTGCCGGGTTCAACTTTACGGTAAGCCGCGCCGCAATGGTAGCAGCGAAACTAACGGGATCCGGGGGTGGACGAAGTGATCCGACCGGCCCTTTGGTGTTCCCGCAAAACTTTACAATGGTATAGGGGTCGTCCCCGGGTCCCCGTTGGAAGCGTATTGTTTCGTAGGTCGCACTAGTACCGCATCCGTTGTTTATCCAGGATACGTCCCTCCCCCAATGGGCGGAATTCCAAGATGCCTCGCACTGCACGGTATACATATAGTTAAAGTCGGCCCAGCCCTGGGAATCATAGTATCTTACATGAGCCTCCCACTGGGAAAACCGGGCTCTTGCGCCTTCACTGGGATGTTCTACGGCTCGATAACAGGTAGCTCCTCCGCCGCAAACCGCTTGCCAATCCGAAGCCGTATCACCCAACATGGTATGAACAATGAACGCCGCGTGCATAGCTAGGGCCTTTCGGCGGAAGCATGACGGCCAATTGTCGGCCGTTTCGTTACGATTCGGCGGGAAAAAGTCAGCCCGACAGGCACTGTAGTTACTATTGAGTGCGCTGCGAACCTTTGAAACGAACTGGTTAACGTTATCGGCATCATCCAAGTAATCGGGCTGCCAAAACCCCGGAAACGGATAATTGGGATCGGTTTGCCCGTTTACGAAAAAAGAATGCAATTCTTTTCTCCCAAGGGAGGAATCGACGGCTTCCGGGTGGTCTGCGGAGTAATGGCTCGCTGCCACCGAAAAAACGAATGACCCGGACAACGCGACCAAAAAAGCGAGCAGAACGCTTACGATTTTCATCGGCTTTTTGGCCGTCATCACAACTGCTTCTCCAAATCATTAATGATTGATCGATAATTATTTTCATCCGACTGCAGCTGAAAGCGTTCCCCCGCGGACAAACTCTCGTCCTTGATAGACTCTTGATTAAGTTTTATGACCAGCTGAAAGTTATCAATCGCTTCTTGGTATTCTCCGGCTCTTCGCGCTGCATATCCAATCGCCACCGCCGCGTTCTGCGACTTTTCTTCTCGCACTTCTTGAGCTTGACGCGCAGATTCCAGTGCTTTTTCAGTCTTGCCCTCATTTAAATACAGCGTGGATATGGCAACCAGCGTATCTTGCCGCTGCACATCCGTAAGCCCGGGTTCTTCCAACAGGGTTTCCAGGCTGGATATGGCTTCGACTTCATTACCGCGCGAGTTTGCCAGATCGTAGGCCTCTTCGAATTTTTGACTCAAGTCTTGGTTACTGACCGGTTGGGAGTCCGGAGCACCCGAATTATTGATCAGAAAGACTGCCCCCGTAACGGCAGCCACAATCAAGGAAAAAACCAGGACAAAGAGCGTATATTTTTTCGGCCAACGAAATCGTGAAAAACTACTGATCCGTACGTTGCCGGTATCGGCTGCTTGTTTTTGATTGGAATCTTTTTTGGATTTACCCATCCGTATTCACACCCCAAAATCTTTACGCTTACTTGCTCATAAGTATATGCCAGCTCTTCTTTAATCTCAAGCGTAGTTCCGTTAAGTAAGCCTCCTGACGTATAAACTATTGCCCGTTTTGTTGGCCGGATCCGGAAAAAACGCCCCGTAAATCAATACGAAGCCACGAAATTTAATTTAAATTAAATTTCCAGACATACTTTCGTTTCATTTTTTATACCACCTCTGTTAGAATATTCATCATGAGTTCACTTCAAATCGGGATCGTGGGGTTGCCTAATGTCGGGAAATCGACGTTGTTTAACGCGTTGACCGATAATGATATTTTGGCGGCCAACTACCCCTTTGCCACGATTGAGCCAAATACGGGAATCGTGCCCGTCCCCGACGAGCGGCTTCAAAAATTATCCGAGATGTACAAAAACGCACCGATAAAGCCCGCGACCGTGGATTTCGTGGATATCGCCGGGTTGGTGTCGGGAGCCAGTAAGGGCGAGGGCCTGGGCAATCAGTTCTTGAGTCACATTCGTTCCTGCGATGCGATTTTGCAAGTGGTGCGCGGATTCGAAAGTGGCAACGTAGTGCGTAGTGATTACTCTAAAGATCCGACCCACGATATTGACGTCATTAAAACCGAGCTAATGCTGGCCGACATTTCGACGTTAGATAATAGACGCTCGAAGTTAGAAAAAGAAGCGAAATCCAACCCAAAGTTAAAACCGGAGCTGGAGCTGCTTGACGAAGCCAGAGCCACCTTAAACGAGGGAACGCCGCTTTACGCTAGCCCTATCATTGAGCGTCAAACCTCTACCTTCAAACAACTACAGTTAATGACCGCTAAGCCGATTTTATACCTATTTAATATTGACGACGACAAACTGGCGGACGACGCTTACAAAAACGAACTGGCCGAGTTGGTCTCGCCCGCTCCGAGTTTGTTCGTAAGCGCCCGGCTGGAAGACGAGCTGCGCGGTCTGGATCCGGGGGAGCGAGCCGAATTTTTGGAAAGTTTCGGGCAAAAAGAATCCGGTCTTATTAAAGTTATTCACGCGGCGTACGATTTGTTGGGACTGCAAAGTTACTTAACCGCCGGCGAGAAAGAGGTGCGCTCCTGGACGATCCCCAAAAACGCCACCGCCCCGCAAGCCGCCGGTGTGATTCACGGGGATTTTGAAAAAGGCTTTATCGCCGCGGACATCGTGTCTTTTCCTGATCTTATGGAAGAAGGATCGTGGGCGGCCGCGCGTTCGTCGGGCAAAATTCGCACCGAAGGCAAAAATTACCTGATGCAACCAGAAGATATTGTAGATTTCAAATTCAATAATTAGTGGGTAGAGGGTAGACGTTAGAGGCTAGAGGGTAGAAGTTAAAGATTAGATAATAGACGTTAGAGGGTAGATGTTAGAATGTCGGAATGAAAAGTTTTACGGATTTAAAGGCTTGGCAAAAGGCTCATAACCTCACACTCGACATCTACAAACTGACCAACGACTTTCCTTCAACGGAGCAATTCGGCTTATCCAACCAAATGCGTAGGGCTGCGGTATCGGCGTGCTCGAACCTAGCCGAAGGTTTCGGTAGATCAACGGCAAAAGATACGAACCACTTTTACATCATGTCCAGCGGCTCACTGTATGAACTAAAGAGCCAGGCCTTGCTCGCAAAAGACTTAACGTACGTTTCAAATACGGAATTTGTTTCTTTGGCGGACAAGTTAAATCAAACGCATAAGCTAGTAAACGGGCTTCTAAGACACCACAAAAATTCCGCCACCAACCCCTAACTTCTAACGCCCAACCTCTAACGTCTAACATCTAACGTCTAACGCCTATTACCTAACCTCTAATTTCGGTCTTTTGCCCATTCCAGGGAAATATTTTTTATCACCCGGAACAAGTCTTTGGTAGGCGGTATGGTAGCGTCATCATAATAATGATTAACGGATATAAAATTATTAATTACGTCCAAACAGCAAATCTCGTCACCGATAATGTGCATGCGGTCAATGGCTTTGACCGTCGCGAACGGCGTAGCAACAACTAACCGTTTTATGGCAATCCGCTTCAAGTAATCGTAGGCTACGTCCAACGATAGGCCATTTACCAATCCGTCAGATACCAAAATAACCGTGTGGTGGCGCAAGCGTTCGCGCGGAATCTCGCCGCCTTCTCCCAGCAACGTATTCAAGTGATGGATGCCTTCCCGACGCTTTTCGTCAATGTAATTATGATATTCGGCGTTAAACGCCTCCAGCTGACCGGCACTATACTTATTATTATAGGTAAAGGTATCCACGGCGGTAATACTGCCAATAGCATCGGGTTCCCCCGGCAAATTAATGTTTTCCGTCAAAAGTAGCGATAAGTTCCCGTGCAGCTTCATAGCGATTTGCGCGCCCACGATAACCGCGCCTTCACTCAAAGCAACAACCGCCAAGTTTTCTTTTTTATGATGTTTTAGTTTGCGGCTTAATATTTTTCCCGCATCGGCACGGCTTTTGAAATACATATCCGCAGTTTAGCACAGCTAAGACGTCTTTTTGAGCAGATAAAATCGCTCGACATTTCCTTTGCTGCCGGTCACTTCCGAATCCGCTTTATCTTGGATAGTGAACACATTTTTTGCCCACGACTGGAAATCTTTTAGTACGTCGCGGCGCATGGCCTTGTTTTTAATAACTCCTTTATGCTTTACCCCTGTTTTTTGAGCTTCGAATTGCGGTTTTACCATAGCCACCAGCTGTGTGTTGTGAGTCATGAGTTTTGAGCAGTGAGGGAGAACTTCACGCAAGCTAATGAAACTCACGTCCACTACAATAACGTCCGGCACATCGATATGAACTCTTTGCTCTGTGCTCTGTGCTCCTTGCCCTGTGCGGCGAAGCCGCACGTCGCGAATATCCGTCCGTTCGTGAAGTTCAATCCTCGGATGCCGACGCAATGAAGGATGTAGTTGCTTGCTGCCGACGTCCACGGCGATCACTTTTTTGGCGCCATGTTGCAAGGCAAAATCGGTAAAACCGCCAGTACTGGAACCGACGTCCAGAAACGAGCTTTCGCCTTTGAAGTTAACGTGCAAATCCATCGGCGACCGAGGCAAGGCTGTGCCCCGCCCGCGGATGCAGTCGTTGCCGCGGAAGAACGGCCGTACATCGCTCGTTTCATCAATGAGCTCACCAGGTTTGGTAATAGGTGTTTGGCCGACGAACACCTTACCCATGCGAATAAAATTGGCGGCCTGGGAACGAGTGCGCGCCATACGTTTTTTGGTAAGCAGCTCGTCGGCGCGAAGTTTCACCCGTCTACCCTTTCATGCGCTCGCGGTAGGCGCTGGTAGTGGTGTCCACGGAGATGACATCGCCCTGCTTTATAAAGGCCGGCACTTTTACGGAAATACCGGTTTCCAGCTCCGCGTCTTTGAGCACCGAGCTGGTGGTGTCGCCCTTTACGACGTCTTCGGTATAAACCACCTTGAGCGGGACGTTTTTGGGTAATTCGATACCGATCACCCGGCCGTCAAAAAGTATGGCATCAACTTGGTCGCCCTCTTTCATGAAACCGTGTTCCTCGCGCAAATCATCGGTGCTGAGCTCGAACTGCTCGTAGGTTTCTTCGTCCATAAAGTGGGACATGGTGCCGTCGGAATACAAATACTGCAGAGTGCGGTTAGTGACGTCGGCGGGCTCAACCGAATCATTGCCTTTGAAAGTCCGATCCAGTACCTTGCCGTCCAGCAAGCTTTTAATTTTGACATTCACGATGGAACCACCGCGACCCATCACTTTTTGGGCGTAGTCCACTACGCGGTACGGGGTACCGTCAATCTGAAAAATGCGTCCTTTTTTTAGGTCGGTCGGGTTGAGCGCCATGTAAGTGTCTCCTAGTAATTATCGAATTTTCTAAGTTGCATGCAGATGTTTTGCATCCGGTTTTCCAGCGTATTGATATCGTGTTGGCTAATCACGTTGGTGTTGCCGTACCCTTTGAAGGTATTTTCCAGGCGCTTGGCATCTTTCTCAATGGATCGGGGATTTTTGTACGACTGCAGATTATCCTCCAGTTTTCGAAACGCATCTTTGAAACGCCGTGCGTCGGGGTGGGAGTGATCGTCCAGCATATCCTTGAGTTGGAACTCCAACTTTTTTACGTCTTTTCGTAATCCGTCGTACTGGCCACGGTTCATACGCTTACCCTTTGGTTACGAACGGCAACAGTGCGATGTGGCGGGCACGCTTGATCGCGGTTGCCAATTTACGTTGTTCGTTTTCCTTGAGCCCCGATTTTTTACGAGTCTCAATTTGCCCGAACTGGTTGGTGTAACGTTGCAGAGTTTTGACGTCCTTGTAGTCAAAATACGGAACGTCAGTATGCTTTTTAAAAATCTTCGCCATAAATAAAAACTCCTTAGTTTTTCAAATTTGAAACTTGAAATCCGAAATTTGAAACAAACCTTAAATTTGAAACTTGAAATATTTTAGTTTCGTGCTTGTTTCTTATTTCGTGCTTCATGCTTATTTCTTACTAAAAGGGGATGTCGTCTAGGTTAATTGGCTCATCGCCAATATCCTCAATAACCACATCGTCCTTCTTCTTACCGTTCTTACCCGAGCCCGACTTACCCGAGGAACTGTCGGAACCGGGCGCGGCGCCGCTGCTGCTGTTATTGCTACTCTTATCGTAGCCGCTGCTAGAGCCGCTATTGGAGCCTCCACCCGAGCCGCCGCCAACAAAGTTAAAGTCTTCTACTACGACCTCTACTTTGCTGCGCTTTTGGCCGTCCTGTTCCCAGGAACGTTGTTGCAGCCGGCCGGATACCAAAATCGCTCCGCCCTTTTGCATATACTGCGCGATGATCTCGCCGCCTTTGGCCCAGGCGTTGCAATCGATGTAATCCACCGATTCTTGTTGCTCGCCCTGGGCGTTCTTCCAGGTGCGGTTCACCGCAATGCTAAAAGCACACACCGACTGGCCGTTGGGCGTGGTGCGCAGTTCCGGGTCACGGGTCAGGTTGCCCATTAATTATTTCGTTAATTCGTGCCATAAAAATGACTTGATTTTATCACCACTCGTCGTCGGATTCGTCGTCTTCCTCATCCTGCTGTTTGCCGGAAGCTTTACGGGCGGCCTGTTTGTCACGGATCATTTCCGCTTTGGCCATGGCCTTGTAGTCCGGCTTGGTAATGAGATAACGAATGACTTCGTCGGTGATATTCAGGGTATATTCCACCTTGTTCACCACTTCGCCCGGCATTTCTACCGTATAAAATACGTAAACGGCATGTTCACGCTTTTTGATCGGGTACGCCAGTTTGCGCTTACCCCAATTGTCGGTTTCTATTACTTTGCCGCCAACATCGGTGAAGATTTTCTTCACGCGTTCTTCGGCTTTACTCAGATCCACTTCCAGATCCGGGTGATACAGTACGGCTACTTCGTACTTACTCATACGTTTTAACTCCTTCCTTTGGCTTATTAGGCCGCGCGCTCTACATCCGCCGGTTGGCGGAGGCCACGACCTGAAGTTTACCCAGCAGTAACTCGCTTACTGCTGCGGCTCGTTCCAAGCTGACGTCATTTTACCCTATTTACCCCTGTAAGTCAATTCTTTCATCTTGGTGTACAATATAAGCCATGAAGCTTAAGCTTAATGACTCCGGTGGTTACAGTATTATCGAAATCGTGGTAGTACTGGCGGTGTTCGCCGTTGCCATACCAGCACTCGTCCTGGGCGTGAACAACCTGATACTACTTAATGAGCGTGCCCGTAACCGCACGCTGGCCAACAGCTTCGCCGAATCCAAGGCCGAAGAGCTGCGCGGCGCGGGCTTTAACGCTTTGCCTTTGGGCACCACTAGCGACATCTCCGGCGAGTTACCGCCCCAACTCCCCTCGCCCAAAGGAGCCTCCTACGAAGTAGTCAACGATACGCCCGGGTTGGCGGAAATTACCATCACCATTGATTACAACGACTACGGCGATAACCGCGAACTACAATACAAAACCAATATCAGCGAGCTGGGGGTCGGGCAATGAAAGGCGACCAAGCCGGATTTTCGGTCGTTGAGCTAATCATCGCCGTCTCCATCGGCGTCATTATTTCGGCGATAATGGTGGGGATTACTCTCACCCTTTACGGCAGCACGGTACGCAGCCAAATCGAAGCCGAGCTGGCGGTGGACAATCATTTCGCCCTGCGCACTATGGTAGAGGACGTGCGGTTCGCCAGTAGCATCGGAAGCGGCAACCAGCTTACGGACAACCACGAGCCCGGGAGTGGTTGGACTACCTTAAAGAACAACGACATGATCACCACGTCATAGCCGCTTCGCGGGACGACGAAAGCATTATTTATAACTAATCCACGGGCTACCCCGACCCAATTAACAAATCATTTACTTCGTCCAAAACGGTTACGCCGAATACCGGCCAACTCAGCGGCGAACCGCAGGTAAACGCCGACGCCAGTTGCC
>JAXHNE010000011.1:0-10993 GCA_034520885.1 Candidatus Saccharimonadota bacterium
TACCTGCTATCTGCAGGTCTGATGAATTATTAAAAAGTAGGTGATGGAGTGCAGGTTTTCGTTTTAAAAACGGATGTCTGACCCCCGTTACCTACAGCCCACGCAAGCTTCAATAAGTTTAGGCGGGCAAGAAAGGAACTTATGGGAGAAACCATTAACCCGTTCGGAAAAGACATTATAAAAGTAGAAACCGAGTTTTGCGGCCAAACGCTTAGCTTGGAGGTAAATCGGGTCGGCTTCCGTACCAGCGCCAGCGTGATTGCGCGCTATGGCGACACGGTCATTCTGGGAACCGCTATGGTCGGCGATAAAGACCGCGATGATCTCGGCTTTTTCCCTTTAAGCATTGATTACGAGGAAAAAATGTACGCCGCCGGAAAGATTAGCGGCAGCCGCTTCATAAAACGCGAAGGACGCCCGTCCGAAGACGCCGTGTTGATCAGCCGCCTGATCGACCGTCCGGTACGCCCGCTGTGGCCAAAAGGTTACAAGCGTGACGCCCAGGGAATCGCCAGCGTGCTCAGCATGGACCCCAGTTTCCGCCCGGACATGATTGCCATGGTCGCGATCTCCACGGCCTTTATGCTTACCGGCGCGCCGTTTGACGGTCCGATTGCCGGTGTTCGTGTCGGGAAAAACGAAGGTGATTTTGAAGCCTTCATGTCCGCCGACGACCTGACCCAAAACGAACTCGACCTGGTGGTGGCCGGAACCGAAGACGGCATCATGATGGTAGAAGCCGGCGCCAAGGAAGTCAGCGAAGACATGGTAGCCGACGCCATGGAGTGGGCGCACAAAGCCCTCCAACCGGCGATTGAGCTGCAAAAACAATTGGTCGAAAAGGTCGGAGTGGAAAAGCGGGAATACGAACTACTCCTCCCGGAAGAAGACATTTATGAAACGGTTAAAAAGTGGGCGAAAGGAAAACTGGGTGAAAAACTCCGCGCCGATTATCCGGAGCGCAACGAACGGATCGGCGAACTCAAAACCGAGTTTGACGAACACTTCGCCAAGGAGCTGGGCGAAGACGAATACGCCGAAGTAAAACATGACTACCACGACGCCTTGCAAAAAGTTATTCACGAAGACGTGCGAGACGGTATCGTTAAGGATAAGGCCCGTCCCGACGGACGTAAACTGACCGAAGTTCGCCAGCTTAGCAGCGAGGTCGGTTTTCTACCACGGGCGCACGGATCCAGCCTGTTTACGCGCGGCATGACCCAAGGTTTGAATGTCGTCACGTTGGCGCCGCTATCTTTCGCGCAAATGCTGGACACCATGGAGCACGACGACACCCAAAAACGCTACATGCACCACTACAACGCACCGGGCTATACCGTGGGCGAAGTAAAGCGCTTGATGGGCCCCGGCCGCCGAGAGATCGGCCACTCCGCACTGGCCGAACGGGCGCTCTCACCAATGATTCCCGACGAAGCCACGTTTCCTTACACTATCCGCACGGTTACGGAAATTATGAGCCAGCACGGATCGACCAGTATGGCCGCGACCTGCGCCAGCTGTTTGGCGCTCATGGACGCCGGCGTGCCGCTCAAGGCACCGGTCAGCGGTATTGCCATGGGATTGATCATGGACGGCGACACGCCATTCATCTTAAGTGACATTGCCGATGCCGAAGATTTTGCCGGTGACATGGACTTCAAGGTGACCGGAACCAGCAAAGGAATTACCGCGCTGCAGATGGATATGAAAGTCCACGGCCTGCCGGTCAGCGTGCTGCGCCAAGCCTTGGGGCAAGGCAAAGACGGTCGTGCTCATATTTTGCAGCACATGCTTTCGGTATTGCCCGGACCTCGCGGCGAGATGAGCAAGTACGCTCCGCGCGTGGAATCCATCAGCATTAACCCCGACAAAATCCGCGACGTGATTGGCAAGGGCGGGGAAACCATTAACAAGATCATTGACCAAACCGGCGCGCAGATTGATATCAAGGACGACGGTACCGTCATGATTGCCAGCCCGGACGGCGCTTCCATTGAGGCCGCCATGAAGATGGTTGCCGATATCGTGGAAGAACCGGAAGTCGGTAAAATCTACAAAGATGCACCGGTGGTCAGCGTGATGGACTTCGGTGCGTTCGTGCAGATTCTACCCGGCAAGGACGGCTTAGTGCACATTAGCGAATTGGCCGACGAACGCGTTGGAAAAACCAGCGATGTCGTGAACGAAGGTGATAAAGTGGATGTCAAGCTGATAGCCATTGACGACCGCGGCCGCCTGCAGCTCAGCATGCGAGCCGTTGAAGACGAGAAGGATAAGAAGTAAAAGTAAGCGCTATGATGTACGTAGTCGATAACGACCCTCAGCGAAGTCCCGCACAATTTCAGGGCGAAGCAGTCCGTAACCGGATTGTGGAGCGCCCGGAAATGACGCGTGGGCGAGCCGTTGGGCAAGACAAGGACAAGAAGTAGAAGCAGGAACGACCCCTATGGCAAAGCAGAAAGCAAAAACACCCCTGGAAAAATTACATAACTGGCACCACACCAAACACGGCTATCTGTTGTTCGGTGTGGCCGAACTGTTGATTGCCTACGGGTTCGTTTCCTGGGCAATTGATAACGGCCAGCTATGGACGTACTTCATTGGCGTTGTGTTCTTCGCGGGCGGTATCCAAAATATTTACAGAATGACCAAGCGGATGCTGGCCGAAGGGTAGTATGGGCGATAAACGAGCACGTCTTGACGATATCAGGGCAGAGATTACGAAAAACAATGTCTGCCGTGAGCTCGCCGAGAACGCGACCCAACTGGTGTTCGGTGGCGGAAACCCCGACGCCGACGTGGTGTTCGTTGGTGAAGCGCCCGGAAAGAACGAAGACAAGCAGGGCAAACCGTTCGTTGGCGCCGCCGGCAAGTTCTTGGACGAGATGCTGGCCAGTATCGATTTAGGCCGCGAAGACGTGTACATTACCAATATCGTAAAATACCGACCGCCGAATAATCGCGATCCATTGCCGGAGGAGAAAAAGGCTTTCTTGCCGTATTTACAAACCCAGCTGGAAGTAATTCAGCCCAAAGTCCTCGTAACACTTGGACGTCACAGCACGAATTGCTTCTTGCCGGATTTGCGAATCAGCAAGTCCCACGGCCGAGCGAAACGAATAAGCTTGCAGCTTAAGGATCGGAGATCGGAGATGGGAGATCGAGGAGAAGAAGTTAAATCTTCAATCCCCAATCCCCAATCTTCAATCTACAAGGTAGTTCTTCTGCCCTTGTATCATCCGGCGGCGGCCCTGTATAACGGGGGAATGCGCGAAACATTACTTGATGACTTCGCCAACATCCCGATTATCTTAAAGAAACTTACTTAAATCACTAATTTATCTAGAAAGAAAGGAAATTACAGTGAGTCAGAAAAAACCAACCAACAACAATTCAAATAACAAAAAAACCAACCATAAGGCCCAAAAGCCGGTCAACAATGGCCGGCCGGCGGGTCGCGGCGCCGCGATACGCGCCCAGCGCCGCAGCCAACAAGACGCCCAACGCGCCCTGAAACAATACGAACTAAAGCAAGGGGACGAAGATACCAAGAACGATGGCCAGGCCACGGAAAAACGCCGCGCCAACTTCATCGACGAATCCCCGCGCCTGAAGATTATCCCCATAGGGGGAAATGACAGCGGTGGTTCCAAAAACATGATCGTGGTGGAGTATGAAAACGACGCCATTATCATGGATTGCGGAAACGATCTGGGCGTGGATTTACCGGGAATCAATTACGGCATTTGCGATACGTCGTATCTGGAAAAAATTCGCCATAAAATTAAAGCTTACGTCATTACGCACGGGCACCTGGATCACATCGGCGGCTTGCCGCACATTTTGCCGAACTTTCCCGCGCCGGTGTACGGATCCAACTTTTCCATCGGCCGCGTGGAGGAAATTTTCGGGAACTTCGGCCAACCCATGCCCGAAGGGTTCGAACTAAAAACCGTCATGATGAACGAAGACACCCACGAGCGATTAAAAATCGGCAACTTCTTCGTGGAGTTAATCCGCGTAACGCACTCCATACCGGGAAGTACCATGATCGTGCTGGACACGCCGGTCGGGCGCATTATTAACACCGGTGACTTCCGGCTCGACCCCAAACCGCTGGATCACGAGCGTACCGATACGGAGCGTATCGAGGAACTGGGCAAGGAAGGGGTTTTGGCCTTGCTTTCCGAAAGCACCACTACCGAACGGCTGGGGCGCACACCGAGCGAAAGCACCATTGAACAATCTTTCAAAGAAATCATGGATCAAGCCCCCGGGCGGATATTCATCGGTTTGTTCAGTACCAACATGAACCGCGTCCAAATGTTAATCAATGCCGCCGTCCACCATGGGAAAAAGGTGGCCATGGACGGCCGCAGTATGGTCAGCACCCTGGAAATGGCCATTCGCCACGGGTTCGTCAAAGTCCCCAAAGGCACTTTCGTACCAATTGCCAGCGTACCCAACATGAAGGATCAGGACGTAGTGGTAGTTTGCACCGGATCACAAGGCGAGCCGAGTTCCGCCATGCAACGCATGAGTAACGGCGAACACCGCCACGTGAAATTAAAAGAACAAGATACGGTCATTCTGTCCAGTAGCCCGATTCCGTATTCCGGTAATGACGCCAAGGTTCGCGAAATGGTCGACGATCTCCACCGCAAAAATGTGCACGTATTCCAGCACATCACCGCGGAGCTGGACGGCCACGGGCCTTTGCACGTATCCGGGCACGGCAGCATCGACGAATACAAAGACATGGTCAATATGGTCAAGCCGAAGTTTTTCGTGCCGATTTACGGTGACTTTACCAGCAAACGCCAACATATCGAGCTGGCCGTGGAAGAAGGCTTCCCCCGTAAAAATACCCTGAACATAGAAAACGGAGAAGTGGTCGAGTTCAATAAAAGTGAAATGAAGGTCACCGGTAAAGTGGCCACCGGTATCGTGCTGGTCGATCAAACCGGCGCCACGGTAAGTAACGTGGTCATTAAGGATCGCTTGCTGCTGGCCGAAGAAGGTTTGGTAGCGGTGGTACTGACTATTGACCGCAAGGCCGGTGCCGTGATGACCAGTCCGGATATCATTAGCCGCGGATTCATTTACATGCGCGACAACGAAGAGCTGATGTCGGGACTGCGCAACGAACTAAAGCGCGCCGTGCAGCAGCGTTTCAAACGCGTGGATTTGGATCGGTTCAAGCAGGAAATCAAAGAACATGTGACCCACTACTTGTACGAACAAACTAACCGTAGTCCGATCGTGATTCCGGTAGTCAATGTGATTAGCGGCCGCGGTGGCGGTGGGAACGGCGGAAAGGGCAATGACAAATCCGCCAAAGACGACACCAAAGGTGATACCACTAAGAAGAACGACAAAAAAGAAGAGAAAAAAGAACCGACTCCGGAAGAAATTGCCGCCGAGCAACAGAAGCGGTTCGAGGAAATGCGGGCCAAGCTACTCGGCCAGAGACGCCGCAGCCGATTAAGGCCTGCGATGCTCAGGACCGCTCGAGCCGATGCTCGCTGCGACAGAGGTGCACTTGATACTGCGGCAGTCTTCGCTTGGTCACCGTACGTTTCGTAGGCTCCTTTGCGTTTCCTCACGAAGATTCGAACTGCAGTCAAGCATGTAACCCTTATGGCTTCATTCATAGTATTTCTCGACGACTTTCGCTCCGGTACGCAACAAGAAAACTAAAACTGTCTCAAGCCTGAGCACCCAGGCTCACCAGTAACACCAGGCGATAAATAATCCTTTGTATTGCTTGCGAAGAATTACCGAACTGCACTCAAGCACGTAACCCTTACGGCTTCGATTCATAGTATTTTCCGACGATTTTCGCTCCGGTACGCAACAAGAAAACTAAAACTGTCTCAAGCCTGAGCACCCAGTCGCCGTACAGTCAGTACGGCTTACTGCGCTCTTCGTTTCTTTCTTGCGCTATACACAAGCGTAAAGCTCTCAGTGAACCATTGAATCTAGCGGTTAGACGTGTAAATAATACTAGAATTAATACTAGTATTAATTCTAGTATTATTGCTCTGCAACGGGGGCGTATTGACCGTAACTACACAATTAGAATAGTAGATAGTTACTAACAGAAGCTGACTGGCCAGCTCCCCGTCAGGCACTTTTTGCGTGATCAAAAAGCGCCCTAAAAGACCACGGGCGGCTGGCTGAAGCGTGACTGCGTCGCAGTAATGTAAAATCGGCGTGTCCTTAGCGGGAACGACACTGAAGGGCTCGGCCTCGCTGCTTTATCTAAAGCAGGCAGCTCTGGCTGTCCTTGGACAACGATTCTGCCGATTTTACATTACTCCCACAATCAGTTCAGCCAGAGCCCGGAGCCCCGCCACATTACGTTTTGCTTATTACTTGTTTCTTTTTCCTAGCCACTAACCACTAACCACTAACTACCAACTACGAACCATCATCTATTATCTATCAACCCTCACCTATCATCCATTGCGACGAAGTCGCTTGCCATCTACCATCTTCCACCTTCACGCGTTGACAAATGATGTAAAAATTGCTATAATAATGGGCATGGAACATAACAGCCCAGAACAACTTGAAAACGAACGCTTGCTACTTAATCTGGAAGAGCCGTTGCGTGGTCTTGGTGAAGAAGTGCTTGATTCTGATCGCCCCACAGAAGAGAAAGATCAAATTGCCCGATACGTTATACGAAGAGATACTGGAAACGAGAAAGCCGGGCAAGCATCTGTTGATGAATCGGAATAACTGATATACTAAGAGGGTAAATAATGGCGAAAAGAAAAAAGAAAACCACCAAGAAGAAAAGCCGTCAAAAGTCTGAAGCACAGGAGCATTCGACCTTTTGGTCTTTATCGTTGGCCGTAGTGCTAGTGGTTGCCGCGCTGTTTTTACTGCTTGGCGGGTTCGGTGCCGGCGGCCCGTTGCCGGTCGGCATGTTCGATGCCGCCCATAATGTCTTCGGTATTGCCGCGTATTTGGTACCCATCGCTTTGGTATATTTTAGTTACTGGAAATTTAAAAGCGAGGACAGCCGTATACCTTTGGCCAAATTCGTCAGCATGTCCGGCGCGCTGTTGTTAGCTTCCGGGTGGCTGCACGTCACTTTCGCCAAAAAAGTGAACGGTGAAGTGATTAGCGAACGGGGCGGCTGGTTCGGCGAAGTCTTGGGCGGCTCGGCACTCACGGCGCTTAATAAAGCTCCGGCCAGCGTGATGTTTTTGGTGTTCTTTATTTTGGCGGTCTTTTTGACGTTCAGTATTTCACCGCGGGTGTTATTAAAATTAGCCGATCTTTTAAAATCGAAACGCCGTGAAGACACCGACCTGGCCGACTTGAAAGCCCAAAGCGAGTCCAAAGGATTAAAACTAAACGAAGGCGTGCCGGTGGAACGCGGCGCCGAAGAAGACAACGTACTCCCCCGTAAAAAAGCCTTGAAAAACAGTGCGGAAAAGTTGACCGCAACGGAAAGCCACGAAGCGTTGACGGTGGTCAGCGACCCGGACTGGCAATTCCCGGGAATGGATTTATTGAACAAAAAACAGGATAAGGCCGATGCCGGCGACGTAGAAGGTAACGCCGACATTATCAAAGAAACCATGGCCAATTTTAATATTAACGTGGAAATGGAAGGCGCTAACATCGGCCCGCGGGTCACACAGTATACGCTCAAACCGCCAACGGGAGTGAAATTAACCAAAATTACGGCGCTGGAAAATAACTTGGCGTTGGATTTGGCCGCCACCTCGATTCGTATTGAGGCGCCGATTCCCGGAAAACGCTTGGTGGGCATTGAGGTCCCCAACGTTAAGCCGGCCACGGTACGTTTTAGCGGCATGCTGGAATCCAGCGAATGGAAGAGCGAGCGGGGCGATATTTCCTTTGTGCTGGGGCGTGATATCGCCGGCCAGCCATTAGTAAACGATCTTTCCAAAATGCCGCACTTGCTTATTGCCGGACAGACCGGCTCCGGTAAATCGGTGATGATCAATACCTTTCTGACCAGTTTGCTGTATCGCAATAGCCCGTCGGACATGAAGCTTATTTTGGTTGACCCCAAACAAGTCGAACTGCAACCGTATAATGACATTCCGCATTTGCTGACACCGGTTATTAACGAACCGGAAAAGTGTATTAGTGCCCTGAAGTGGGCGGTGGCCGAGATGGAACGCCGGTTAAAAACCATGTCGGAGGTGAACCGGCGCAACATTGTCGAATACAATAAGCTGAAAAAGGACGAACCGATGCCTTACATCGTGGTGGTGATTGACGAGTTGGCGGATCTCATGATGGCCGCGGCCCGCGACGTGGAAGCGCTCGTGGTGCGCTTGGCACAAAAAGCCCGTGCCGCCGGTATCCATTTGGTATTGGCCACGCAGCGCCCGTCGGTTGACGTCATTACCGGTTTAATTAAAGCCAACGTGCCGGCCCGCATTGCCTTTACTACCGCCAGCGGCGTGGATTCCAAAATTATCCTGGACGGCGTAGGGGCGGAGAAGCTCCTTGGCCAGGGAGACATGCTATTTACCACCGCAAACATGCCCAAGCCCATGCGCGCCCAAGCGGCCTTTATTTCCGACGAGGAAACCGGAAAAGTCACCGACTTCGTGCGCATGCAGCGCGAACCGAACTACGATGACGAAGTCGTCAGCCAACCGGTGCAACTGGACGGCAAGGGCGGCGTGGTAGCGCCGAGCAGCATGAACGATGCCGATGACGATATGTACAAAGATGCCGTGCAAGTGGTGGTCGATGGCAATAAGGCCAGCACCAGCATGTTGCAGCGCCGGCTGCGTATCGGCTATGGCCGGGCGTCACGCCTGATTGAAACCATGGAAGAACAGGGTATTATCGGGCCGGCCGACGGATCGCGCCCGCGCGACGTACTGGTGTCATCCATGAGTGATGTCTTCGGCGGCGGCACTGACGAAACTGAAGATGACGAAATGTATGATGAAAACTTCAGTTAAGCTCTGAGTTTCGCCCCGCATACTCACCGAACCGGGTAAATTAGTCGTAGACGCGGATGAAGCCGCGTTTTACCCACGTGGTGGTAAGGTTGTCACTGCCGGGGACCGAGGAACTGAAGTTGATAACCGCCTGGTTGCTGAGCTCGATTGATTGTCCGGCAACGGCGCCGAGTTCCCCGTTATTGGAAACGCGAACCCGGGACCACTGGGCGATAAATGCGCTATTGGGGGCCTCGCCATTGTTGCCGAGATTAATCGTCACGCGGTTTAAACTATTTTTTAAGGCCTGTCCGGTCAATTCGGTACAATCGGCGCCGCAGCCGCTATCACTCCAAAAACTATAGAGTTCGATACCACTGTCGCTAGAGTTGGGGATTACTTCGCCGTTGTTGGAAAGCGTAAATCCGTTATTGCCGTCCACCATAATGACCGGCGATTCGGTGCCAAGTGTGTCGGAGACGTATATCTCGCCGTTATTGCCGGTACTAAAATTACCGGTAATCCACACGTCGCCCATCAGGGTAAGTTCACAGCTATTCCCCAAATCAACGTCACCGGTAATTTTGATGTCGGCCGGCCACGTAGTGCTGCCATTGTTCGGGCAATCAATGGTGCTGCTGGACGGTGAATACTCGGTGGCGCCGTCGTGTTGGGTGCGATCATACACCGGAAGGTCTATCGGATCGACGCCGGAGTTGGCGGTAAGGCCGGGGTCGAACATGTTGTTGTCATCCACCTGGTTGTTGGCTTTTACGTCGGCGTAAATACGGGCATTGTTTTGCATGGAAATCGGTTCGCCGTCGCTCGAACCGCACAGTTCCGGATAGTTTTCATCCGCGGGTTTCGGGCAGCTGTGATGGGCTATACGTACGTTTACCGCATTGAATTGCGTGCCGATTTGCGATTGGTTGTTCATCTCCACTTCGCCGTTTACTACCACGTCACCACCGGTTATTTTGGAGTTATTGTTCATGAGCAACCCGCCAACGCCACTAACGACCGAACTGGCACTGGTTCCCGAAGTTACCGCTCGCAAGTCAAGTTCATAGCGGCGTTCGACCTTGGGTTCCGTGGCCGTAGAAGGGGCGTAAGTCCGGGCTACCACGGCAAGAATTTTTTCGTTGTCTCCCGCCCCGTCAAGGAGCTGGCTTTCGTAGGTAGTACGCATGTGTGACGTATCGAGCAGGGTGACCTCGCCCCCGGTGCCGGTCCAGTTGGGATCGACGTTGAGTTCGTTTATGCTCGTGTCGATGCCAGCATCGGCGGTTAGCCGGGCGTTGGCCAAGTAGGACTCGTCCGAGGCTATTTTATAGTTCGCGGAAGCGTACGAACTTACGACCGCGATAATGGTCATGACGAAAAATATGGTTATCAGCACAATGGGCATGGCGAAGGCTGGGGTGGTATTGAGGCGTCTCATTAGTTTCTCAACTCCGTTGTGATCGAATTGGTGATGTTGACGGTTTCACCGAATGCTCCGCGTTCCATTGTTAAGTTGAGGCGTACGGCACGGGCTATGGCGGGGTTGGTCGTTTGTTGGTGATTCGTATCGTACAAAGTGAAAGAAAAATCAGAAACGTACTCCGCCAGCTCGTTATCCGAGGGACACGATGAAGAGGCTTGGGCTTCCGGGCAACTGGTGGTCAGGGCGTTATCCGTAGCCGCTGAGTTGGCCAGTCTTCGGCGTAACAGTTTCCCGTTTTGGACGAAGTAAATGATTTCATTGGGGTAGGGGTCACCCGTGGATTCGTTATAAATAATGCTTTCGTCGTCCCGCGAAGCCGGCTTATTAATGATGATAGTGTCGTTGTTGCTTGAGGTCGTCCAACCACTCCCGGGCTCGTGGTTGTCCGTAAGCTGGTTGCCGCTTCCGATGCTACTGGCGTAGGTTGGCGGATGCCCTTCTACCATAGTGCGCAGGGCGAACTGATTGTCCACCGCCAGCTCGGCTTCGATTTTGGCTGCGTACCGTGCTGCCGTAAAGGGTGAGAGTAATCCCCACCATTATCGCCGAGATAATGACG